>JBGSLM010000049.1:0-68143 GCA_041740755.1 Parvularculaceae bacterium | reverse complement strand
ATTCTGGACGAAGATGAGCCAGTCGGGCGGATCAAAGCCGCCGGAATTCATGTCGACCCACCCGGCTGACACGACCCGCATCCAGCAGATCAAGGACGTCATCGCGACCTTGCCGCCGCGCGGACAGTAACGGCCCAAAAGGGCCGAATTAAGCGGTTGAAATCGGCCGGGGCCAAGACTAGGTTCCCGGCCCGCGCCCGGCCCTCCGCCAGGCTCGCAGCGTGCCGCCTTAGCTCAGTTGGTTAGAGCGCTAGATTGTGGATCTAGAGGTCTTCGGTTCAATTCCGAAAGGCGGTACCACTTTTGCGAATTACCGCTGCGTGCGCGATGCGGATTCCGGCTTCTGTCCCAACGATTGGCCGCACCGCTTGCGCCTTCCGGCGCCCTTTCCTTAACGCTTTGAGATATATAGGAAATTCCCTATAGGTGTGGCGCGCAGACCGGGGCGCTGGTTGACGGCGCGCGAGGCGAAGGTGAGAAGCGGCGGCATGGACGAGTTCGAGCAATTCTCGCGCGATATCGGGCGCCGCCTTGATCTTGTTCAGGGGGCGGGCGGCAACACGTCGATCAAGACCGGCGCCTCGATGCGGATCAAGGCGTCCGGCGCCTGGCTCGCGGACGCGGGCGACAAGCCGATTTTCGTCGATGTCGATCTTTCGAAAATGCGCGCCGCGCTTGATGGCGATTTCGATGACGCTTCGCTCAAAGCGGCGCTGGCGAGCGATGAGGCGCTTCGCCCGTCAATTGAAACGCCGCTGCATGCGCTATCGCCTTTTGCAGTCGTCGCGCATGTCCACTCGGCGAATGCGATCGCCTGGTCGGTCAGAAAGGACGCGCGTCAGCGCCTTGCCGAACGGCTCGCCGGAATTGAATGGGCGTTTGTTCCCTATCAACGGCCGGGGGCGCCGCTCGCCAAAGCGGTGCGCGAGCAGTTCGAATCGTCGCGCCCCTCAGTTCTCCTGCTTGGCAATCACGGGCTCGTCGTCGCCGCAGAAACGGTCGGCGAGCTGCGCGCGCTCCTCGATGAAGTAGAAGAACGCCTCGCGGTTGAAATTGCGTCTAGGGAAGATGCGCCCGCGATAAAAATGCCAGAGCCGCCGCCCGGTTACCGTTGGGCGGAAGTCGGCCCCGTCGCCTTTCTTGCGCATGATGCGGCGCGACGCGGCGTCGCGGCGAAAGGCTCGCTCTATCCAGATCATGTTGTCTTTCTTGGGCGTGCGCTGACTGTGGCGGCGGACGGCGACGCAGTCGCGCCGATGATCCCGCCGCCGAAAGTCGTTGTCGTCAGGGGGACGGGCGTACTCGTGCGCGAAGACCTCACCAAAGGCGCACTCGCGATGCTCGACTGCCTTGGCCTTGTGCTCGCGCGCATCGATCCGGCGACGCCGGTCAATTATCTCTCTACGGAGGATGAAGCGGCGCTTCACGGCTGGGACGCTGAAACCTACAGGCAGGCGCTTGACCGGCGCGCCGGACGCAAATGAGCGCGCCGCCAATGCAGATCATCATTCCAATGTCGGGCTTTGGCGAGCGCTTCCGCCGCGCAGGCTATGACAGGCCGAAGCCGCTGATTGAATTCGACGGAAAGGCGATCATCGAACATGTCGTTGATCTCTTTCCGGGCGAGCGCGACATCACCTTCGTCTGCAATGAAGACCACCTGAAGACGCCGGAATTCAGGATGGAGGAAATCTTGATGCGCGCCGCGCCGTCGGCGAAGATCGCACCCGTTTCAAGCCGCAAGCTCGGGCCGATCGACGCCGTGCTGCGCGGCGTTCCAGGTCTCGATCAGGACAAGCCGACCGTCGTCAATTATTGCGATTTCACCTGCGTCTGGGACTGGAGCGATTTCAAATCATTCGTTGCGGCGACGAAGTGCGCCGGCGCCATTCCCTGCTATCGCGGCTTTCATCCGCACTCGCTTGGCTCGACCTTCTACGCCTATGTGCGCGAGAACGGCCTGTGGGCGTACGACATCCAGGAGAAAAAGCCGTTTACGGATGATCCATCGTCTGAATTCGCGTCGAGCGGGACCTACTATTTCGATTCCGGCCGCCGCATGCGCGAAGCGTTCGAGGAGACGATCCGGCGCCAGCTTCTCGTGAACGGCGAATATTACGTGTCGATGGCCTATAAGCCGCTGTTCGATCGCGGCGAGAAAGTCGCCGTTTATGAAATTCCGCACTTCATGCAGTGGGGAACGCCCGAAGATTTGGAGGAGTACAAACGCTGGTCGGACCTGTTCCGCGCGCTTTCGTCGAATGATGACGCGCCGCCGCGCGTCGGCGGCTCGGTCCTGATGCCGGCGGCAGGTCTTGGCGCGCGCTTTGCGAAAGAAGGTTACGACAAGCCAAAGCCGCTGATCGAAGTTTCGGGAACCCCGATGGTCGTGCGCGCCATCGAAGATTTGCCGCGCGCCGAACGCACGCGCGTCATCCTCCGCCGCGACCTTCCAAGGGTCGATGAAGTCGATGCCGCGGTAAGATCGCTCGCGGGCGCCGACACGCTCCTCCTCGATACGCTCACCGATGGTCAGGCGCGCACCTGTCTCCTTGGCCTTGAAGGGCTCAACGATGCCGCGCTGTTAACCATTGGCGCCTGCGATAACGGCCTTTTGTACGATGGCGCCCGCTTTGCGGAGCTTGCGGCGAATGCAGACGTAATCGTCTGGGGAAAGCGCCGGCATCCCGCCGCGCGTCTGAAACCGGAACAGTTCGGCTGGATCGACGCGAACGAGGACGGGCGGATCAGGCGCGTTTCGGTGAAGGTTCCGCTCGCCGATCCCGCTCTGGACCCGATCGTGACCGGCGCATTCACCTTCCGGCGCGCCGCTGATTTCCGGCGCGCGGCGGAACGGATGATCGAACGGGGAGGGACGGTGAACGGTGAATTCTACGTCGATTCCTGTATCAATGATGCGATTGCGCTTGGCCTCGATTGCCGCCTTTTCGAGGTCGATCATTATCTGGGCTGGGGCACGCCCGACGAACTGAGGACCTTTGAATACTGGACGGAGTGTTTCGACAAATGGTCAAGCCATCCCTATTCGCTCGAAAAGGACAAACGCGTGAAGGCGCTGTCGCGTCCGGCGATCCGCGCGCGCTACCGGCCGGTGAAGCCGGCTCGTCCGCGTTGACGGGACAGATTGCGCGCTTTGGCGCAACGGGCCTCGCCAATGTCGGGGTCGATCTCTCCGTTTATGCGGGCCTTTTGTTTCTCGGCGCGGCGATCCCGGCGGCAAAAGCCGTCGCTTTTGTGTGCGGCGCGACGTTCGCCTACTTCGCCAACAAGAACTGGACCTTCCGCGCCGGAAAGGGAAACGCAAAGCAATTTGCGGCGTTTGCGGCGCTCTATGGCGTAAGCATGGCCGTCAATGTCGGCGCCAACAGCGCGATCATCGCGCTCCTCGGCGATGCGCTCGCCGGAAAGTCGGTCGCCTATTGCGGCGCGCTCGCATTGAGCGCGACAATGAATTTCGTCGGCATGCGCGAGATTTTGCTTGTGCGCGGCCGCACCGATGCGCATGCAGGGTAAAAGATGACAGATCGCGCGATGCTTTTGAACGGGCCGTATTTTCCCTCGCATGATGCAAACCGCATGGCGAGCGAGGGCGACACCGCTGCGGCGCGCCGGCGGTTTCTCGCTGACCGGTTCCGCAATCTCGATGCGCTGTTGTCCCATCGCTTCTCGTGGATGAACGATTATATCCGCCCGGGCGAAAAGGTCGTCGAATTCGGGTGCGGCGCGGGCTTTCTGCCGCTTTATGTGACGAATGGCGATGTGACGCTGACCGATGTCGTCAAGAATGAATGGGTCGATGAAGTCGCCGACGCGATGAACCCGCCCTTTGCGCCGCAATCGATCGACGTGATCGTGTGCAGCCACATGATGCATCATATGGCCAAGCCCGTGACGTTCCTGAAGCTCGTTCATCCGCTGCTGCGCCCCGGCGGTCGGATCATCATCCAGGAAATCAACACGGCGTTTTTCATGCGCGCGCTATTGCGTCTGATGCGTCACGAAGGGTGGTCCTATGACGTTGACGTCTTCAACGAGAATGAAGTGACGAATGATCCGGCGGATCCGTGGTCGGCGAACTGCGCAATACCGGAAATGCTGTTTCGATCGTCTGAGGAATTTGAAGCGCGGGTCCCCGGCTACAAGATTGTCAAGAACGAGCTCAATGAATGCATGCTGTTCCCTTTGTCTGGCGGCGTTATCGCCAAGACGCCGATGCCGGAATTGCCGGGCGCCGTGTTAAAGGCGGTGGGCGCCGTCGATCGCGCGCTGGTCAAAGTCGCGCCCGGGCTCTTCGCCTTCGGCCGCTCGGTCGTTCTTGAAAAGCGGGCTGTCGCATGAGCGGAACGGCGCTGACGCATTCGCTGGTCATTCCCTGCTACAATGAAGCGGCGAACCTGCCGCTTCTTGTTGCGCGGTGCCGCGAAAGTCTCAGCGGACATCCGGTTGAAGTCGTGCTTGTCGATAATGGTTCGACGGATGACAGCCCTGCGGTTCTTGCGCGCCTCGTATCGGGTGATGCGCAAATCCGCAGCGCGCGCGTCGAGAAAAACCAGGGCTATGGTTTTGGCATTTTGAGCGGCCTTCGCGCGGCGCGCGGCGGCGTTCTTGGATGGACGCATGCGGACATGCAAACCGATCCGGCCGACTTTTTGAAAGCGGCGCGCCTGTTCGATGAGGCGCCAGATCCGGCGCGCCTCTTCGTTAAAGGCAGGCGACGGGGCCGGCCGTTGAGCGACGAAGCCTTTACGAGCGGGATGGCGGTTTTCGAAACGCTGCTGCTTGGAAGGCCGCTGATCGACATCAACGCGCAACCGACGGTCTTTCATCGCAACTTTTTCGAAAGCTGGACAGCGCCGCCGCATGATTTCTCGCTCGATCTCTACGCCTATTTTCAGGCGAAGGCGCACGGTCTTGAAGTGAAGCGGTTTGACGTTGTTTTTGGCGAACGCGCGCACGGAACTTCGCACTGGAACATCAACTGGAAGGCCAAGGGCAAGTTCATCCGGCGTACGGTTGATTTCAGTTTCGAGTTGCGCCGGCGCATGGCGGCGGAGCGCACCCAATGATCATCGTATCTCACCGCCGCAATACGACCGACATGCTGCGTGCGACGCCGCGCAATTTCGGCGTCGAAGTTGATATCCGGTCGCATGGAGACCGCCTCATCATCCATCATGACGCATTTGCCGGCGGCGTTGATTTCGAGGACTGGATTGCGTCCTACGACCATCGCCTTCTCATTCTCAACGTGAAAGAAGAGGGCCTGGAAGACCGTTTGCTCGGCCTGATGAAGGCTCAGGGGATCGAGGAATTTTTCTTTCTCGATCAGTCTTTCCCGTTTCTGGTGCGCACGGCGCGTTCAGGCGAAAAGCGCTGTGCGGTCCGCATTTCGGAATTTGAGTCGATCAGAACCGCCGAGGCGCTGGCCGGGCTCGTGTCGTGGATATGGGTCGATTGCTTTACGCGATTTCCAATAACAGGCGGCGAGGCCGCGCATCTTAGATCGCTCGGGTTTCGTCTTTGCCTCGTGTCGCCGGAACTCCAGGGGCGGACTGCCGAGCAATCCATTCCGGCGCTTCGCGCGCTTCTCGATCGCGAAGGCGTCGTCGCGGACGCGGTTTGCACCAAATCGCCCGACTTCTGGATGCGGGCGATCGTTTGAAACAGTCTGAAGACATATCGCAGTCACGCACATTGCCGGCGCCATCGCCATGGGCGCCGCTATTTTCATGGCGGCGGCGGGATATTTCGATTGAGCTGACGCCGGTGTTCTGGGCGGTCCTTGCGATCCGCGTCGCGCTTTGCGTCATCTTCCTTCCCCATGTTCAAGAAGCGCTCTTCATCCCGTTCATGCGGGAGACAATTCTCGATCCGTCGCTCGACCCCTGGTCGGCCTTCATCGCGGGCGGCGGCGCCGATAACGCCTTTCCCTATGGCGTCGCCATGTATTTTGCCCATGCGCCGGCGGTCGCAATCGGAATCGCCGTTGACGCTGCTACCGGCGGCGAGTTGTTCACGCGCCTTGGCTTCTCGGCGAGCCTTCTTGCCGCCGATTACGCGCTCTTTGTCGTGCTTTGCAGGCTGTTCGAAGATCGCCAGCGCCTGGTCGCGTGGTTCTATTGGCTGTCGCCGATTGTTATTTACACGACCTATTATCACGGTCAGACGGACATCGTGCCGGTCGCGCTCCTTGGCGGCGCGTTGCTGGCGCTGCGCCATCACTGGGCGAAGGCGGCGGGCGTTCTGCTCGCTCTCGCCATCAGCGCGAAATTCAGCATGGCGCTCGCCGCGCCGTTTCTCTTTCTCTATGCGATCAACAATCGCCAGTTCAGACCGAAGGGGACGCTTTTCATCGCGACGGCGGCGATTGTAACGGCGGCGCTGCAAATTCCGATCCTTCTGTCGCCCGGCGCGCAGACAATGATTTTCCTGAGCCCGGAAGTCGACCGGCTTTACCGCTTTGTGCTGCCGCTCGGCGAAGGGCATCAGCTTTATCTTTTCTTTATCGGCTATGCGGCGGCGGTTTACGCGGCGTTTTCCGTCGGCCGCATCAACTTCGATCTTCTGTTCGCTTTGCTCGGCGTCGGCTTCATGACGGTGCTGACGCTGGCGCCTGCGGCGCCCGGCTGGTTCGTCTGGTGCGTTCCATTCCTTGTATTCTATCAATTGCGCGAGGATTCTCGCGCGAGGTCGGTGCTGCTTGTCGGCGCTTATGCGACGCTGTTCGCCGCCGAGCAATTGCTCCTGGCGACCGGCGCGCGCGCGCCATTGCTTGGTCTCGATCTTACTGCGCCGATTGCAGAATCGTTCGGGGAAATCAGCCGCCCGGTTTCGATGATTGTAACCTTGCGAACGCTCGCAGGCGTAATGATCGCAGCCTCCCTTTACAGGCGCGGCGTTGCCTCAAACGATTTTTTCCGCCTGTCGCGGCGGCCGATTTCGATTGGAATCGCCGGCGATTCAGGTTCCGGCAAGGATACGCTCGCGCGAGCGCTGGAGCATCTCTTCAGTCCGAATTCGGTCATCCCGCTTTCGGGCGACGACTATCACCGTTATGAGCGCGGCGCGCCGATGTGGCAGATCCTTACGCATCTCGATCCGCGCGCGAATGATCTAAAAGCGCTGACGGTTGACGTACAGGCGCTCCTCGCCGAGCGGGCGATCTCACAGCGTCATTACGATCATGGCACCGGGCGTTTCACGCCGTTTCGCCGCATGCGCGGCAATGACGTTGTAATCGTCAGCGGACTTCACACGTTTTACTCGACGTCGCTCCGCGAGATGTTCGACGCGACCGTTTTTCTCGACATGGATGACGGGCTGCGCAGGCGTTTGAAAATCCGCCGCGACGTCTTCGAGCGCGGCCATGACCGCGCCGCCGTCGAAGCCTCCATTGAGCGGCGCGCAGAAGACAGCAACAAATACATCCAGCCGCAGATGGCGCGGTCGGACCTCGTGTTTTCGCTTCGTCCGGCCGATGCGGGGCGATTGAAAGAACCCGATGACCCGTCGCCCGGCGCCTTAAAGCTCAGCGTCCGTTGGCGCGACGCGACCGATTTCGCCGACCTTGCGCGCTGCCTCATCGGCCTTTGCGGCGTCCAGCTCGATCAGCATCCGCCCGGAATTGACGGTTTCGTGGAATTTGACGTTGAAGGGGATGTCGAAGCGGAAGACATACGTCTGATCTTGGGCAAACTTGCGCCTGAGGCGGATGATCTCCTCGGGCCGGAACCGAAATGGGAAGGCGGTCTGCTTGGCGTCATGCAGCTTATCGTCGTCATTCACCTGATCAGACAGACGCGCCAACGGCGAATGAAGGATTGAAGGGCGGTTCATGAAGGTCAATTGCGATCGCGAAATCCTCACCGCCCGCCCGAACGCCGTGTTGTTCGATCTCGACAACACGCTTTACGATTACGACCATGCGCATGCCAAAGCGCTGGCGCAGGTGCGTGCGAAACTTGGCCGGAACGCGGGCATAACGCCCGAAAGGTTCGATGCGCTCTATGACGAGGCGCGAAAGAGCATCAAGGCCGACCTGAAGGACAATGCGAGCGCGCATAGCCGGCTTCTCTATTTCCAGCGCATGATCGAACTTACCGGCCTAAGGTCAGACGTCGTGATGGCGCTCGACTGCGAACAGACCTATTGGCGGACGTTTCTATCCGCCGCGTCGCTGTTTCCAGATGTTGAAGAAACGATGCGCCTCATTCGCTCAATCGGCGTGCAGATGGCGATCGTCACCGACCTCACCGCGCAGATCCAGTTTCGCAAGATCGTCTATTTCGGCCTTGAGTCGATCGTCGACCACGTCGTCACCTCAGAAGAGGCGGGCGCCGACAAACCGTCACCGCAGATTTACGCGCTGGCGGGAAGAAAGCTCGGCCTCAATCCGAGCGCGATTGTATGGATGATCGGCGATGATGCGAAAAAAGATTGCGAAGGCGCAAAATCGCATCTTGGCGCCGTAACCTTCCTGCGCCGCACGCCGGCGTCCGCGAATTCAACCGCCGGCGCAGATGTAATCTTCGACCGCTTTGACGATTTAAAGTCTCTCATCCTGCGATTTGCTGAGCGATAGGCCGCACAACATGCCGGCCGACAAAGATCTCCTGAAAATTCCGGACAAAAGACTAGAAGCGGTCGTCCTCGCCGCTGCGGGAATTTTTTACGCGTCCGCTGCGTTCGTTCCCTGGGGCTGGCCGTCGGTCGACGGTTATCCCGCGATCGAGCGGTTCATTGACCCGGCATTTTTGACCAATGACTTCTACACGAACACCACGACAGCCTATAATGTCGACACGCTTCTTGCTGCGGGTTTGAGTTCTGCTGAAGCTGCTACGGGCGTTCGCTATGACGTCATTATGGCGGCGTTCAATCTTTTGCGCTGCCTTTTGTGGCCGGCCGTATTCTTTCACTTTCTGCGCGCGCTATCCGGCGACCGAAAGCTCGCGCTTGTCGGCGTGCTGATCGGTGCTGGATCGTTGTTTGCGGTCCCCAATCTATTCGCCTGGGGATGGCTCTGGGGCGATCCGTCGACGGCGATGTTCTCCGTTTTGTTCGTAACCGCCGGATGGACCTATTTTCTTGAGCGGCGCCCGGCGATGGCGATGGCGTTCTTTTCAATTGCGCTTCTCGTTCATCCGCTGATGGCGATTCACGGCGGCATCCTGGTCGCGATCATTTTCTTTGCCGACTATGAGCGCGACGAGAAAATCGCGGCGCTGAAATCGCCATCGGCATGGTTATCCGTTCTGGCGTTCATCGCTCTTTTCCTGCTGCAGTATCTATTGCTCAGCGCGACGCTGGACGAAATGCTGCCGACGCGAACCTACACCGAAATTCTTGCATGGGTGCGCCATCCGACCGATTTCATCCCAAGCCTCTTTCCAGCAAGCGACTGGATCGCAGGCGTTCTTGGAAGTGCAGCGGCGGTTTTGATCGTCTGGAAAATGAGCGGCGAATTTCCCCGGCGCAAGCTCGTCGTTGCCGGGCTTGCCTCTTATTTCCTGATCTGCGTTTGCGGTTTCCTTTTCGTTGAGGTTATGCCGGTTCGCTTTTTTGTTGAATTGATCCCGTACCGCTATGTCATCGTTGGCGCGCCGCTGATGCTTTACGCGTTTGCCGTGTTCGCTGCGGCGGAATTTCGCAATGGGCGGTTCGCGTCGTTTCTTGTTCTCGTTGCGCTCTTCTTTGCGGCGACGCCGGCTGGGCGCATCACCGAATTGTCATTGCTTGTATCGGCGCTGATCGTCCTCTGGATCGGCATCCGCATAGTCACCGGGCGCGGCGCGATCGCGGCATTTGACACACTGATTGCGGCGCGCATCGCGCCGAATGCGCGCCTCGCCGGGCTCGCCCTCGTCCTCGCGCTTTTGTCGCCGGCAGCGCTCTATTCGCGGCGGCACGAGCTTGTCATTCCGCGAGCCGGGAACCAGCACCCGCTCTATCGCTGGGCGGCGCATGAAACGCCGCACGATGCGGTCTTTCTGGTCGATCAAAATGGCGGGGCGAGGATCGGCCGCGCGATCGATCCTCAGCGCATGCGCCTTGTTGGACGGCGAGCGGTCGTTGCATCGAAGGATTTTCCGTTCCTCGAACAGGATATCCTTCCATGGAACGAGCGCTGGCGGACAGCGCTCGGCGGCGGCGCGGCGCGTTTTGTCAGTGCGGCGAGCGGCGACACGCTGGCTGGCGTCGCGGCGAAATTCCCGTTCGATTATGTTGTCCGGGACGAGCCGCTTAGCGACGCGCGCTTCCAGCTTGAAGAAGCGTTTGCGCCGGAGAAGGGCGCAGGCGAGGTTTTCGTTTACCGTCTCGCACGTTAGTCGTCTTTCCTGCCCGCCGCGCGTTCAGCCGACGGGAAGAACAAAAATGCGAGCATCAGCACATAGCTTGCATAGTCCCACGAAATCCCAAGCGCCCAGACATCCGAGAAGATTTGCGCGTGTTTTAGCACTGCATCGCGCGGCGTGATTGCGGAAAGGCCGGGGATGCGCTCAGCGGCGACAAATTCTGCTGTGCGCGAGATCTTTTTCCTTTCGGCGTCCGCCGCTGGTTCTTCTCCGCCCTGAAAAAGCGCCAGCACGATGTCGAGCCCGCGTTCCGGCGAGCGCTCCGAAGCGGACGCGATCGGCGGCGCCGGTTTGTTGCGCCTTTGGCTTGAAATGAATTTTTTAAGCGCTTCTTCAACGCCGTCAAAATAGGCGTCGATTGCGCGCGATTGCGCAGGCGCAAGACCGGCGACCGGCTTTGGGTTGGCGCGGTTAAAGGAATCAAGCTGCGATTGAAGAAGGTTTTCAATCCGCCGATCCTGCCGCCAGCGATTAAGCGTGATCGCAAAATCATTGAAGCCGGTCTCGAATGCGCCGGCCCAGGCGTCATAATTGGCGTAGGCGTCAGAGCCGAGCGCAGTTCTCAATGTTTCCGTGCGCGATGCGCAGATTTCAGGTTCGAACGGCGAAAGCCCCGCCGGATCGCGGCCGCCGATTGTCGCAGCGACGCTGTCTTCAACCGCCTGATACCACCCGGCGACGCCTTCGATATAGGCGGCGACGGCGCCGCGTCCGGCGCTGCCCGTCTGAAACCCGCCTTCGCGTTCGCGCGCTGCCGATCCAGCTGTCGTCCGAACCGAGAGCTTCAGTTCTTCGAGCATCGCGAGATCGCGCTGGCGCCAGGCGACGATGGCGGCGCACTCAGATTGCAGACGATCGAGTTCATAGGCGTAGGTTGTGCGCACCGCCTCGACGCCTGGAATGCCGACGACCGTGGTCCATGTCGAAACGACGAAAAGAATGAGCGACAGAATCGGTATCACGACAAAAATCTTGACCGACCGCTCGATGAAATGAAGCGCAGTCGCGACGGGGCCGGACCCAAGCCCGCGAAACCAGTCGCGATGGCGCACAAGCTCCGCGCCGCCGATCCAGACTGCGATGCCGAGAAAGAAAACGAAAACGCCGAAGGCGGGCGGCAAAATGGCGTTGCAGAAAAAATCCGACGTCTCCTGCGACGTAATCAGCGAAAAGCCGATGGCGGACGAGACGGCGGAAAAGAACGCCGATGTCGTCGCAACGACGATGAATAGGCGATTGAACAGCGAAGAGCCGGAAAGCCGCGACGACGTCATGATCGCAAAGGTGAGCGCGCCAAGGAGCGAAATCACGATCGCCGATCCGATCGCAAGTCCGCCGGCGCCGGAGAGGAGCGACGCTTCCGCCCGCGCTTGGCCGCCGGATGCAAATAGCGCAATCGCCGTCGCGGCCGCGACGCGCGCGTTGATCATTTGAAAGGACACTGTACTCCCCGCCTCACCCCTCTGGGGGAGGCTATGGCGGGCCAAATTCGATGTCGAGGCTTGACAAATTTGAAGGGGACGGGGGCATCGCGCGTTCAAAATGCCGCTCGCGGCGGCTGCGGCCTTGAGATTTCACTACCGGCGGGAAGCCGCAAAAATGCAGATAATCCGAGGTTTTCGGCCCATTACGTGATGATATCACTGGCGCAGGAACGCGTTGGAGAGGCGATTTTTCTTGCAATGGGGCAGGTGAACGCCCATATCGCCCTTGAACCAATGATTTTGGGCCGTCTATTAGGCCTCAAAGCAGAGCTTATACACTCCTCCAAAACATCGGTTTCTACGGGTCGCCGCGCGTTGCGTCGATTCGGTCTCAACTAACTAACCAATGTCTTGAAGGAGACTAAAATGGCTACTGGCAAAGTGAAATGGTACAATTCGCAAAATGGCTACGGCTTTATCGCGCCGGATGACGGCGGCAAAGACGTGTTTGTGCATGCGACGGCTCTCGAAGCGGCGGGCTTGCGCTCGCTCAACGACGGCCAGGCGGTGAGCTTCGAGCTCGCGTCGGATCGCGGCAAGACCTCGGCGGCCCAGCTCAAGGTCATCTAAGACCTTCCGAATTGTCTGCACACAGAGCGCCGGGCCTAAAGCCCGGCGTTTTTTTTCGCCCGAACGAAGGAACCTCGAATGGCCGCAGGAAAAATGTCTCCGACTGACCGCAAGGCCGCGCGCGCGAGCGCCGAGACCGCTGCAATGACTGAAGTGCGCCACGCCGCAGAAAAACAACGCCAGAAATCGGAAAAGCTGAAACAGCTCCGCCTCGACCGCGACGCGACGATCCCGGCGAAGAAAAAAGCCGCCGCAAGAAAAGCCCCGACCTCAGATCTGAACCTCGCGCAGACGCAGCGGATCGCCAAGAAGTAAGGCGCAACGTCTCCGGCCTTTTCGCGATGCAAGAATCGCGGGCGCCGGGCCATTCTCGCAATCGCGAGACGTAGAAAAAATTACGATCTGCAGTCCGCATGCTCCGGCGCGGCGCGAACTTTCCGGCCGGGCCGTTTCGCGGTAACCTCCTCCCCATCATCTGGAGGGGCGATCATGATCGGCATGTTCAGCGGTTACGCGGACGAATTTCTAATCTGGCTTTCCGCCCTTACGGCGGTTTTGTTCGCCATTCCGCTTCTGATCGATCCGATGCGATGGGCGAGCATACTCGGCTGGCGCATTCCGGCGCATACGGACCTTGCCGTTTATCTCGGCCGCAGTCTCAGCGTCGTGGCGATCGCCATCAATGCGGCATGCATTCGCGCAGGGCTGACCGGCGTCGCCATCGCGGAACTGGTGTCGATCGTGATCGTCATTTCCGTGCTGATGGTCTTCATTCACGCTTGGGGCGCGTTCCGGAAAATCCAGCCTTTGAGCGAAACGATTGAAATCGGATTTTGGTTCGCGATAGCGCTTGGCGCGCTCGCCGTTTATCCGGGCTAGCGCGCAATATTCTCCAACCGCGCGAATTCGAAGATGCAAATACGCCTTTTCGAATGCTTGAACGCGCGCGCCGAAATCCCATCTCGACAATTCGACAAGTGAGCGAACGCTTCGGCGCGCGCTCGCGGCTCTTTGACATCGTGAATATTTTGCGGCGAACCGGGCGGTCGGTCTGGACGCCGCTGGACAAAAAAATCACGCCTCATTGGCGTGCGAAAAGGCGCGCGTGCTTTCCGGGTTGAGAAGAAGACGCCTTTCGCCGCCGGAGGCGATAAGCCATTTCCGCTCATCCCGGCGAAAGACGGGATCCAACGCGCGCAAGGCGCGCAAGAATGAGATCAGTGCTGGACCCCGGCCTTCGCCGGGGTGAGCGGGTGGGGTTGAACGGATCACCTTCGCCGACATGCTGGAGCCGCGCAGTGAGCGGGCGGTCGTCGATGTGCGCGCTACAATTGAGTGACGGGACTAAATATCCAGCTCGTCCCTGACAAAACTCGCGTTCTCCTGAATGAACTGAAAGCGCGCTTCGGCTTTTTTGCCCATCAGGCGGTCGACGAGATCGATCGCGGCTTCCTGTTTGTCGTCGGCGATGACGACGCGGGCGAGCGTTCTTGAACGCGGGTCCATCGTCGTTTCTTTGAGCTGCGCCGGCATCATTTCACCAAGGCCTTTGAAGCGGCCCGTCTCGACTTTCTGGTTCGACTTGAATTCGGTCTTCAAAATGCGCTCGCGCGCGGCGTCGTCCATTGCGTAAATGGTCTTGCCGCCTGCGGTCAGACGATAAAGCGGCGGCTGCGCCATATAGAGGCGCCCGGCGTCGATCAGCTCTTTCATTTCCTGATAAAAGAAGGTGATCAGAAGCGATGCGATATGCGCGCCGTCAACATCGGCGTCGGTCATGATGATGATTTTTTCGTAGCGCAGATCATCAAGATCGAACTTCGCGCCGAGCGAAACGCCGAGCGCTTGCGCGATGTTCTGGATTTCCTCATTCGCCATGATCTTGTCGCGGGTCGCTGATGCGACGTTCAAGACCTTGCCGCGCATCGGATAGATCGCCTGCGTCGCGCGGTTTCGCGCCTGCTTTGCGCTGCCGCCGGCCGAGTCGCCCTCGACCAGGAAAATCTCGGTGCCTTCACGGTCTTTCTGGCTGCAGTCGGCGAGCTTGCCGGGAAGGCGGAGCTTTCGTGTCGCCGCCGCTCTGCTGACTTCCTTTTCCTTGCGTCGGCGCATCCGTTCGTCCGCGCGGTCGATCACCCAGCCTAAAAGGTCGTTCGCCTGTTTCGGATGGCTCGCGAGCCAGTGATCGAAAGCGGGGCGCACGGTGTTCTCGACAATGCGCAGCGCTTCGGCGGTTGCGAGCTTGTCTTTGGTCTGGCCCTGAAATTCCGGATTACGGACGAAGACGGATAATAATGCGCCCGCCGTCGTCATGATGTCTTCGGGCGTGACGTTTCCGGCCTTCTTGTTGCCGGCGAGGTCGGCATAGGCTTTGAGTCCCTTCGACAGGGCGGCGCGAAGACCCGCTTCATGCGTTCCGCCTTCGGCGGTCGGGATGGTGTTGCAATAGGAATGGATGAAGCCGTCTTCGTCGCCAAAACCGGCGGCGCCCCAACAGACCGCCCATTCGACATTGCCGTGGCCGCCATCGGCTTTTCGCTCGACACGGCCCGAAAAGATTTCGTCGGTGACCGTCGGCTTGCCGTTGATGAGGCTGCCCAGATAATCGGTAAGGCCAGCCTCGAAATGAAAGACAGCTTCGGCGGGCGTTTCATCCTTGATGAGCGACGGCGCGCAGCGCCAGCGGATTTCAACGCCGCCGAAAAGATAGGCTTTGGATCGAGCCATCTTGTAGAGGCGCGCTGGTCTGAATGCGGCCTTCGCGCCGAAGATTTCCGGGTCCGGGTGAAACTTCACCGTCGTTCCGCGCTTGTTATGCGCAACGCCGGCATCGATTAGCTTCGATGTCGGATGTCCCTTTGAATATGTCTGGCGCCACATCTGGCGATTGCGCGCAACTTCAACCATCAGAACATCGGAAAGCGCATTGACGACCGAAACGCCGACGCCGTGCAGCCCGCCCGACGTCGAATAGGATTTACCATCGAACTTCCCGCCGGAGTGCAGCGTCGTCATGATGACTTCGAGCGCGGATTTGTTCTTGAACTTTGGATGCGGATCGATCGGAATGCCGCGCCCGTTGTCGGTAACGGCGAGATAGCCGTCCTCGAATAGCTCGACCTCGATCCGGCTCGCATGGCCCGCGACCGCTTCGTCCATCGAATTGTCGAGAACCTCGGCGAAGAGATGGTGCAGCGCCTTTTCGTCGGTGCCGCCGATATACATGCCGGGGCGCTTCCTGACGGGCTCCAGCCCTTCAAGAACCTCGATGTCCTTTGCGGTGTAATCGCCGCCTGATGCGAACAGGTCAGGCTCGCTCATTTTCGATGCGCGCTTCGTCATACTCAAATCTTTAACAGCCAAAAGGGACGGTCAAAGGGACTTGCCGCCGCGGCCTTCGCCTTGCGCGAATTGCATCGCGCCTGCAAGCGTTTCGCCTGATTCGAGCGTCTTTTTTCCGAGGGCGAATTCGGCGGCGAGCGCTTCCTTCTCCGACAGCGACCATTGGGAATGAGCGCTGGCGCGGTCGCGCCGCATGCAGCCCTGTGGAAATTTTGCGATCTCCCGGCCGAGCGCCTTGGCCCCGGCGAGCGCGCGGCCGGGCTCTGCGAGGCGGTTGGCAAGGCCCCAGGAAAACGCTTCTTCCGCGCTGACCCTGCGCCCGGAGAGGATCATATCCATCGCGCGCGACGCGCCGACAAGGCGCGGCAGGCGCACCGTGCCGCCGTCGATCAAGGGAACGCCGAAACGGCGGCAGTAAACGCCGAACGTCGCGTTGTTCGCCGCAACGCGCAGATCGCACCAAAGCGCGAGTTCTAGCCCGCCCGCAACCGCGTGTCCTTCCACGGCGGCGATGACAGGCTTCGACAAATTCATCCGTGTAGGGCCCATTGGGCCTTTGAGGTCGAATTCCTTCGCCTCGCCGTCGATGCGGTTGCCTTTTCCTTCCGCGATCGCTTTGAGGTCCGCGCCAGCGCAGAACTCGCCGCCATTGCCGGTCAAGATCGCGACGGAAAGGTCCTGGTCGGCGTCGAAGGCGCAAAACGCCTTTACCAGCGCGTCGGCGCAGTCCCGGTCGACGGCGTTGCGCCGTTCGGGGCGGTTGATGGTGACGACGAACAGCGGCCCGTCGATTTCCGTGAGGATGGGCAGGGGATCCATCCGCCGATAGTGCGCTTTGGAACGTTGCGCATCAAGAACCAACGACACTAGAATCGGCTCTGAAAAACCAAGAGAGGGCGTCATGATTCGTTTCTCGTCATTTGCCGCAATCATCTGTCTTTTCGCCGCCCCCGCTTTCGCCGCAGATCCGGTGCGCGCGCGCGATCTCGGCGTTCCATTTGACGGAACGCCAGGGCCACTGAATTCGATCACCGATGTTGCGGGCGTTGAGGTTGGCCACAAGACGATCATCAAAGGCGCAGGCAAACTCGCGCGCGGCAAGGGGCCGATCAGGACCGGCGTCACCGCGATCCTGCCGCGCGGGCGCACCTATGATCCCGTTTTCGCCGGCTGGCATGCGCTGAACGGCAATGGCGAGATGACGGGAACAACCTGGATCACCGAATCCGGCTTTCTCGAAGGGCCGGTGATGATCACCAACACGCATTCGGTCGGCGTCGTTCATGACGCGGTCATCGAATGGCAGGTGAAGCACAAGTTCTACGAAGGCCTTCCGGGAGAGCCCGAAGTCTTTTGGTCATTGCCCGTCGTCGCTGAGACTTATGACGGCGATCTCAATGACATCAACGGCTTTCACGTGACGAAGAAAGACACGTTTGACGCGCTCGATGCGGCAAAATCAGGCCCCGTCGCGGAAGGCAATGTCGGCGGCGGCACCGGCATGATCACGCATGAATTCAAGGGCGGGATTGGAACCGCGTCACGCGTCATCGACAAGGACAAAGGCGGCTACACGATCGGCGCCCTCGTGCAGTCGAATTACGGCATCAGAAAAACCATGCGCATCGCCGGCGTTCCGATCGGCGAAGAAATTGCCGACCTTCTGCCGGCGGCGCCTCAGCAGGAGGAGCGCGGCTCAATCATCGTCGTTATTGCGACCGACGCGCCGCTTCTCCCGCACCAGCTTCGCCGCGTGGCGCAGCGCGCGTCTCTTGGCCTTGGCCGAATGGGAAGCCATGCGTCGAACGGCTCGGGCGACATTTTCATCGCCTTTTCGACAGCGAACTCTAAAGCCGCATACCGGCTCGAAAATCAGACGGTCGAGTTCGTTCCGAACGATGCGCTCGGGCCGATCTTTCTCGCCGCCGTCGAAGCGACCGAAGAGGCGATCGTCAATGCGCTGGTCGCCGCCGAGACGATGACGGGCGCAAACCTCTATACCGTCCACGAGCTTCCGCATGACCGGCTGCAGGCGGCGTTGAAGAAATACGGACGGCTGGTAGAGCCTGCCGAACGAAAATGAGGCCGCTCGGTTTAGGGGCGGCCTCAGCAGGAGGTCCGGTGCAAGGACTGAAAGTCGAATTCGAACAAGACTTCGCAAACGCCGTGCCAGACAGGCGACCGCCATGCTCGAATCAGGGTGAAAGGAACGGGCGCCGTTAACCTTCGGCGCATTGAGGCTCGATGCGCCCATGGCTGTGACCATCGCCGATCCGATAACGCTGCCGTGCGGCGTCCGATTGAAGAACCGGCTCGTCAAGGCGTCGATGACCGAAGGTCTCGGCGACGAGACAAACCGCGCAACACGGCGGCTGGAAACCCTTTACAAACGGTGGGCGGCCGGCGGCGCCGGCCTGCTCCTCACCGGCAACGTTCAGGTTGATCGCCGCTATCTCGAACGCCCCGGAAATGTTGCGATCGACGGACCGCAATGCGCCGAGGCGATGCGCGCGCTTGAGGCGTACGCGGCCGCCGCTAACGGGGCGGGGGCTGAGATCATGGTCCAGCTCGCGCATGCCGGGCGGCAAACGCCGATCTACGTCAACAAGACGCCGGCGGCGCCGTCGGCGATCGCGCTCAACCTTCCGGGCGGTCAATTCGGGACGCCGCGCGCGCTGACGGGCGATGAAATTGAAGATGTGATCGACCGCTTCGCCCACGCCGCCTCCGTCTGCAAGGCGGCAGGTTTTTCGGGCGTCGAGGTGCACGGCGCGCATGGATATCTCATTTCCGAATTTCTCAACCCGAAAGCGAATCAAAGAACCGACGAATGGGGCGGCAGTCTCGACAATCGCGCGCGGCTTTTGCTGCGGACGGTCGGAGCGGTTCGCGCGAAAGTCGGGTCGGGCTTTCCGGTGGCCGTGAAGCTCAATTCATCTGACTTCCAAAAGGGCGGCTTTTCATTCGACGAATGCCTGCAAGTCATCGAGTGGCTGAACGAAGAGGGGATCGACTTCCTCGAAATCTCCGGCGGCTCCTATGAGCAACCGAGAATGATGAACATCGAAGGTTTGGAACCCGCAGAAGAACGGCGCGAGTCGACCAGGAAGCGCGAAGCCTATTTCCTTCAGTT
Source organism: Parvularculaceae bacterium (assembly GCA_041740755.1). GTDB lineage: Bacteria > Pseudomonadota > Alphaproteobacteria > Caulobacterales > Parvularculaceae > Amphiplicatus. The sequence continues at coordinate 49,238 of JBGSLM010000049.1, read as the reverse complement.
CGCCGAAGAAGCGGCGCGCGTCGCAAAGATGCCGCTGATGGCGACCGGAGGATTCCGCTCGCGCAAGGCGATGGACGAAGCGCTCACATCCGGCGCCGTCGATCTTATCGGGATCGCGCGGCCGATGTGCGTCGAACCTGACATCTGCGCAAGACTGCTCTCTGGCGCGGTCGCCGCTGCGCCGAGCTTTGAGAATAAGCTGCGGCTTGGCGACGGGTTTTGGGGACCAAATTCGAAGAACAGTTTCATCAAGGCGCTAAACGGATTTGCGGCGATGGCGTTCTTCTATGAGAATATCAATCTTCTCGCCGACGACGAGGAATCGCGACCAGAAATGCCCCTGTTGCCTGCGTTTTTGCGCCACCAGATGAGCGAGCGAAAGGCGGCGGGCCGGCTGGTCCGGTAGCGCCGTTGGCGCAATCGAATACGAAAATCGCACGGCGCCGCGCCGAAATGGCGATCGTCAACTGCGCTGCAATTTTACGATCATTCCGTCCAGCGCCTGTAGGAAGCGCGAACGGTCTTCTTTCGAGAACGGTCTTTGACCGCCTGCCGCTGTCGGATCGCCTGACCCTCTCAAATCCTGCATGATCGCGCGCGTCGCAATCGAGGCGCCGATCGAGCTTGTCGTGAACGGCTTGCCATTCGGCGCCACGACGCTAGCGCCGTTCTTGAGGCACCGGTCCGCGAGCAGGATATCGGCGGTGACGACTATCGTATGCGGGTCAGCTCTTTCGACAATGAAATCGTCCGCCGCATCGAACGCGCCGCTGACGATTTCGCGAACGATAAGAGGATGCTCGGGAATTCTTATCCCGCCGTTCGAGACGACGATCGCCCTGACCGAATGGCGCAGGGCGACCTTGTAGATCTCCTCCTTGACCGGACAGGCGTCGGCGTCGACAAGAATTGTGATCGCTGGCATTCGCGATGAATAGCAGCGCCAAGCGATGTGCGCCAACTGAATTGCGACCAAATCCCGAAGGCGCCGCGTCCCGATATCGGGCTAATCGCGAAGCGGCCAGTTTTCTGCGCGCAGCGCTTTCGGCGCAATCGGCCCCATCAGCGCAAACATAACGTTCTGCATGCGCGCCCCAAACGTCGCCTTTCCGGTTTCGACAACGGCCTTGAAATTCTCGACGATGAATTTCGCGCCGGCGTCCATCGACTTCTCGCTCTTCGAGCCGGCGACGATATTCTCGGTGATGAGACAGAACTCGACGCCCTCTACAGTCTCTTTCAGCGTGTAGGTGACTTTGGACGGCGCATCGTCGAGCGATGTCAGACGAAAGGAATGGGACAGAAGATGCGGCGGATCCATTTCCAAAAACTCGCCGACGACGCCGACCACGCGTTTGTCCGCTGACAGCATCCGGAAGGGCTTGCCGGGCTTTACCGCCGGCGTGTCCCAGCTTGAATTCCAGAAAAAGGGGCGGGGGCTTGTCGTCTTGATCAGTTCCGACCAGACGGTTTCGATCGGCGCCTTGATGACAACTTTATAGATCTGCCGCTCCGCGTATTTGCTGCCGGTCATTTTTTCTGCTCCCGTTTTGGTTTTTTTGACGCTGAAGCGGCGCGCGCTTCAGCAAGATATTTAAGGCGCATGATTTCACCCGACCAATAGCCGCTGTAATCATCCGTCCAGCGGTCATAGATCATGCGGATCGGCGCCGCGTTGAAGTAGAGCCGCCGTGTCCTGCCGTCCTTTTGCGATACGATAAGATGCGCGTCTTCCAGAACGGCGAGATGTTTCATGATCGCAATGCGGCTGACATCGAACTTCGAGGCGATCTCGCCGACGCTTGCGCCCGGACTTTCTCGCAGCAGATCGAGGACGCGCCGCCGCGTCTCATGCGCCAAAGCGGCGAAAACTGCGTCCATATCCTTGTCTGCGGCGCTATTCATAGGTAACGTGTTAGTTACATAGAAGAATGACGGCGTCAAGCGGGCCGCGTCAGCTTCCGGCGTTGACAGAAAAGCCGGACGGCTGAACTGTCCGCCGCTATGGCGCAGGACGTTCTGCTGATTGACACGCTTCTGCGCGGCATGACCGTCGGCGCCGAGATACTAATTGCGCTCATTTTTCTTTCAAAGCGTCCGTTGACGTGGCGGCGCGGGCTGGGTGCGGCGTTCATCGCCGCCGCCGCCTGCTATATGATCAACACTTCGGTTCCCCTTATCGAAGCGATCGGTCCGCTCGTCGTGCCGGTCGCGCTGCTGTCGATCATCGCGCCGGTGATTTTCTGGTGGTTTGCGCAATCGCTGTTTGACGACAGCTATCGCATGCGATGGCTGTCCCTGATCCCGCTATTACTTGTCGCGCCGATTGTGATCTTCCAATTCACGGGGGTCACCGGCGCCGCATGGACAGCCGGCCTTATCCTCGCGCGTATCGTAATGATCGGCGCTTTCGGTCATGCGATCTATTCAGCGCTCCGTTTTTTCAACGACGATCTCATCGAAGGCCGCCGCCGCTTCCGGATTATCTTCGCGGTCGCGGTCGGGATCACCGGTTTTATCATCAATTATTCCGAGACGGTCGGATTTCGGGATCAGCCGCCGGCATGGGTGCTTTTATTTCAGGCGACCGCGCTCCTTATTATGACGCTTGGCTTTGGCGCCTGGCTGCTGTCGATGAAGGGGGAGGTTCTCGACGGACCTGCTCTGAAGACACCGGCGCCCGGCGCGGCGCTGCGCGATCTGGGCGACGAGGCGCCATCGCTCCCCGCTGCGGACAGACCTGTCTATGACAGGCTTTCATCCCTGATGGAGGAGGGCGCCTGGCGGGAGGAGGGTTTGACGGTTGCAACCCTCGCCGCGAAGGTCGGCGTTCCCGAACACCAATTGCGCGCGTTGATCAACGGCCATCTTGGCTGCCGGAACTTCTCGGCGTTCCTTAATTCCTACCGGTTGGAGGAAGCAAAGCGCATCCTTGCCGATCCGTCGGAGGCAAGGCGGCAGGTGTTTCAGGTCGCGCTCGATGTCGGATTCGGGTCGATTGCGCCGTTCAACCGCGCCTTCAAGGAGGCGACCGGCCAAACTCCGACGGAGTTTCGCAAGGCGGCGCTAGGCGGCCAGTAATCGAATCTGAAAAACTCTGATCGAATTCGAAAACGCGTGATGTTTTAAGAGTTTGCGGAGAATTCGGCGACGCATCGCTGCACTAGGTGAGCGTCGCCTCAATGGAGCTTTACCTGGTGCAAAATCTTGACGCACTCGCTGCTGCTGACTTTCTTGCAACCGCCGCCCGCTGGTTTGTCCACATCATCCCGTTTGAATTCGGCCGCTATCTGGTCGCCGCTTGCGGCGTATTCCTTTTGACCTGGCTCTTTGCAGGTGCGCTATCGGGTCGCAAGATCAGGGCGAATTCGCCGCCGCGTGACCAGATGATCCGCGAATTCTGGGCGTCCTTGCGGACCTCCGCCGTTTTCGCTCTCGGCGGCGTCATATCGATCATGGGGTCAAATGCCGGCCTCATGAAGGCGTATGACGACCCGTCCGCCCATGGGTGGGCCTATTTCTGGCTGTCGCTCGCGGCGCTGATCGTCCTTCATGACGCGTGGTTCTATTGGACCCACCGCCTGATCCACGACCCAAGACTGTTTCAACGCTGGCACCGCCTTCATCATCGGTCGAATAATCCCTCCCCTTTCACAGCCTATTCGTTCGACGCGGGTGAAGCTGCAATCAACGCCGCCTTCATGCCGTTGACGCTGATATTTCTGCCGGTTTCCCATTTTGCGATTTTTCTGTTCCTGACGCACATGATCGTTCGCAACGCAGTCGGCCATTCCGGCTATGAATTGTTCCCGGCGAAGCGCAACGGCCGCCCCTTATTCGGCTTCATGACGACGGTGACGCATCACGATCTGCACCATGCGCAGGCTGGCTGGAATTACGGTCTCTATTTCACGTGGTGGGATCGGATGATGGGAACCGAGCACCCGCTCTATCTCGAAAAGTTTTCAGCAGCGGTGCGAAAGCCGCTTGATGGGTCAGCCGTCGCGGCGATGAAACCGTCGATCGAAAACGCCATATGAAAAATCTCGGCGGCCATGTATCATCGCCGCAAAAATGGGAGACGGAAATGGCGGACGGCGCACAAAAAACAGCCTGGTGGCTTAGCGGCAATTTTGCGCCGGTTGAAAAAGAGGTCGAGGCGTTCGATCTCCCGGTCGCGGGCGCTTTGCCGCCTGAGCTTTCCGGCGTCTTCATGCGCACGGGGCCAAATCCGACGCGCGAGCCGAGCGCGCACTGGTTTCTCGGCGACGGCATGGTGCACGGCGTCAGAATTGAGAAAGGAAAAGCTCACTGGTATCGCAATCGTTATGTCGACACGGTTTTGCGCAAGCGCAGTCTGTCATCCCGCGATCCGTCGATTTTCGGCGACCGCACAGCGTCTACCGCCAACACCAATATCGTGCGCCATGCGGGACGCATCTTCGCGCTTGAAGAGGCGCATTTTCCCTATGAGATCACGGGCGACCTTGAAACGAAAGGGTATGAGGACTTCGGCGGAAAGCTGAAATCGGCGCTCACCGCGCATCCGAAAATCTGTCCTGAGACAGGCGAAATGCTCGCCTTCGGCTACAGTTTCATGCCGCCCTTTTTGACCTATCACCGGTTTGACCGTGACGGGCGCCTAGTCCAGTCGGAAGAAATTCCAGTCGGCGGCCCGACAATGATCCATGACTTTTGCGCAACGCGCTCAAAGATCATTTTCATGGACCTTCCGATCGTGTTCGACATGGCGATCGCGATGCAGGGCGGGATGCCCTACCGGTGGAGCGATGAGTATCAAGCGCGGCTCGGCGTGATGCCGCGCAACGGATCGGCAAAGGACCTCAAATGGTTCGATATTCCGTCCTGCTACATATTCCACCCGCTCAACGCTTTTGATGACGGCGATGCTGTCGTGCTCGACGCGGCGCGCTACGAGAAAATGTGGGTGAAGGGTTTTGATGTCCCAGCGCACCTTCACCGCTTTAGGCTCGACATGAAGACCGGTGTTGCGAAAGGCGAGCAGCTTGACGATCTGCCAATCGAATTCCCGCGCGTGCGCGACAATAGGGCGGGGCTGAGGCATCGCTACGGCTATGCGATCACGACGCATGAAGGCGATGACGCAGGCTTTACGCTTGGCACGCGGATCGTAAAATTCGACCTAGAGAAAGGCCAATCCAAAGTCGCGGAGCTGGGCAAGGGCAGATTGCCTAGTGAGACGGTTTTCGCGGCCGCAGGTCCCGGCGAAGACGAAGGCTATCTCTTGTCGATCGTCTATGACGCAGCGCGCGGCGGCTCAGACTTTATCGTCCTTGACGCAAAGAACATCGAAGGCGGCCCGATCGCGACCGTTGCGCTCCCGCAGCGTGTGCCGTTCGGATTCCACGGGGCGTGGTTCGCGGATTGACGATTGTTCGAGCGCTTTCAACAGCAGAATCAAATCTCCTTCCGCCGCCGCTGGCCGATGCTTTCGATCTTGGCGAGGTGCGCATCGTCAAGAGATTCCACACGCCCGTCGCAGCTTTGCTGAAGGTGACGATTGTTCGCGGCGCCCGCATCTTCTGGGCGGGCGCGCCGGACGAGGCGACGACCCTATCCGAACGCGCGCACCTTGCGCATGAACTCGTCCATGTCTGGCAGTACCGGGCGCTCCGGCGCACAGGTCTCGAATTGCTGGCAAGCCGCACCTATCGCTACCGCCTCGATCGTTCGCGCGTTTTCCTGTCCTACGGGTATGAGCAGCAGGCGTCGATCGTTGAAGATTATGTGCGCGTCAAAGAAGGCGCCGCTCCGCGATGGGCGGCGGCGCCTTTCGTCCCGATTGGCGATTATGAGCGCGTCATTGCAAGCGCTGCTGGCGCCGCCGGGTGAATGCTGGTTCACTTGCCGCCTGGCAATACGGGAGAGTCACGATGACCGAAACTCCGCGCGGGCCGCTTGCCGGCGTTCGCATTCTCGATCTGTCCCGGGTGCTCGCGGGTCCCTATTGCACGACGCTGTTGTGGGAGCTTGGGGCTGAGGTGCTGAAGATCGAACAGCCGGGGCATGGGGACGACACAAGAGCGTTTCCGCCGTTTCAGAACGGGGAAAGCGTTTATTTCGCGAGCATCAATCGCGGAAAGCGTTCGCTCGCTCTCGATCTTAAAGATGCGGCCGACAAGCGCGTCTTCATGGATCTTCTTGGCCGCGCCGACGTCGTGATCGAGAATTTCCGTCCCGGCACGATGGAGAAATTCTGCCTGCATTACGACGCAGTGAAAGACCTCCACCCCGCGTTGATATACGCGTCGATTTCCGGTTTCGGCCATTCCGGGCCGTATCGAGAATTGCCCGCTTACGATCTTATCGTGCAGGCGCTTGGCGGCATGATTTCGATCAACGGACCGGAAGGCGGGGCCGGCGTTCGCCTCGGCGTTTCACTCGGCGATCTTGCGGCGGGAACGTTTGCCGCGCTGGCGATTTCGTCGGCGCTCTATGAAAGGCGCGCCAGCGGAAAGGGCCGGTTCATCGACATCGCGATGCTCGATGTTCAGACGATGTTGCTCGAAAGCGCTCTGGTTCGCCAGTTCGCGACCGGCGAGACGCAAAAACCAACGGGCTCGCGGCACCCGGTGATCACGCCCTTCGACGTCTTCGCAGCGAAAGATGGTCCGATTGCAATCGGTTGCGCAAACGACAGCCTGTTCAACGATTTTTGCGAAGCGATTGATCGCCGCGCCTTCCCCGCCGATCCGCAATACTCAAACCTATACGCGCGCTTTGCCAATCATGAGGCGTTGAAGCGCGAAATTGAAAAGGCGCTCGCCGCCCGGACTGTCGCTGAATGGGTTGATCTGCTGCGCGAGCGCGGCGTTCCCGTCGCGCCGATCCATACGATGGCGGATGTCGTCAACGATCCGCAGCTGAAATCCCGGGGCATGTTCGTTGACGTTGAAGATAAGGAAATGGGCAAACTCACCATGACCGGAAGCGCCTTCAGGATTTCAGGCTACGAGCGATCGCCGACGCGCCCGCCAGCGCCAAATCTCGATGAAGCGCGCGCCGAAATCCTTGCAGAACTCGGCCGGCCGGCGGAAGAACGACGCAAACGGGAAAAGGGCCCCGAGCGTCCGCAGATCTGGTGAAGGGCGGCGGATGACGGCCCTTGGGCCGAGTGCGTCTTGCGCGTTGCGTCGTTTTTGCGCAGCATCAGCAATCTGGGAGAGGGAAGGCTTCAATGGCATCATCGCGCGCACTCGAAAATGCAAAGCCGGTCGTCATCGTCTGCACGCGCGACCGCGCCGTATCGCTGCCGTTCTATCGCGACGTGCTTGGCCTAAAGCTCACCGCAGAAGATCCGTTCGCCGCAGTGCTCGATATCGGCGGCGCCCCGTTGCGCCTTTCCGATGTCGCAAACTGGAAAGCGCATGAGCATACGATTCTCGGTTTCGCCGTGGAGGATTTGACGCAAACCGCCAAAGATCTCGCCAAGCGGGGCGTGTCGTTCAACAAATATCCGGGTTTTGGTCAGGACGATCTTGGAATCTGGACATCGCCGGACAATGCCGTGCGCGTCGCCTGGTTCAACGATCCGGACGGCAACGTGCTGAGCATCACGGAATTTACAATGAAATAGAAAAGGCCGGGATCGCTCCCGGCCTTTTCATTCGAATTTCGTTCAATCGTTACGACGAATAATACATCGCGAATTCGACCGGGTGCGGCGTGATTTCGAAGCGCTTCACCTCGGCGAGTTTCAACTCGATATAGGCGTCGATCTGGTCGTCGTTAAAGACGTTGCCCTTCTTGAGGAAGGCGCGGTCCTTGTCGAGCTCTTCGAGCGCATCACGCAGGCTCGGGCACACATGCGGAATTTCTTTCAGCTCCGCCGGCGGCAGGTCATAGAGATCCTTGTCCATCGGATCGCCCGGATGAATGCGGTTCTCGATGCCGTCGAGACCTGCCATCATGAGCGCTGCAAAAGTCAGATACGGATTGCCGGCGGGATCAGGGAAGCGCACTTCAATGCGTTTCCCTTTCGGCGAGGGAACCCACGGAATCCGGATCGATGCTGAACGATTTCGCGCCGAGTAAGCGAGAAGCACCGGCGCCTCATAACCCGGGACGAGGCGCTTGTAGGAATTCGTCGTCGAATTCGCGAATGCGTTGATCGCGCGCGCATGTTTGATGATGCCGCCGATATAGTAGAGGCAGGTTTCAGAAAGGTCCGCATAGCGGTCGCCGGCGAACAGCGGCTTGCCGTTCTTCCAGATCGACTGGTGAACATGCATGCCCGAACCATTGTCGCCGAAGACGGGCTTGGCCATGAACGTCGCAGATTTGCCATAGGCGTGTGCGACCTGGTGGATGATGTATTTGTAGAGCTGCATCCGGTCCGCCATCGTGGTCAGATTGGCGAACTTCATTCCAAGTTCATGCTGCGACGGCGCGACTTCGTGATGGTGCTTTTCAGGATTGAGGCCGAGATCGCCCATGATCGACAGCATTTCTGTGCGCATGTCCTGCGCCGAATCGACCGGCGGCACCGGAAAATAGCCGCCCTTCGGGCCGGGGCGGTGGGCGAGGTTGCCGCCTTCGTAAGCGGTCGCTGAATTGTACGGGCCTTCGTCAGAGTCGAGCGAGAAGCCCATATTGTGCTGTTCGGTCGACCATTTGACGTCGTCGAAAACGAAAAACTCCGCTTCCGGACCAAAATAAGCAGTGTCGCCGATGCCCGTTGAGGCGAGATAGGCTTCCGCCGCTTTCGCCGTCGTCCGCGGATCGCGGCTGTAGGGCTGGCCGGTTGCAGGATCTAGAATGTCGCAAATGATTGTCAGCGTCGGCTGCGCAAAGAACGGATCTTCGAAGGCAGTCGTCGGATCCGGCATCAAGATCATGTCGCTTTCGTTGATCGCCTTCCACCCGGCGATCGACGATCCGTCGAACATTGTTCCTTCTTCGAAAAGGTCCGCATCGATCATGCTGCGGTCAAAAGTGACATGCTGCCACTTTCCGCGCGTATCGGTGAATCGAAGATCGACGAATTTGATGTCCTTGTCTTTGATCCGCTTAAGGACGTCGTCTGCTGAAGACATTTAGGGGAAGCTCCTTCCTCGGGTTGCCGCGAAAGCGCCCGGGGCGGGAGAGGGCCCGCGCTGGGGCTTAACAAAAATGTGAACGGAGGATGACGGCCTCGCCGCGCGGAAATCAACAGCAATTTTTGCGGTGCAATAAAAATAGGCGTAAAATAGCGCGATCAATATAATATTTAGAATAATTGGCTAAAAATTACGCCTGGACGATCAAATTGCGTCCTCTCCAGTCTCGCCAGTGCGAATTCGGACCGCGTTTTCGACGTCATAAACGAAGATTTTTCCATCGCCGATTCGCCCAGAATGAGCCGCCTGCGCAATTGTCTCTACTGCCCGCTGGGCAAGGGCGTCGGTCGTCACGATTTCGATTTTCACCTTCGGCAGGAAATCGACGACATATTCAGCGCCGCGATAGAGTTCCGTGTGGCCTTTCTGGCGTCCAAAACCGCGCACGTCGGTGACCGTCATTCCCTGAAGGCCGATTTCGTGAAGCGCTTCCTTCACATCGTCGAGTTTGAACGGTTTGATGATGGCTTCGATCTTTTTCATGGGGCGACTCGCGCGGACTGCTGCGATAAAGAACAACGGTTCTTGAGGAGCAAGTCAACTGATACCGCCATTTATACTTCTTAGCGCGGCTGAAACGCGTGCGGTGGAAGCAGCCGCCAAAGCAGGCGGCCTTTCAGGCGCCGCAATGATGGAGGCTGCGGGCGCCGCCGTCGCTTCATTCATTATACGGACGGTTGAAAAGCGGCCCGCGGCGGTGCTGTGCGGACCTGGAAATAACGGCGGCGACGGATTTGTCATCGCGCGAAAACTGAAAGAGGCGGGGTGGACCGTTCGCCTCGGCCTCGTGGGCGAGAAAGTCTATCTCAAGGGCGACGCCGCGCTGATGGCTGGTCTATATGACGGCGCCATTGAGCCGCTGTCGCCTGCAATTCTTGACGGCGCCGGCCTCATTGTCGACGCGCTGTTCGGCACGGGACTCTCGCGCGCAATTGAAAGCCCTGAGCGTGAAATAATCGCCGCTGCGAACGCTCATCCGGCGCCGATCATAGCGGTCGATATTCCATCCGGCGTTGACGCCGATACGGGAGCGGCGCAGGGCGTCGCCATTCAGGCGGCGGCGACTGTCGCCTTCATCGCCAGAAAGCCCGGCCACCTGCTTTTTCCCGGCCGCGCGCTCACCGGCGCTCTCCACCTCGCTGACATCGGCGTTCGCGATGAATGGATCGCATCGGTAAATCCGGCGACTTTCGAAAATCACCCGATGCTGTGGGCGGGACATTGGCGACGGCCGACTTTCGCAAGCCACAAATACGATCGAGGACATGCCGCAATTGTTTCAGGCCCGCACCTTAAAACCGGCGCTGCAAGATTGGCGGCGCGGGCGGCGCTGCGAGCGGGAGCGGGCCTCGTCACGATGCTGTCGCCGAAGTCCGCTTGTGCTGAAAACGCGGCTCATCTCACCGCCGTCATGGTGCAGGAAGCAGACGGTGCGGCGCAAATCGCAGAGATACTGCGCGACAAACGATTCACGGCGGCGCTGATCGGTCCTGCATCAGGTCAGGGGCCTGAAACCAAAGCCAATGTGCTGGAGATTCTTCGCTCGACTGCCGGCGCAATTCTTGATGCGGACGCGTTGACGAGTTTTGAAAACGACGCGCAATCGCTCTTTGCGGCGCTTCGCCCTGACGACATTCTGACGCCACATGGCGGCGAGTTTGGAAGACTGTTTCCGGCGCTCAAAGGCTCTGTCCGCATTGACGCGGCGCGGGCGGCGGCTGCGGCGGCAAAATCTGTCGTCGTTTTAAAGGGCGCCGATACGCTCATTGCAGCGGCGGACGGCCGCACGATCATCAATTCAAATGCACCGTTTGATCTCGCAACGGCTGGCTCTGGGGATGTACTCGCAGGCTTCATCGCAGGTATGCGCGCACAGGGCATGCCGGGATTTGAAGCTGCTGCGGCGGGCGTCTGGCTCCACGGCGCCGCCGGGCAGGTTGCGGGGCCCGGCCTTATCGCCGAAGATCTCCCCGACGCCCTGCCGCAGGTTCTGCGAGCTCTCTTTGCGCCGCCGCCACAAAAGCCTGCAACGCCGGGTGCAAAGTCGTGAAGATCCGTCCTGCTGAATTGGCGGACGCTGCCGGAATGAACGCGGTCTACAACCCGTTCATCCTGGATTCGCCGGCGACCTTTGAGACTGTCCCAATTGACGACGCCACTCGCCGACTATGGATCGGGGAACGGCTATCGAACCCCCGGCATCCGGTCGTCGTCGCAGAGGACGAAAGCGGCGAAATCATCGGCTTCGCCAACGCTTCGCCGTTCGATGCCCGGGCGGCCTATGAGACGTCGGTGAAAGTCTCGGTTTTCGTGGCGCCGCGAGCACATGGGCGGCGCGCCGGGAGCGGGCTTTATCAGGCTTTGTTTCAACATCTATCGCAGCAGGACGTCCATCGCGCCTACGCCCTCATTGTGGCTCCCAATCCACCCTCGGTCGCCCTCCATGAGCGATTTGATTTTCGCCATGTTTCAACGCTCGACGAGGTCGGCCGGAAATTTGGCCGCTATTACAGCGTCATGTGGTTCGAAAAGCGGTTCTAAATCGCTCGACTCTGCCTTTTGCTCTGCTATAGAGACCCGCTTTCGGTCGCCTGCCCGGACGGGGAAGTCTGGACGGGCGGCTCAGCTTTTTGCGCGGATGTGGCGGAACTGGCAGACGCACTGGATTTAGGTTCCAGCGGGGCAACCCGTGGGGGTTCAACTCCCTCCATCCGCACCATCCGCTTTCGCAGCTCTTGGCGAAACGGATGAAGCGCCGAAGCCTGGAGGGCGCAGGCAGGCGAGTTGGATTTGAAGGCGCTGAGAAGCGCAAAACAAAAAGGCTTGGACGACGATGGAAGTGATTGAAAAGACCGCCGAAGGCCTCGAGCGCAAGTTCACGGTGAAAGTGCCGGCGGCTGAACTCGACGCCAAGCTGAATGCGCGCCTCGCCGACGTCAAAGGCAAGGTGCAGCTAAAAGGTTTCCGCAAGGGCAAAGCGCCGCTGCCGTTCCTGAAGAAGATGTACGGGAAAGGCATGATGAGCGAGATCTTGCAGGAGATCGTCAATGAGACGAGCTACAAGGCGTTCTCGGATCGCGATCTGAAGCCGGCGACGACGCCGCATCCGCACATGATTTCGGACATCGATGCGATCATCGACGGCAAAGCAGACCTCGAATACGACGTCCACGCCGAGGTGCTTCCGGTTTTTGATCCGATGTCGGTCGACGGCGTAAAGCTGAAGCGCCCGGTCGCGGAAGTGACCGACGCGGAAGTCGACGAGCAGGTGAAGAAAATCGCCGACGCCAACCGGGACTATGAGCCGCGCAAGAAAACTGAAAAAGCGAAAGACGGCGACATGCTCGTCATCGACTTCGTCGGCTCGATCGACGGCGTAGAATTTCCAGGGGGCAAGGGCGAAGATCATTCCCTCGTCCTCGGTTCCAATTCCCTGATCAAAGGCTTTGAAGAACAGCTCGTCGGGGCGAAAGCCGAAACCGACGTCGAGGTGAAAGTCACGTTCCCCGAAGATTACGGCTCCGCCAATCTCAACGGCAAGGAAGCTGTCTTCGCCGTCAAGGTGAAAGAAGTGAAGGCGCCCAAGGACGCTGAGATCAACGACGAGTTCGCAAAAAAACTCGGTCTTGAAGATCTCGCCGACCTCAAGAAGCGTGTTCGCGACCGGATCGAAGCAGAACACAAATCAATGTCGCGCAGCCATGTGAAACGCGCGCTCCTCGACAAGCTCGACGCAGGTCACGATTTCGATCTGCCGAAGTCGATGGTCGACGCCGAGTTCAACCAGATCTGGGCGCAGGTCCAAAGCGCCGAGCGCGACGACGAAGACAAGGACAAGACCGAGGAAGAACTGAAAGAGGAGTATCGCAAGATTGCGGTGCGCCGCGTTCGCCTTGGGCTCGTCCTCGCCGAGATCGGCCGCCGGGCCGACGTCCAGGTGCCGTCCGACCAGTTGCAGCGAGCGGTGCAGGAGCAGGCGCTTCGCGAAGCGCAGTATTTCGCGATGCAGGGACAAAAGGTCTCGCCGCAGGACGTGCTGAAATTCTATCAGCAAAACCCCGGCGCGGTCGCGCAGATCCGCGCGCCCCTGTTTGAAGAACGCGTCGTCGACTTCATCCTCGAAAAAGCCGACATCAGCGAAAAGAAGGTCTCGAAAGAAGACCTGATGAAGGACCCGGACGGGGAAGAGTAACCCCGACCGTCAGGGCGCCAGCGAACATGGTCGTTGCGCATGCGCAACGACAGCTTGCTTTTGTCCAAGAATAACCGTCGCTTAAACCGAACCGCGTAAGGTGGCGGCGGGATTGGCGGGGCGCGGGCTTTGGCCGGCGGTTTTTCAACCCCATATTAACCGTGTCGCCCGAGTTCGGGTGTATGAAAGAGTCTGATCCGGACCGCCCGTCCGGTCGCTACTGAAGAGAGATCCATGAAGGACCCCCACGACATATTCATGAATACGCTGGTGCCGATGGTCGTCGAGCAATCGAGCCGGGGCGAGCGCGCCTATGACATCTATTCCCGTCTCTTGAAGGAACGGATCATTTTCCTGTCCGGGCCGGTCCATGATTCAGTCTCAACGCTGATCGTCGCCCAGCTTCTTTTCCTCGAGGCGGAGAACCCGAAGAAGGAAATCGCCTTTTATATCAACAGCCCCGGCGGGTCGGTTTCGGCCGGCCTCGCTATGTATGACACCATGCGCTACATCCGCCCGGCGGTCTCGACCATGTGTATCGGCATGGCGGCGTCGATGGGGTCGCTGCTTTTGACTGCCGGCCAGAACGGCCTGCGGTTTTCGCTCCCGAATTCCCGGATCATGGTCCACCAGCCCTCTGGCGGCTTCCAGGGGCAGGCGTCAGACATCGAGCGCCATGCGCAGGACATCATCAAGATGAAGCGGCGTCTGAACGAGATCTATGTCGAGCACACCGGTCAACCTTATGATGTTATTGAGAAAACCCTCGACCGCGACCATTTCATGTCGCCCGAGGAAGGGGTTGCGTTCGGCTTGATCGACAAGGTCCTCGAAAAGCGGTCAGCGGGAGACGAATAGGCTGATGCTTGGGCTTTGGGTCGCGAAAGGGTTACCGATTGGGCGAAAAGTCGGCTTGATTGGCATGTTGCGGTTGTGATCGAATATGGTGAAGGGACCGGCATCGGGCTTGGGCGGCGGACTGGCGCAATTTCTGCACCTGTCCGGCATCCGCGTGGGGTGTCGTTTCAGGGCAAGGCCTGCGCCAGACCGGATTCCCGGGACGCCGGGACTCCTCGAAGGAGTTGTATAGAGTGAGCAAGGTAAGCGGAAAGAGCGGCGGCGGCGAAGGCAAGAACACTCTCTATTGTTCTTTTTGCGGCAAGAGCCAGCATGAAGTCCGGAAGCTGATCGCCGGCCCGACGGTATTCATCTGCGATGAATGCGTCGAACTCTGCATGGACATTATCCGCGAGGAATCAAAGTCCTCGCTGGTCAAGGCGGGCGAAGGCGTGCCGAGCCCGCAGCAAATCTGCAAGGTCCTCGACGATTACGTCATTGGGCAAAAGCAGGCGAAACGAGTTTTGTCGGTCGCGGTTCACAATCACTACAAGCGGCTGAACCACGCGTCGAAAAACAACGACGTCGAACTTGCGAAATCGAACATTCTCCTGCTCGGTCCAACTGGGTCGGGCAAGACGCTCCTCGCGCAAACTCTCGCGCGCATCCTCGACGTTCCGTTCACGATGGCGGATGCGACGACCCTGACCGAAGCCGGTTATGTCGGCGAAGACGTCGAAAACATCATTCTCAAATTGCTGCAGTCGGCCGACTACAACGTCGAACGCGCGCAGCGCGGCATCGTCTACATCGACGAGGTCGACAAAATCAGCCGCAAATCGGACAATCCTTCGATCACCCGCGACGTCTCCGGCGAAGGCGTGCAGCAGGCGCTTTTGAAAATCATGGAAGGGACTGTCGCATCGGTTCCTCCGCAGGGCGGCCGCAAGCATCCCCAGCAGGAATTCCTGCAGGTCGATACGACGAACATCCTTTTCATCTGCGGCGGCGCGTTCGCCGGCATCGAGAAAATCATCTCGGGCCGCCACGCCGGCACTTCGATCGGATTCGGCGCGAAAGTCGCGTCGCCAGACGATCGGCGCGTCGGGGATGTGCTGAAGACGATCGAACCGGAAGATCTTTTGAAGTTCGGCCTCATCCCGGAATTTGTCGGCCGTCTGCCCGTCATTGCGACCCTTGAAGACCTTGACGAGCCCGCGCTCATCCAGATCCTGACGCAGCCGAAGAATGCGCTCATCAAACAATATCAGCGCCTCTTCGAGATGGAGGACGTAAAGCTCACCTTCACCGAGGACGCCAAATCCTCGATCGCCCGCAAGGCGATCGCGCGCAAGACCGGCGCCCGCGGCCTTCGCTCGATCATGGAGAGCATTCTCCTCGATTCGATGTTCGAATTGCCCTCGATGCAGGGCGTCGCCGAAGTCGTCGTCAACGGCGAAGTCGTTGAAGGACGCGCCAAGCCTCTCCAGATCTATGAAGATCGCGGCAAGGAAAAAATGGAAGCCGACGCAAGCGCCTGACGGGCGCATCGCGACCAGGTCTGGAAAACGGCGCCCATAGGGCGCCGTTTTTTGTCGCTCCACGGGCGCCGTCTGGCCCGGTTTTCACCAGTCCGTCATCCCGGGTTGAAACGGCGGGGCGGAACGCCACATTATGCCGGCGTTCGTCGCCGTCCTGGCGTCGGCGGCCTTCCCGGTAATGCGAGGCGGACATCCGCAGGGCGTTAAGGGTATGCCGCTAGAATGGGGCGGACGCGGAACCGGGCGCTCATCCGAGGCCCGAGAGTGAAGGAAGTAAGATGTCTGAAGTTCAAAAATACGCCGTGCTTCCGCTTCGCGACATCGTCGTATTTCCGACGATGGTCATTCCGCTGTTTGTCGGCCGCGACAAATCCGTGCGCGCCCTCGAACATGTCATGGAGCATGACAAAAAAATTCTCCTCGTCGCGCAGAAAGACGCCAGCGACAACGACCCCAAACCTGAGAGCATTTACTCGATCGGCGTCATCGCCTCGGTGCTGCAGCTGCTGAAGCTGCCGGACGGCACGGTGAAGGTTCTCGTCGAAGGCGAGGAGCGCGCGAAGGTCGAGCGCTTCACCAAGACTGACGACTATTTCGAGGCGGAAGCCACAACGCCGCCGGAAGTTGAAACCGAAGACGCTGAGCTTGATGCGTTATCGCGGTCGGTCGTCACGCAATTTGAATCCTACGGCAAACTCAACAAGCGCGTTCCGCCCGAAGTCATCGTGTCGATCAATTCGATCGAAGATCCGGCGCAGCTTGCCGACACCGTCGCGTCGCATCTGAATATCAAGATTTCCGAGAAGCAGGAGCTGCTCGAAATTTTCGACGTGGCCGACCGTCTTGAGCGCGTCTACGCGCTGATGGAAGGCGAGATGAGCGTTTTGCAGGTCGAGAAAAAGATCCGCAACCGCGTCAAGCGGCAGATGGAAAAGACCCAGCGCGAATATTATCTGAACGAGCAGATGAAGGCGATCCAGAAGGAACTTGGCGAGGGAGACGATTCCCGCGACGAGATCGCCGAAATCGAAGAACGCGTCAAAAAAACCAAGCTCTCGAAAGAGGCGCGCGCGAAGGCCGACGCCGAAGTGAAGAAACTCCGTCAGATGTCGCCGATGTCGGCCGAATCGACGGTCGTCAGAAATTATCTCGATTGGCTATTGTCGATTCCGTGGAACAACAGGTCGAAGATCAAGCACGATCTCGACAAGGCGCAGGCGGTGCTCGACGCCGACCATTACGGCCTCGACAAGGTCAAGGAGCGCATTCTTGAATACCTCGCCGTGCAAAAGCGAATGGGAACGCTGAAAGGCCCGATTCTGTGCCTCGTCGGCCCGCCGGGCGTCGGCAAAACCTCGCTTGGAAAATCGATCGCGCAGGCGACGGGGCGCGAATTCGTTCGCGTTTCGCTCGGCGGCGTGCGTGATGAAGCCGAAATTCGCGGCCACCGGCGCACCTATATCGGTTCGATGCCCGGCAAGATCATCCAGTCGATGAAAAAGGCCAAGAAATCGAATCCTCTCTTTCTGCTCGATGAAATCGACAAGATGGGACAGGACTTCCGCGGCGATCCGTCATCGGCGCTCCTTGAGGTGCTCGACCCTGAACAGAACTCGACTTTCGCGGATCATTATCTCGAAGTCGATTACGATCTGTCGGACGTGCTTTTCATCACCACTGCGAACAGCCTCAACATGCCCCAGCCGCTTCTCGACCGGATGGAGATCATCCGGATCCCGGGGTACACGGAGGATGAAAAACGCGAGATCGCCCGCCGCCACCTGATCCCGAAACTGATGAAGGACCATGGGCTGAAGGCGTCCGAATGGAAAATCACCGACGAAGGATTGATGGAGCTTATCCGGCGCTACACGCGCGAAGCGGGCGTTCGCAATCTTGAGCGCGAGCTTGCGCGCCTTGCCCGTAAAGCGGTGAGGGAACTCGAAACCGGCAAGGCGAAAAAGGTCGAAGTCTCCGCCAAAAATCTCGCCGACTACGCCGGCGTCACAAAGTATCGCTACGGCGAAATCGAGGGCGAGGACCGCGTCGGGGTTGTCACGGGCCTTGCCTGGACCTCGGTCGGCGGCGAGATATTGACCATCGAGGCCGTCAAGATGCCAGGCAAGGGCCGCATGACGCCGACTGGCAATCTGAAAGAGGTGATGAAGGAATCCGTCTCTGCGGCGTCGTCCTATGTCCGCAGCCGCGCGACCGATTTCGGCATTGAGCCGCCAGTCTTCGACAAGACTGACATTCACATTCACGTCCCGGAAGGCGCGACCCCCAAAGACGGACCGTCCGCAGGCGTTGCGATGGCGACGACGATCGTCTCGGTTCTGACGGGCGTTCCTGTCTACAAGGATATCGCCATGACCGGCGAGATTTCCCTGCGCGGGCGGGTGCTGGCGATCGGCGGCCTCAAGGAAAAGCTGCTCGCGGCGTTAAGGGCCGGCATCAAAACCGTGCTGATTCCGCAGGAAAACGAAAAAGACCTCGCCGAAATTCCGGAGAATGTGAAACAGGGCCTGAAGATTATTCCGGTCAGCCGGGTCGACGAGGTTCTGGCGCACGCCCTGACCCGTAAGCTGACCCCGATTGAATGGACTGAGCCGGTCGTCAAACCGCCAGTCGCCGATGTCGATGGGGGCGAAAGCGTCGTCACCCACTAATTTTGTCGCCTGAAACGAAAAACGCGGCGCTAAAAGCGCCGCGTTTTTCAATTAACCTCTCGGATCAGACCAGCTGACCGTTCATCCAACGGTTGCAATGGCTGCGGGAATCGCAACCGCGATTGCGGCGACCGCCATCGCGACATAGAAAAGGCCGCGCATTAAACCGTCGAGGCCCGCGCTATGATGAGCGACATGAGGACGAGAAATTACAGCCATGGCCCAACTCCTTATACCTTACTTGGATACTCTACCGCCGGCGCCTTTACCCTTGGTTGTCATCCATCTGTGACAGAAACGTCATTGAACTGTCATATAGCGCATTATTTGCGCGAGCGCAAGGGGTGCGCGCTAGGTGCATGAAATTTTCTTGCAGGGTCAGCCGGTTAACAAAGATTGACGAATACGGGGCGGTTTGCCCCACCGGCTCCGGCTTCCAACAATTGGTTAGACCGCCTAGGAAAGTCCCATGAAAGACACCGAAAAGGCTGTAACGCCAGCTGATGACTGCTCTTCGATGGCCGAGGTGCGCGCCGAGATTGACCGGATCGACCAGCTGCTCGTGCGGCTGATCGCAGAGCGGCAGGGCTATATTGAAGCCGCCGCCCGGATCAAGGACAGCGAGAGCGACGTCCGGGTCGAATGGCGGATCGAAGATGTTGTAGCCAAGGTGCTGGCGGCTGCGGATCGGGAAGGGCTCTCTCGAGATATCGCGGAACCGGTTTGGCGTGAGATGATCGAACGCTGTATCGCCCATGAACATGAATGCTGGCTCGCCCTTCGATCCGGCCAAAAGGCCCGAAAGGCGTCCTGACATATTCCCGAACGCCCGAATCCGCGCATCAGGGGCGCAGAGTGCGGCCTTTTCCTTTGCGAGAGGCGGCGAGGCGGGCGATACTCGTTTCAAGTATTTTTCGTAGTTCAGACAGAACAGCAGAAAGGATGAGTCAATGAACAAGAACGAATTCATCGATCGTGTTGCGGATCTATCAAATATGAGCAAGGCGGACGCGACGCGCGCTGTGGATGCGGTGTTCGACGCAATCACGTCGGCGCTGAAGAAAGGCGACGATGTTCGTCTTGTCGGGTTTGGCACATTTTCCGCGTCCAAGCGCAAGGCGCGCGAAGGGCGCAATCCGCGCACGGGCGAGACGATCCAGATTCCGGCGTCGACACAGCCGAAATTCTCGCCGGGAAAAGGTCTGAAGGACGCCCTGAACTAAACTTTTCATTGCGGCCGCTCTACGCAGTCATGGCGTGGGCGGCCGTATTTATGTCCAGCTTGTCGATCGCAGGCAGTCGCGCTACGAGGCGCGACGGCGTGTCAAATTAAGGGCGGTTAGCTCAGTTGGTAGAGCGTCTGGTTTACACCCAGTAGGTCGGCGGTTCGAGTCCGTCACCGCCCACCATTTTCAAAAGCCCTTCTTGTAAAAATTCTGAATTTTCAGATCGCTGCCGTCACCGGACTTCCGCGCGGAGAGGCGGGCGCGCGTTCACATCGCCAACGACGCAATGATTGCGCCTCTAAATGTGAGCGATCGAAATGCGTTTGGCGCGGGCGCTGCAATTCAGTCCAATTGGTTAGCCGCCGATAGGCGCGCACATCGGTGCTGCGATCGTGCCTGGCGCGTTTCGAAAATCCAGCTGCGTCAGTCATTTCGCTGATCGAACTTCACGGCGCCGCGGAAGTCCGCCCGTACTGACGAGTTAATGTCATCGATTTGTTATGAATCAGTCGCGGTCATGTAAAATTACGGATTTAGCCAGTGCCCCGAGGAGCGCCGCCCATGCGCTATTGCGCGAAGCGGCGGAATTGATCTGATTTCTGCGGGGATTGAGTACAAAGGCAATTTTTCGCGGGCGGCGAAACTGCGAAGGCCAATGACTCCGCGGATCGGTTGCGCGCATCACGCGCCGCGAGGAATTGCTCGATGTTCGTTTGATATCTCGATGATTGTTTTTGACGTGTCTGGCCAAGTCGAAATGGGTCGCTGGTTCTGCGAGAATGACAAAAGAAATCGGCAATCATGGACTTGGCAGAACTTGCCCCCGCTGCAAGACATTCACGATTATTTTCAATGGCGTAGGCCTTGACGGTCTGCACATGCTGCCGGTGAAGGGGAAGTTCCAATACCCTTGCAAGAAGTGCGCGTGGTCGATGGAATGCGACACGAAACTGCTTGAAGCGGCGCCGCTGGACGGCAAGACGAAGAAGAATTCCTAAAGGCGCGGCAATCAATTTTGATCGGCGATCCGGAGTTGAACCGATCGCCGCGCATTGGCGTCGTCAAACGCGTTGCCGCATCGACGGCGCCGCCCGACAGCGAAAAACGCCAATTGTCACGCCACTGACAAAAAACAATCACTGAGCCGTAACAGTCGTTGACTAGCAGATGCGCCGTTGCAGCGCGTGGGGCGCTGCGAATTGCGTGTCATCGCATCATAATTAAGCGGGGACTTTTGTTCATGCGCCAGTTGAAGTCACTTAAAATCGCCCTCTTGCTTGCAACGTCAATCGTCCTTGGGGCGTGCACCCAGGGGACGAGCATCTCCTCGCCGGGAGCGTCAAATCCTGGAACGCCACCGGGCGGCGGCGGCGGCGGCGGCGGCGGCGGCGGCGGAACAGCGACATGTCCCTCGGGGTTTGTCACGGGCGCGAGCGTTGGCGGCCTTACGGTTTGCAACATCACCGGCGCAATTCTCAGCAATCTGACGCTTCCTGCAGTTTCCGGCGTCGCCTATCGCCTTAACGGCCGCGTTGACGTCGGTTCCGATATCGGCGCCGATGGCGCGAAGGCGGGGGGCGCGCGCGCGACGCTGACGATTGCGCCCGGCGTCATCGTTTTCGGCGCTTCCGGCGCAGATTACCTTGTCGTCAATCGCGGATCGCAAATTATTGCGGACGGCGCGGCAGGTTCGCCAATCATTTTCACCAGCGCAAACGACCTGACGCGCCAGGCGGACAGCGACCCGAGCAATAATCTCGGCGGCGCGACGACGTCCGAGTGGGGCGGCCTTGTCATTCTTGGCCGGGCGCCGATCAATCGCTGCAGCGTCGCAGGCGCAACGCCCGGCACTGCGGCTTGCGAGAACATCGTCGAGGGCGTTACAAACCCTGACGCGCTTTACGGCGGCGCCATCGCGACCGATCGCAGCGGCAAATTTGAGTATGTGCAGGTCAGATTCGCAGGCTTTGCGATCAACACGGCCGGCAACGAGCTGAACGGCATCACCTTCGCCGGCGTCGGCAGCGATACGGAAGTGGATTTCGTCCAGGTCCACAACAATGAAGACGATGGTATCGAAATGTTCGGCGGCACGGTCGATCTGCGCCACATCGTTCTGACCGGCAACAAGGACGACTCATTCGATACCGATAACGGCTGGAACGGAAACGTTCAGTTCATGGTTGTCGTTCAGGGCGACACAATCGGCGACAATATCATCGAAGCAAGCTCGGTCGCGCCGAACATTGCGCCGTTCTCAGATGCGAACATCGCGAACTTCACCTTTGTCGGCAATCGCTCCAACGCATTTCGTCTCAATACCGGCACGCGCGGACAATATGTCAACGGCATTGTCGACTACGGCAAGGAATGCTTCCGCTGGGAGGCGACTGCGGGCGACGGCGCCGCTGGTTTCAACGCCGCATTTGACCCGACGTTCAATTCGGTGCTCTTTGACTGCGATCTTGGAACGGCGACAGCGTCTTCAGACGCCGCTGCCGCCTCTGGCGCGATCGCGAACGACGCCAACAACATTCTAACGCCGAACTCGCTCGCCGCGCGCGTCTTCCCGGGCCCGGTTGAAAGCGGCGTCACGCCGTTCAACGCGACGACGCTATCGACCTTCTTCCAGGCGGCGCCCTATATCGGCGCATTCAGCCCGACTGAGACCGAAACCAGCAACTGGGCGGCTGGATGGACATTCGGCCTGTTCCCGCCAACCGGTTGCCCGACGGGAACGACAGATACCGGCGCCAGCATCAACGGCACGCGCGTCTGCAGCCTGACGGGAACCGTCCTCACCGACATTCGGTTGACCCGCGGCAATTTCTATCGCCTGAACGGCCGTATCGATGTCGGCGTTGACATCGGCGCCGATGGAGCAAAACCCGGCGGCGATCCGGCATCGGTTACAATCGAATCCGGCGTCACTTTGTTTGGCAACAGCGGCGCGGACTACATGGTCGTCAATCGCGGCTCGCAGATTTTCTCAAACGGAACGGTGACAAATCCGGTCGTCTTCACGTCACTCCTCGACATCACGGATCCGGCCCGCAACGATGACAACAACACATCGGAATGGGGCGGCCTGGTGGTCCTTGGCCGCGCGCCGATAAATCGTTGTACGCTCCCCGCCGCAATCCCGGGCACTGCAGGATGCGAAATCATCGTAGAAGGCGTCACTCTTCCGGATGCGCTTTATGGCGGCGCCCTCGCGAACGACAATAGCGGCGCCATCCGCTTCACTCAGGTCAAGTTCGCCGGATTTGCGATCAACGCGTTTGGTAACGAGCTTAACGGCATCACGCTCGGCGGCGTTGGTTCCGGAACGGTGATTGAGAACGTCCAGGTTCACAATAATGAAGACGACGGCATCGAAATCTTCGGCGGCGCTGTCAACCTTCGCAATGTCGTGTTGACCGGCAATAAGGACGACTCTCTTGATACCGACAACGGCTGGAACGGCAATCTCCAGTTCCTGATCGTCGCTCAGAACGCGACGATCGGCGACAACGTCGTTGAAGCAAGTTCAGTCGCGCCGAATATTGCGCCGTTCTCCGACGCAAACGTCTCGAACTTCACGTTCATAGGCAACCGTACGAATGCTTTCCGCCTAAACACCGGCACGCGCGGGAAATATGTCAACGGCGTCGTCGCCTACGGCAAGGAGTGCTTCCGGTGGGAGACGACAGCCGGCGACGGGGTCGCGGGCTTTACGGCTGGCGTTGATCCGGAATTCAACTCTGTCTTGTTCGACTGCACGCTTGGTCTTGCAACTGCGGCGTCGGATGCGGCGGCGGTGGCGAGTTCGGTTGCAGCCGATGCGAATAACTCCACCGCCATCGCCGACACTTTGATGCAGACCTTTGTCAACGGAACGACCGAAGCGGGACGGCCCGCTTTCGACGTCACGACACTCTCACCGTTTTTCACGCCGGTAAATTACATCGGCGCGGTTAAAGATGCTTCCGACCGCTGGTGGGCCGGTTGGAGCTGCGGCCTCGAAGCCGGCAGCGATTGCTGATCGCGGATGGGACGGCGCGCTCAGAACGCGCCGTCCCTCATTTGTCAGGCACAGTTTTCGGGGTAATGGATCATGAAAAATCGTATCAAACTAAGCAGCGCTCTTTTGTTGAGCACGATGCTGTTGTCGCCCGTTCAGGCATTTGCGCAAGAAGGCGGCGAAGAACCGGCGCTCGATATAGCGGTCCCGACGGATGAAATCGTCGTTCGCGGCCAATACATTCCGGAGCCGCAGCGCGCGACGTCGCAGGTCGCATCGTTTTTGTCTGCGGAAGATCTCGCCCGCACCGGCGATGACAACGCTGCGCTGGCGTTGACGCGCCTTAGCGGGCTTAGCATTGTTTCTGGAAAATTCGCGTTCGTACGCGGTCTTGGCGACCGCTATTCGGCGGCGCTGCTAAACGGATCTCCGCTGCCGAGCCCGGAGCCGCTCCGCCGCACGGTGCCGCTCGATCTGTTTCCGTCGAACGTCCTTGAAGGCGCCGCCGTTCAAAAGACCGCCTCGCCGAACTATCCAGGGGAATTTGGCGGCGGACTGATCGACCTGCAAACGATCAAGGATCCGGGCGATACCTATCTCAAGCTGAAGGTCGGCGTTGGCGCAAATCTTGAGACCACCGCCCACGACGGCATTTTTGTCAGCGGCGGTGGCCGCGACTGGCTCGGCTACGACGACGGCACGCGCGAATTGCCTGCGCCGCTCCAATCGATTCTCGACAGCGGCACACGGCTCGACGCCCTGACTTCCGCCGAAATTGAGGCGGCCGGAGAGAGCCTGACCAACTCGCCGCTATCTGTCATTCAGAGCGGTACGCTCGGCCCGAATTACGAAGGCGTCATCGACGGCGGCGCCTCTCTCGATATTGGCGGCGGTATGACCCTTGGTCTCGTCGGCGTCGCCGGTTACAAGCAGGATTGGACGACTGAGCGCGCGCTTCGCCAGTTTGTTCAGGCGGACATTCTCGGGAATGAGTTCGATACAACCGAAACGACCCTCGACGTCACGGTCAACGGCCTTGCATCCGCCGCGTTAAGCTGGGGGGATCAAGTGATTCAGGCGACCGGTCTTTACATTCATTCTACGTCAAAGCAGGCGCAGATCGATACCGGAACCGACTTCAACGCGCCAAGCAGCACCGGCGAAGTCTATGACGAATTCACCGGCTGGTATGAACGCGATTTGATGATGGGGCAGGTCGCGGGGCAGCACATCTTCGGGGATCTATCATGGGATTGGCGCGGGTCGGTGGCGCGATCAACCCGCAATGCGCCCTACGAGCGCTCGCTCCGCCGGTTTCCCGATGCGTCGGGTCAACCGATTTATTCGTTTGCGAACAACTACGATATCGCGTTTTCGGATCTCGAAGACAAACTTGTCAGCGGCGGAACCGATCTCTCCTACACTGTGCCAGTGACCGCGACGCGAGAGGCTGTCATCTCAGTCGGCTACGACTATCAGAAGTCGGACAGGACTTTCGATTATCTCTCTCTTCGTTTCGTTGGCGGAAACTCGCTGCCGCTCGACGTGCAGTCGGCCCGGCCGGACTTCTTGTTCTCTCCGGACAATATCGACCCCAACCGGTTTGTTCTTCAGGAAATCATCACGCCGAACGATTCCTACTCTGCGGGGCTTCAGGTCCACGCCGGCTATGCAATGGCGGATATCGAAGTCCTTCCGCTCATTCGCACGACGATCGGCGTTCGATATGAAAGCGCCGAGGAAACCGTCGACACTTTCGACCGTTTTGGAAATCCGGGCGCCGGCGGCGTCAACCTTCAGAACGACTACTGGCTGCCGTCAGCGACGGTCACCTGGAACTTTGCCGATGACCTGCAATTGCGCCTCGGCTACTCGCACACGATCGCACGGCCGCAGTTCCGCGAACTCGCCCAGTCCCAATATTTCGACCCTGACACAGATCGTCTCTATCGTGGGAATCGCGGGCTAGTCGATTCGGAACTGCGAAACTATGACGCGCGCCTTGAGTATTATCTCGGCCGGAACCAGTTCGTGACCCTTGGAGGGTTCTACAAGGAAATCGACAATCCGATTGAAGAGATCCAATTCTCGACTTCGACATTCGTTTTTGAAACGACGTTCATCAACTCGCCGAAAGCGGAACTCTTCGGCGGCGAGTTCGAGTACCGCACGCGCTTTGCAATGCCCGTAAAGGGCGTCTTCTTCGAGAATCGCGACTGGTTGTTCTCAGTGAACTACACCTATACGCAAACCGAAGTTCAGGCGAAAGCGGGCGACTTCATCTTCAACCCGATCTCGAACTCGCTGATCGATGCCTCTCTATTCGGCCTTGACGGTTCTGCTCTTCAGGGCGCGCCCAAGCACATCATGAACGCACAGTTCGGATGGGAAGGTGACAACGATCAGTTTACGGTTCTATTCGGATGGGTGTCTGACCGCATCCTGCAACGCGGCATACCTCTCCCCGGCGCAGAACTCTCCGATATTCTGGAACAGCCCGGCGTCCAGCTCGACGCGGTTTTCAGGCAACACCTCGAACTGTTCGGAAGCAAAATTACAATCGGCCTCGCCGGACGCAATCTTCTCGGGGCTCGCCATGAAGAGTTCCAGGAAAGCGCCCTCGGCCGGACCGAATTCAATACCTATGATCGCGGCCGTAGCCTGTCAGCGAGCGTCACAGCGGAATTCTAGGGCGCGCGCCAATCCGCCGATAACGCATTGAATGAGGGCCGTCCGAAAGGGCGGCCCTCTCTCGTGGCGCGAACATGACCCTTGCCTTGTGCGGCGCACGATTGACGCCGGTGAAGCGCGCGCCGATGCTCGCTCCCGATGGTCTCACCCAGCATCCTTGCGACATGAGCGCTCTCAGGCCCGCAAAGCAGCTTGGCCTCATCATGTGCACGGCGCTCGTCGTCGGCAACATGATCGGGTCGGGAATATTCCTCCTCCCGGCGACGCTTGCCCCCTATGGATGGAATTCGATTTTCGGCTGGATACTGACAATCGCCGGCGGCCTGATGCTTGCGACTGTATTTGCTGCGCTTTCCCGCAATTTTCCGCGCGCGGGCGGGCCATACGCGTTCACGCAGGAAGCATTCGGGCCGGCGGCGGGGTTTCTCGTCGCCTGGAGTTACTGGATTTCAATCTGGGTTGGAAACGCCGCCGTTGCGACGGGCGCGGTCAGTTATTTGAGCGTCTTCTTTCCATCGCTCTCAACGACGACGGGCCTCCATGCAGGCGTCACGATCGCGGTTATCTGGATATTGACCGCGATCAATTGCCGGGGCGCGTATCTTGCGGGCGGCGTGCAGCTTGTTACGACGCTGTTGAAACTGCTCCCTTTGATAGCGGTTATCGCGCTCGCAGCAATCGTGATTGCTTCGGATGGCGGCGCGTCGCTCGCGCCATTTGACGCCGCCGCAATTTCATTGGGGCCGATTACGACGGCCGCAACACTCACCCTTTGGGGGCTTCTCGGCCTTGAATCGGCGACAGTCCCTGCGGAAAAAGTCAAAGACCCGGCGCGCACCATTCCACGAGCGACGATGATCGGCATGATCGTGACCGGGATCATCTATTTGCTTGCCTGTTCTTCGATCATTCTATTGCAGCCGGCGGACGCGGTCGCGTCATCGTCGGCGCCGTTCGCCGATTTCGTTGCGCGCCATTGGGGCGAGAACGCCGGAAAATGGCTGGCGCTTTTTGCGGCGATCAGCGGATTTGGCGCCCTCAACGGATGGATATTGTTGCAAGGCGAGCTACCCTACGCGATGGCGAAAGGCGGCGTCTTCCCGGCGTTTCTGGCAAAGTCATCTGCGCGCGATACGCCGGTTCGGGCCCATGTCGTGTCGAGCGCGTTGCTGACATTCGTCGTTATGCTGAATTATGCGAAGGACATGACGGAAATGTTCAAATTCGTTTTGCTGCTGTCAACGACCGCCTCGCTTGTCATGTATCTCGCGTGCTCGCTGGCAGCGCTAAAGCTCAAACACGAGGGGCGTCTTCAAGCGTCATCAATGCTGATCGCCGTCGCCGGTGTCGCAGCCGTTTATTCTTTGTGGGCCATTTACGGCGCCGGGGCAGAAGCGGTCGGCTGGGGCGTCGCGCTGTTGATCGCCGGCATTCCTGTTTACTATCTATCGCGCCGAAAGGGCGTCAGTCCGCCAATTCCGTAAGCAGCGTACGCCAATGATTCAGTGCGCCGGCGACCGCCGATACCGGCGCCCGCTCGTTGAGGCCATGCGAGAAATCGTCCGACGGCTTCAGGAAAAGCCCGGACACGCCGTAACTCGGCACGCCATGCATGCGGAAATAGAGACTGTCTGTCGCGCCCGCAGACATTTGCGGCACGATTGGGAGCCCCGGGAATCGCTGATCAACAGATTTTCTGACCGCCGCAACAATATCGTCACGCATCGGAGACCCGTCTGAGTAATTCACCGGATCGATGAACGAAATTTCCGCGGATGGATCATCGACAACCTTCGCGAGCGTCTCCATCACCGCTTCCGGCTTTACGCCCGGAAAAATCCTGCAATTGACAGAAACGGCAGCGCGCTGCGGCAGCGCGTTCAACGCATGTCCGCCTTCAAGCATGGTCGCGACGCAAGTAGTGCCCGTCTGACCGACATATTCGGGATCGGAGCGGAGCATTTTCACCGCCTTTTTGTCCCCCGGCTTTTCCGCGAAGCGGATCATCGCTTCGCCAAGCTTGCCGGGTGTCATGGCGCCAGTCTGGCGGAAGAATTCGATTGTCGTGTCGCTCGTTTCAACTGGAAAATCATAGGCGCCGATGCGGTCGATGGCTCGCGCCAGCCGATAGATTGCGTTTTCTTTGCTCGGGCGGCTGGAATGGCCGCCCGGATTTGTGAACGTGATCTTGAAATCGGCATAGGTCTTTTCGGCAGTCTGCAGATTATAGGCGAGCGGCGCGCCGTCCTCCCCCAGGGTGCCGCCGCCGCCGTCGCTGTTGAGAACCAAGCCTGCGCCCTTGAATCGCTCAGCAAGTATGGCGGTCGATTTCATCGACGTTTCTTCATCGCCCGAAAGCACAAGGATGAGATCGCGCTTGGGTTTGAATCCTTCCGCTTTCAACCGGATGAGCGTCGTCACCATCATCGTGACGCCCCACTTATTGTCGATCGCGCCGCGTCCGATCAGGAAATCGCCGTCGCGCGTCATCAAAAAGGGATCGCGGCCCCAATCTTCGGCTTTCGCTTCAACCACATCCATGTGACCGGAAAGAATGATCGGCGCTTCATCGCTCTCGCCGTGATAGGTCGCAACAAGCGTCGGCGCCGGGCCGGAATTATCGACTTCGATATCTTTAGCCGCAAAGCCGCCCTTTTTCAGAACGCCGGCAAGATGCTCTGCATAGCGGAGCGTATCGGGGGAACCTTCGACCGATCGAAACGCAATCGAATTGCCCAGCAATGTGATCGCGTTATCGACGAGTTCGGGCGGCGTCGCCGCCGATGCAGGTGTCGCTACCGCCAATGCGGCAATGATGGTCTCAAGGTTTAGTCGGCTCATAGTCGTCGCCCTTTCCGGTCGTCAACGTCAATTGAATTTCAGCGCTTTAATCTCAGCTTTGACGAAATCCTGTGATGAAGGCCGCGAGGTTGTCGCCAAGCGCGTCGCAAAGATAGCCGCCTTCCTGAATAATGACGGTTGGACGCTTGCCCGCTCGCGCAATCGCGGAACCGATGCGCCGAAAGCCGTCCGTCGTGACGCAAAGTCCCCCGAATGGATCATGCTCAGAGGCGTCGAGGCCAAGCGCGATAACAAGCGCGTTTGGGTCGAACGCGTCAATCCTTGCTAACGCGCGGTCGAGCGCCGCCAGAAACCCGTCATCGCCAGCGCCGCGCGGCAATGGAAGATTGAGATTGAATCCCTCGCCGCGACCACGGCCACGCTCGCTCTCCGCGCCCCAAAAGAATGGATAAAAGCGCGTTGGGTCGGCATGGATTGAAACCGTCAAAACATCGTCGCGCTCGTAGAAAATGTCCTGCGTGCCGTTCCCGTGATGCAGATCGACATCGAGAACGGCGACCCGCTCGTATTTTCCTTTAAGCCTTTGGGCCGCGATTGCCGTGTTATTGAAATAGCAAAATCCGGCGGCGGCGTCCTGACGCGCATGATGACCTGGCGGGCGCGACAGCGAATAAGCGCAAGCATCTCCAGCAATGACGCAGTCTGTTGCGGCGACCGCCGACGACGCGCTCCATCGCGCGCTGTCAAAAGTATGCGCGGCGATCGGCGCTGACGCATCCAGCAAATGCCAGCCCGCCTGTGCGACGACGGATGCCGGATAGTGATTTTCGCGACTGACAGGATGAATGTTCGGCGTCACGGCGTCAGACGCTCCATCGATCCGCTTCCACCGGTCATGCGCATTCTGCAGAAAAGCGACGTAGCGTTCCTCGTGAACGGCGAGTATCGGCGCAAGGCCGCTGTCGCGCGGGCGTTCAATCGCGCACCCCGCGGCAAGGGCGCCGGCGAGCAGTTTCTCGATGCGCGCCGGCTGTTCCGGGTTTTTGTGAAAGACGCCATTGACGAGATAATGCGCCGGATAGTGAAGACGCTGTTCATCTGCGTAAAAGACTTTCATCGACCGCTTATCCCTTGCGATCCGGCAAACCGGTCTCGCGCGCGAAAATGGCAAGGCTTGCTGTCAGCTTTTCGACGATCTCATTAAGGTCCGTCTCCGTCACAATCATCGGCGGGCAGACGAGGAAGTGGTCGCCGCTATCGCCGCCGCGCGTCCGGCGCGCGTAAATCACGAGCTTGTTCGCATAAGCGATCTCAACGAGCCGGTGAAAGGCGTTCATCTCTCTCGGCAGAGGTTCCATCGTCGACCGGTCGCGCACAATCTCAAAGGCGAGCAGCAAGCCTTTGCCGCGTACGTCGCCAATGTAGGGAAAGCGGTCCATGAGGGAGCAAAGCTGCGATTTCAGCAAATCGCCCATTCTTGCCGCGTTGCCGACAAGATCCCGATCCAGAATTTCCTTCAGCACTGCAAGCCCGGCGCTGCACGCCAAGGGATTGCCGGCGTAGGTGTAACCATGCATGAAGCCGCCATCGGCAAGCACCGCCTCAACTATGTCTGATCGCGAGACGACAGCGCTCAACGGCGCGTAACCGGCGCCCAGCCCCTTGCCGAGAACGATGATATCAGGCGTCTGATCCCAATGTTCTGCAGCGAGGAATTTTCCGGTGCGCCCAACGCCCGTCATCACCTCGTCGTAAATTAGAAGAATTCCATATTCGTCGCAGATGTCGCGAATGCGCTGATAATAGCTGTCGGGCGCGACAAGCGCTCCAGTCGACGCGCCGCCAACCGGCTCCATGATGAAGGCGAGCGCGCGGCTAGGTCCGATTTCCTCAATCTTGTCGCGCAACGCTTCCGCGTATTTCAGGCCTTTTTCTTCATCAGTGAGATTGTCGCGGTCGAGATACGCGCGCGGCGCCGCAATCTTCGGCATGTCGCGATACATCGGGAGAAACGGCCGCGTCAGCGGGTCATAGCCGGTTAAAGAAAGCGTGCCGAATGTCGAACCATGATAGGCAGGGTAGCGCGAGATGACTTCCGTTCGCGCGCCTTCCCCTTTTGCGAGCGCATATTGGCGCGCAAGCTTGATCGCGCTTTCGACCGCTTCCGATCCGCCTGAAGCGAAAAAGACGCGCTCCATTCCCGGCGGCGCCAATCGTCCAAGCGCGGTGGCCAGCCGCTCCGCAGGTTCGCTTTCGAAATGCAGGCGATAGGCGAACGTGCCGCGCTCCATCTGCTCGCGCATGGCGGCGAGGACGTGCGGATTTGAATGGCCGATATTTGAGACCATTGCGCCGCTCGACGCGTCGATGTAGCGCGCGCCGTCATTCGTCCAGACGTGAACGCCGAGTGCGCGTTCGAACATCGGCCGTCTCGAGCCGGACTGATAAAACAGCTTTGACGGCTCCGACTGGGACCAGTCGAAAATGTCCTTTGGTCGAATGTTCGTCATAGAATGCTTCTGGCTTCGGAGGGGGTCAGCCTGCATCTGTGGATTGATTGCCCTGCCGCTCCCTGACAAAATGCGGGAAAATCAGACTGAACGCCAGCGGGAAAGACACAAATGTCGACTGATCAAGGCGAGGAGAGACGGCGCAAGGTGATCATCACCTGCGCGGTCACCGGGTCGATCCACACGCCGACCATGAGCCCGCACCTGCCGATCACGCCTGACGAAATCGCGGAGGCGTCAATTGCCGCGGCGAAGGAAGGGGCTGCGATCATTCACCTTCATGCGCGCTTTCCGGAAGACGGCCGCCCAAGCGCGGAACCGGAGCATTTTCGCGCCTTCATGACGAAGATCAGCGCCGAGTGCGATGCGATATTGAATGTTTCGACCGGCGGATCGTCGCTGATGACGCTTGATACGCGGCTTGCGCCGGCGCGGGCTATGAAGCCGGAAATGTGCTCGCTCAATATGGGCTCGATGAATTTCGGCATTTTTCCGATGCTGGAGAAATATCCGAACTGGCGCCATGATTGGGAACCGGCTCTGCTGCAGGCGACAAAGCGCACGGTTTTTCAGAACACGTTTGAAAATATCGAGGCGATCCTTGCTGAAATCGGCAAGGGCGACGGCGCAAGATTTGAATTTGAATGTTACGATGTCGGCCAGATCGAACTCCTCGCCTTTTATCTGAAACGCGGGCTCGTCGAGGCGCCGCTTTACGTGCAATTCGTTCTTGGCGTTCTTGGCGGCGCCGGAGCGAGCGTTGAAAATCTGGTCCACATGAAAGCGACCGCCGACCGACTTCTCGGCGACGCCTATCACTTCTCGGTTCTCGCGGCCGGCGGCAAGCAGATGGCGATCGCGACGACCGGCGCGATAATGGGCGGCAATGTGCGCGTCGGGCTTGAAGACAATCTCACCATCGCGCCGGGCGTCCTCGCCAAAAGCAATGCCGAGCAGGTGGCGAAAATGCGCCGTATTTTGAACGAGCTTGGTCTTGGCGTCGCAACGGCTGACGAGGCGCGGCGAATGCTGAAAGTGAAAGGTCGCAAAGCTGTTGGCTTCTGACTTTATCATTCGGCCTGCGGATCTTGGCGACGCTGACGCGATCCAGTCGATGGTCGCGGCGCTCGCGCGTGAGACAATCGGCGAGGAACAACGGGTGCTCTCGGTCGACGATGTGCGTCGATACGGCTTTGGTCCGGAAAAGTTTTTCGAAAGTTTCGTCGCCGTGCGGAATGGGCGCGTTGTTGCGGCGATGATCCTTTACGATGAATTCTCGACATGGCGCGGCGCAAGGGGCGTTTATGTCCTGGACGTCTATATCGCTCCCAAGGCGCGCGGGTGCGGGCTTGGCCGCCGGCTTATCGCGCAAGCGGCGGCATGGGGACGAGGGCGCGGCGCGAGCTATCTGCGCCTGTCTGTCGATCAGAAAAATATCCATGCCGTCAATTTCTACGAAGCGATCGGATTTGAAGAGGGGTCGCGCGACCGCGTGTTTATTCTGTCGGGTGAGGCGTTTGATGCGATTGACGCACAATAGGGACGCGACGCTGCGATTATGTTTCGCTTTCGTGATTGCCGCTTCAGCGTTCGTCTATCCGGCGGCGGCGTCGGAGCGTGTTGGCGCCCTTGCGCAGGTGACAGCGCCGCACAGCTATTACTGGCGCGAGATGTACGTTCCGCAAGTGACGAGCGGTCCGTCGAGCCTCTCCTGGTCGGGTGATGGAAAGAGCCTCTATTTTTCCATGCAGGGCCGCATCTGGCGCCAGTCAATCGATGGGAAAGTCGCAGAGCAAATCACATCAGGCGCCGGGTACGATTATCAGCCGGATCTTTCACCGGACGGCCGACATATTGTTTTTTCGCGGCGTCTCAATGATGCGATCAATCTCATTATTCGGGATATGAAATCGGGCAGGGAAGCGCCGCTGACGGACGGCCGCGCCGTCAATCTTGATGCGCGCTGGTCGCCGGATGGCGGAAAGATCGCCTATGTGACGACCGAGGGAAGCGGCAATTTCCATATAGCGATCGCCAATCGTCAAAACGGCGCCTGGACGTTGCGACGGTGGCGGCCTGAGCGAACGACGCCGGAGGCCCGATATTACTATTCGCAAACCGACCATGAGTTGAGCCCAGCCTGGTCGCCCGATGGGACAGAACTTGCCTTCGTCTCCAATGCGGATGTCCAGCACGGAACCGGACGAATTGTTCGTCAGAAAATAGACCTTGGTGAGCCGCCTCAAATCGTCCGCGACGAGGAAACGAACTGGAAGGCGCGCCCGGAATGGTCGCCGGACGGAAAGCGGATCTCGTATTCGTCCTATTACGGACGGCAGCGGCACCAGCTGTGGATGACGACGGCGGATCCTGGCGGATTTCCAATTCCGTTCACTTATGGGGAATTTGACGTGACCGGCGCGCGCTGGTCGCGTGACGGCGCGAGGATTGCGTTCATGTCGAATGAAGCGGGCGACCTTCGGATCGAAATTATTGAAGCAATCGGCGGCGCCCGGACTATTCTGGAAACCAAAAGCCTGAAGCGTCGCGGGGAAGCGGCCGAGCTTTCGCTACGCATCAACGGAGGAAACGGCAACCCGACACCCGCGCGCGTGCAAATTCGCGCAAGCGATGGCCGTGACTATGCGCCAGCCGGAAGTTTGATTCATGCCGACGATTTCCGCGATCCAGAAAAGGGCGTTGAAACGCATTATTTTCATACCGGCGGCGATGACCAGATCGTTCTGCCGCCGGGCGCGGCGGAAATTCGCGTGTGGCGCGGGCTATCATCGATGCCCGTGGCTAAGACGATCGAAATTAAGCGCGGCGACAATGATGTTCAGATCGACCTGAATGAATTTGGCGATGAATTCGCCGAATGGAAAAGCGGGGACGTGCACGTTCACATGAATTACGGCGGCGCGTATCGCGTGAACGCTGCGGGACTGGCAAAGCAGGCTGATGCGGAAGCGCTCGATCTCGCTTTCAATTTAATTGTCAACAAAGAGCAGAGAATTCCAGATATTGCGGAGTTCTCGCCGACGCCTGCGCGGTACGGAGATTCAAGGGCGGTTATTGCGCAGGCGCAGGAATTTCACACGAGTATCTGGGGGCATATGGGGCTTATCGGCCTCGACGATCATATTTTGATTACCGACTATGTCGGCTATCCCAAGACCGCCGTCGCAAGCCTTTATCCCGACAATGCAACGGTTGCAAAACTCGCGCGCAAACAGAATGCGCTGGTCGGATATGTGCACCCCTACGATCCGCCAGCGCCCGACCCGAATGCCGAAGGGCGCTTTTCGCATGCGCTTCCCGCCGATGTCGCGCTGGGGCTCGTCGACTATCTCGAAGTTGTCGGCTTTAGCGACCATCGGATAACGGAGGCTGTGTGGCATCGCCTCCTGAATTGCGGATTTCGCATAGCGGCGGCTGGCGGCACGGACGCGATGACGAATTATGCGTCTTTGCGGGGACCCATCGGTCTTGACCGGACCTATGTAAATCTTGGCCGCGATGCGCCTGAAGACCCTGATTTATTCACGCGCGCATGGCTCGACGGGCTGAAAGCGGGAAAAAGTTTCGCAACGAACAGCGCGCTGTTGTCGCTCTCGATTGAAGGACGCGGTCCGGGGGAAGAGATCAGGCTCAAGCGCGGATCGCACAAGCTGAAGTTTACTGCGCAAATGCAGTCGATCGCCAGGATCAAAGCGCTCGATCTCATCGTCAACGGCGAGGTCATTCAAAGCCTGCCGTTGTCGAATGACGGCAAAAGCGCGCGCGCAGAAGGCGAAATCGCGATCGAGCGGTCGGGATGGGTGTCGCTCCGCGCTTCAAGTGATGACGCCTCCCCCGACATGTTTGACCTTTATCCCTATGCTGTGACATCGCCGGTCTATTTCGTCGTAGGCGGAAAGGCGGCACGATCCGCAGCGGATGCCGATTATTTCATTGCCTGGATTGACCGCCTGATCGACCATGCGCGCCGCAGCGACGCATTCAATACGCAAGAGGAGCGCGAGCGCGTCGTCGCGCATTTCACTGCGGCGAGAAAAGAATTCCAACGGCGCCGATAGTGAAATCTTCGCAGCGACGCGCCCTAGGTTAGCGCCGCCTCCATCTCCGCGCGCCCGGGCTTTTCTCGGCGCCTCGCCAGCGGAATCGTATCCCGCATCTGTCCGGCGAAGTGGCGCAGCAAAATTTCCTCGCGGCCGAGCGGCCCTGTCTGAAATTGCGAAGACCCCATCCCCGCCTGCACCCGCTCGATCAGATCCTTGTCCTCGCGATTAACGTCGCGGTTGATGCGGACATTCAGATACCGCGCAATTTTCATTTCCCGCCGGTCGTCGGCAAGCGCATATGCGCATTCGCGCAAAAGGCACGATGTCGGCGAAAGCGGAATGAATTGCATGAAATCTATTTGATCGGGATAAACGTCGAACATCAGATTGGGCCAGAGCTTGTAATAAGTCCAAAGCCGCTGGCGATCGTCCGGCAGATGGTCGACACGCGGAAGAATCTTGCAATAGGCGGCGTTTGACTTCGATGGCATCCGCCCCGATTCGAGATCGCCGAATATCTTGAAGGCGCCGCGGTCGATCGCGAGGCGATAGGTCGGACCGATCAAGCCGTTTAGTCCCCAGTGCGCGACCGGTATATGAAGCGCGTCGCAATAATTATCGCACCCGTTCTTCCAGTTCACTTTGCGCTCGCGAACGCCGATTTTCCGAATCGCCTTCATCTCCGTCGATTTGTAGATGCCGAGTTCTTCTTCGATCGGCGCCATATAGTCGGATAGCGACGGCCCGCCTGGCTGGAATCGAATGAAAATGAATCCGGCGAAGTTTGCCGATTCAATCTGTACGAGGCCGTGATCGGCGCGGTCGAGATTCTCGTACTGGTCGAGATAGGGAACGCCGGAAAGCCGGCCGTCGAGTTGATAGGTCCACGCATGATAGGGGCAAACGATATTGCGCCCGCAATTGCCTTGCGCGCCGTCGACAAGGCGCGCCGCGCGGTGGCGGCAGAAATTGTGAAATGCGCGGACCTTGCCGTCCTTGCCGCGAACGACAAGCGCAAGCTCGCTGAACATCGAAAATGTCGAATAGTCCCCGATATTTTGTACGTCGCTTTCATGGCAGACAAGGTGCCATGCCGGCATGAAAACATGACGCCGCTCAAGTTCCATGAAATCGGCGTCAGAATAGGTCCATGCCGGCAGGCTTTGCGCCGTCTCATCCGCGACGACGCGCAATTGCCGGGAGCTGCCGTATTCGGCGTTTTGCATGGGTTCACCTCGATCCCTAGTCTACGCCGCCGCCGCGCACCGTGACAACCACGCCATTTTGCAGGGCTTTAATCGCATCAAGCACGTTTTGCCTGTCCACATTTTCAAGCCGGCCGGCAAGGGCCGTCGGGCTTTCCGCGGCCCCGGCCGCGAGAAAATCGCGGACAAGCGCATCAGCGATTTCGGCATTCGATTGCGAGCCGCTGATCTTGCGGCCAATCAGGTGCTTTTTGGCTTCGGCGATTTCGGCATCGGTCGGCGGCTCGCTTTGAAGCCGCGAAATTTCAGTCTTCATCAGTGCGCGAAAGGCGTCGGTTTTGTCCGGATCGACGCCGGAACTCAGCGTGACAATGCCGCCATCGGCGCCCGCCAGGTACTGCGCATCGATATAATAGGCGAGGCCCCGGCGCGTGATCGCTTCTTTTCCAAGGCGTCCTTCGTATCCGTGCGAAATGACGTAAAGAGCGATGCGCATCGCCAGCGCGCCTTCGTCGTTCGCCGCCGGCGCAGCAGCCATATAGCCGACTGCGTTCTGCGCTTTTGGTTCATCAAGCACGATGTCGATATCCGACGGCGGCAAGATTGGCGGCGCAACATTTTGCGGCGCCGCCGCGCGTGCGGGCAGCGCGTCCGCAAAGCGCTTCACGGCGTCACAGTCGGTCTCTCCGCTGACCGCGGCAACGACAATATTCTTAGCGGCGCGGTTCGCCGGAAAGGCTGCCGCGAAGACGTCTTCCAGCCGCGTCATCGGATCGCTGCTGGGCGCCGCCGCTGCGATCGAAGGCTTTGCGGCGGCGATCGCCTGCAATATATCGGCATAGGCGTCGTCCGGCCTGTCGCTGACGGCGCTTGCCGAAATCGACGTGAGGCCAAAGGCCGGATCGTCGATGGCGCATGCGTCGCATTCAAACCGGCCATCAATTGCGACCTTCACCGAGTAAGTCGGCGATAATTCGGAAGGCTGAAACAGGATCTTGGCGCCGCTTACCGTTTTGAGTTCGCTGGTCGGCCCGATGGCGGCGCCGACGAAGGGCGCACCGTCGCGCGCGTCTGCGCTCTTTGCGACTGCTTGAAGCGCAGCAGGCGAGGGCGCGCCCGGCGACAGCCACGCAATCGTCCGCTGATCACCTCGCAAATAATTTCCTGCAATTGCGGCGACATCTTTCGCTGTTACGGCGCCGATCCGCCCTTCGAGACGAAGCAATTGGTCAAGCGCGCCGATGCCGGCGAAATAGGCGAGCTGGTGGGCGGCTTCCTCGGTTGTATCGACATCGAATGCGAGAGCGGCGCGCACAATATTCTTCGCATCGGAAAGCGCGCTGTCAGGCACAGGCTCGCTCGCGAGCTTGTCGAAGGCGCGCTGGATCGCCTGCTCGATCTTTTTTTCATTCGATTTTTCTGGCGCCGCGCCGGAGACGACGAACGCGTAGGGTTCGGCTGTCGGAATGACCCAGGTGCGAATGCCTGCGCGAGCCTTCGCGAGCGGCGAGTTCGGGGCGACAGGCGTTCCCCAGTCGTTCTGATTGAAATTGGCGCCGGCGCTGCCGCCAAGAATCGCCTGGAGAACGAGGAACGCTGGAAAATCGTCCTGCGACGCCGCCGGCGCCGGATAGGCGATTTTGAAGAGCTTTTCATCCGCAGGAAGTGAGAGCCTGATGCGCCTCTCGCCGGTTCGCGGCATCTCTGCGGTCATCGGCGCGCGAACATCGATCGGCTTGCTGATCTTGCCGAATTTCTTGCGGACGGCGGCGCGCACGGTTTGCCGTTCAAAATCTCCGGCGATTGCGATAATCGCGTTTTGCGGCGCGTAGTGCCGCCGGTAAAATTCGGCCAGATCATCGTGACTGATTGCGTTGATGTCGCCTGCGTAGCCGATGGTATTATTGCGATAGGGATGCGTAAGGAAGTGCGCCGCCATCAATGCGTCGAACAGCGTTGAGTCCGGATCGTTGAGATATCCGTTCATCTCGGCCAGCACTGCGCCGCGTTCGGCGTCAACGTCTTCAGCCCTCACATCGAGGCGGGCCATTCTATCTGCTTCAATTTCGAGCAGCAGGCCAAGATCTTCTTTCGGCGTTGTAGCAAAGTAGGTCGTTAAATCGATCCAGGTATAACCGTGCCACTCGCCGCCGACGGCGTAGATGCTGCTGACAAGGCCGGTATCTGGAAAATTCTTCGACCCGCGAAACGCCATATGTTCGGAGAAATGCGCAAGCCCAAGGCGCCCGGCCGGATCATCCTTGGCGCCTGTGCGATAGACTGTCTG
Source organism: Parvularculaceae bacterium (assembly GCA_041740755.1). Classification (GTDB taxonomy): domain Bacteria; phylum Pseudomonadota; class Alphaproteobacteria; order Caulobacterales; family Parvularculaceae; genus Amphiplicatus. Next base: position 10,071 of record JBGSLM010000049.1, on the reverse strand, counting down.
AATGCTGACAACGGGAAGCGATTTGTCTTCAAGCAGGATAAGCGTCAGCCCGTTATCGAGCCGCTCGACGGAGGCGCGCGACACGTCAAGCCGCGCGTTGGCCGGAGAAATCAGGGCGGCGACGATTGCAATCGTTGTTGTTGCACGCATCCTACGCAGCCTCCGGCGCTTTGAGGCGCGGAAAATCCCGCAGAATTTCGCGCGCCGCATTATGGCCGGGCCAGCCAGTGACGCCGCCGCCCGGATGCGTAGACGATCCGCACATATAAACGCCTTTGATCGGCCCGCGGTAATCAGCATGGCCGAGCATGGGTCTGGCGCTGAACAGCTGGTCGATTCCAAGCTGTCCGTGGAATATGTCGCCGCCGACAAGCGCCAGTTTGCGTTCAAGATCGCGCGGCGAAAGCGCCATTCTTCCAACAATCGCCGACCGGAAATTCGGCGCATAGGCGGTGATTGTGTCGATGATCGCGTCGGCTGCCGCATCACGCGCATCGTCCCAGCTTTTCCCATCTGGAAGGTCAGGCGCAAAATACTGGCAGAAAAGATTGGCGACATGCGCGCCTTTCGGCGCAAGCGTTTCATCATAGACGCTCGGAAAATGCATTTCGATCGACGGCGCGCGCGACCAGCCGTAACGCCGCGCATCGGTAAAACCGGTATCGATGTAATCAAGGCTCGGCGCGATGAGAACGCTCGCCGAATGATGCCGCGCAATGCCGGAAGAGGGAAGCGCCGTGAAATTCGGCAATTCTGAAAGCGCGACATTCATGCGAAAGACAGCAGAGCCCGAACGCCAGCCCTTCAGTCTTTCGACGAAATCCGGCGGCAGGGCGTCATCCGGAATCAGTTTTCCATAGAGCAGTTGCGGGTGAATGTTCGAGGCGACGGCGCGCGCATGAACGCTTGTCCCGTCGCCGAGAACGACGCCTTGCGCGCGCCCCGATTTCAAGATCACTTCAGCGACCGGCGCATTGACGCGAATGTCGACGCCCGCCTCATGGCATGCGCGCGCCATCGCCTGCGTGATGGAGCCCATGCCGCCGATTGCGTGCCCCCATGCGCCTTTGACGCCATTTGCTTCGCCGAAAACATGGTGCAGAAGCACATAGGCCGATCCCGGCGTGTAAGGACTGCCGTAAAATCCGGTAATGGCGTCAAAGCCCAGCATCCCCTTGAGCAGCGGGCTCTCGAACCAGCGGTCGAGGATTTCGCCTGCGCTCTTGCCGAAGAAATCAACCAGGTCGCGCTGGCCGTCGAGACCGAGCTTTCGAACATCATTGGCAAGACCTGCTGCGGCGAGCATATCGCGAATGCCGCTGCCCGCATTTGGCGGCGTGACGCCGAGCGTTTTGCGCAATAGATCGACAAGGCGGTCAAGCCGCGCGTGATAGGCATGGTAAGCTGCGACGTCTTTTCTTGAATGCTTTTCGATCGCGGCGTCGTTTTCCGCCTTGTCGCGGCCAAGCAGCAGATATCGCCCTTCGGGCGTCGGCGCGAAATACGCCATTGGGCGAATGACGATTTTAAGGCCGTGCCGCGCCAAATCCATCTCGGAGATTATTTTTGGAGAAAGGAGACTTACCGCATAGCTCGCGACCGAATTGCGAAATCCCGGATGAAATTCTTCGGTGATCGCCGCGCCGCCGACAATTTCCCGGCGCTCGAGAACGCAAACCTTTTTCCCGGCGCGCGCCAGATACCAGGCGCAGACGAGCCCATTATGACCGCCGCCGACAATGATGACGTCAAATGATTCTTTGGCCATGGGGTCTCTCAGTCGACGATTTCGCCGCCCTTCATCACGATCATGTCGCCGGTAAGCGCATTGATATCTGAAACCGGATCGCCATCGACCGCGATCATGTCCGCATAGCGCCCAACCGCGATCGAGCCGACGTCATTTTCCCAGCCGAGAAGCGTCGCCGCGTTTATCGTCGCCGCCCCGATCGCCTGCATCGGCGACATGCCGTATTTCACCATATAGGGCAGTTGCTTTGCATTGTCGCCATGCGGATAGACGCCTGAATCAGTGCCATAGGCGATTTTGACGCCCATCTTGACCGCCTTGCGGAAAACCTCGCGCTGAGTGTCGGTTGTGTCGCGATTCTTCTGAAGCGTTTCCGCAGGCCAACCGTCGCGCGTACCGACCTCATCGATGTAGTCGCCATTATAAATGTCGGCGACGAGATAGACGCCGCGCTTCTTCATCATCGATAGCGTCTCATCATCGAGCAGGGAGCCATGTTCGATCGACTGAACGCCCGCGCGGATCGCCGCTTTCGCGCCTTCCGCGCCATGGGCGTGCGCAGTCGTCTTCTTTCCGTATCTCGATGCTTCTTCGACGATCGCGCGCATTTCGCTTTCCGAAAGCTCCGGCAATCCGGGATCGGTGCCGATGGTCAGGACGGCGCCGGTTGCGATCATTTTCAGGAAGTCGACGCAATGTTGAAGAAAGCCGCGCGCCTTCATTCGGGCGTCGTCCGGTCCGCGCACAATCCCTGCCTCATAATCAGCTGGCAGCTTCATGTCGTCGGCGAGCCCGGTGATCGCGCCGCCGCCGCCGGGGATCGTGAAATAGCCGCCGGAAACCGCCATGCGCGGTCCCGCGACATAGCCAAGGTTGATCGCGTCGCGCAGAGCGACATCGGTGAAGGCGCGCCACGATCCGACGTCGCGCACAGTCGTGAACCCGGCGAGCAACGTCTTGCGGGCATTCGCGGCGCCGATCAGCGCATCTTGCGCCGCTGACGTCAGCAGCGGGTCGGCGACCCCGGCGGACTGAATGTCGCCGACAAGGTGCGTGTGCATGTCAATGAGACCCGGAAGCACGGTCTTCTTCGACCAGTCGATGACTTCGGCGCCCGCAGGCAGGGCCTCATACGGCGCGATTGCGGCGATGCGTTCGTCTTCAATCGTTATGAGTTGGTTCGTCAGGACGCGCGCACCGGCGACATCGACCACGCGCCCCGCATGGACAAAACTTGTTTCCGCATTGGCTAAAGAAGCGCAAAGCGCCGCGAGGCCGATCGCCAGTGCGATGCTTTGTTTCATCATTCGCCTCAATAAAAGAAAACGGGCGGAATGGTCATCCCATTCCGCCCGCCGATCAAGCCGTAATGGCTGTAAGCTTATTAGAAGTCCTGGCCAAAGCGCAGGCCGATCGTGCGCGGCTGCGCTGTGCCTTGATAAATGCCGTTGTTGCCGCCGGGGCCGGTGACGCCGCAAGTGCCGATCGGACAGGCGACGAAGCTCAAGAGATCAGGCCGCTCGTCGAAGGCGTTGTTGACGAAGGCGACAAGCTGCCAATTGTCCTGCCGGATGCCGACCGAGAAGTCGGTGAGAACGAAGCCTTCCTGATCGCCGATGATCGCTTGATCGGCGACGAGAAGATTAGACGGCGATGAAGATTGGCCTGAGACCGATCCTTGCAGGTGGCCTGTCATCGCCCCGAGCGGGAATTCATACCGAGCGGTGACCGTTCCCTTGAATTTCGGAACGACGGGCAGCGCCTGACCCTTTGGCGCTTCCGGCGGCGCGGTTTCGTCGCCGAGCGTCATCGGATCGTCAACGGCGGCCGGGCAGCCGGTGAACGGTTCGCCATTGACGTTAAAGCCGCAGAAGTTCTTGCTGAGCTCTGCGTCGATAATCGACATCGCGCCGTTCAGCGTGAACCTATCCGTCGGCGCCCAGGTCATGTCCGCTTCAAACCCGTAAATGCGGGCCGACGCGGCGTTTTGAACTTCCGTTAATCCGTTGAGGCCGAGGATCGGGAACTGAAAGTCGTTCCAGACCTGATAGAACGCGGCGCCGTTGAGCACGAACGTGTTCTCCGCCCAAGACGTCTTGAAGCCCGCTTCATAGTTGACGAGCTTGTCTTCGAGATAGGGCGGAAGCGGCGTCCTGCGGTTAGCACCGCCGGGGCGGAAGCCGGTCGAATATGTGAGGTACACCATCTTGTCGTCGTCAAGATCGTAGGTGATGCCGAGCTTATGGGTCTCGCCGGTGTTCTTGATCGTGCTGTCCAGGTTCGTGCACGGAGTATTGGGCACGCTAGCCGGCGCAAAGCACGCCGCTTCGCCGGTTGAGCCGGAGAATCCGAGGCCATAGCCGTTAAAGCCGATCAGGGAGTTATTGTATTTGTAGCCGCGAACGCCGCCGATGAACGTGAGGCGGTCGGTCAGGTCGTATTCGATCTCGGTGAACAAGGCGAGGTCGCGATCGGTGCGGTGTTGTTCCGTCAGCCAGATCGTGTCGGCGTGACCCGGCACTTCCAACCCGTCATTCAGGTTGCGAACGATGTATTGCTGATGGATTTTGTGCCGCTGATGATTCTGGAAGAATCCGAGAACGAAACGGAACTTGCCGTCCTGTGGCGACGACAGCCGGATTTCGTTCGAATACTTGCCGTAGGAATCATCGCCCTGATAAAATTGCGTCGGGTCGATGTTGTTGAAGAGGTTGTCGTAGAAATAGCTGGCGAAGTTATAAACGCCCGGCCCGTACAAATTGTCCAGCTGTTGATAGAGGACGTCATAATAATAGGCGTAATCGGTATAGTCCGTATTCGAATCAATCTGACGGCGCAGATAAGAGCCAGCATAAACGAGATCGAAATTGCCGATCTTGCCTTCAAGGGTCAGCGCCGCCTGGCCGAATTTGTCTTCGTTCATGTCGGGTTCAAATCGCGCGACATTGAGATCGCCCATGTCGGGGTCGAACACGTTGACGCCGTTGGCGGTTGATTTTTGGCCGAGCGCTGAAAAAGTCGCCGCCCACGTCTCGCTAAGGTCGACCTTCAACGCGAGGCGCGCGCCATACGTCTCGATGTCGTTGAAGTTGTTTTCGACAAGGCTGGCGTTGTCCTTCATGATCGGCGTCAAGCCCGGCCAGTCAGGATCGACCGTGCCCGGAAAGATTCGACCGCTCAGTTCGTTGTCGATGTATCCGGCTTCTTTCTTGTAATAGCCGACAAGGCGGATCGCAGCGCGCTCGGACAGCGGCTGGTTCACAAAGCCTTCAAACTGATAGCCGATTTCGCCGTGCTGAACGGCGTTTACTTCAAGATCGTAGCCTGCGGAGAATTCGCTCGAGTCCGGCTTGTTGGTGATGATGCGAAGAACGCCCGACTGCGCGGAGGCGCCGTACAGCGTTCCCTGCGGCCCGGCGATGCCTTCAACGCGCTCGATGTCGTAGATGTGCATCGGCAGGAAGCCGAGAATGGTCGTGACTGGCTGTTCGTCGAGATAGACGCCGACGGAAGGGAGCGACGCCGAGTGGTTGCCGTCGCCGCCCGAGACGACGCCGCGGAAATAGACGGTCGTCGAGTTCGGGCCTGTCGACTGGAATGAAAGGCTCGGGATGAATTTCGAATAATCGTCGAACGCCGACACTTCGAGCTGTTCAAGTCTTTCAGTGCCGAACGCCTGAATGCTGACCGGCACATCCTGAAGGCTTTCGGACCGCTTTTGCGCGGTGACGGTGATTTCATCGACCTGTGCGAGCGCCGGCCCTGCGACCGTCAACATCGAGGACGCAAGTAGCGCCGTCTTGATCGCCCCGCGCCGCGCGTCAAATCTGGAAAAAGCCATATCTTTCACTCCCTTAAATGCCCAGCGCCGCCTGCACGCCAGCGCAGGCCGCCCGACTCGCGTAAAGGCTATCCCGTTCGCGGAATCGCCACAATCGGTGTGATCACGATGCGGCTTTTTGCAATCGAGTGTGGCGTATGGGTTTCACCTCAATTGAGGGTCAGGGGACTTCCTGATAGGCGTCCAGCACGTCGCCAAGGGCGGCCTGCATGGGCCCAAGCCACGCTTCGTAATTCTTCCAGTAATCAAGGCCTTCGGTGAATATCGGCTTGCGAACCTGTTCCGAGCTGGCGGTCCTGACCGGGCGATCGGTCTCATAGAATTTGAGGCAAGCTTCTTCAAACGGAACGCCGACATAATCGAGCAGGTCCCGTACCTGCGCTTCCAGGTTTTCGACCAGCCGCTCATGAATGATGCGGTGCACAACGCCCGGCATCGCCTCGTCGAAATGCTTCATGGTCAGCACATAGTCGCGATAATACGTCGCGATCCGTTCCTGGCCGTAGGTGAAGCTCTGGCCCTTCGCAAAATGTTGTTTGAAGTTCGAGAAGCAACACGCCATCGGGTGACGGCGCGCGTCGATGATCTTCGCGTTCGGTAGGATCAAATGAATGAATCCGGCGTGCAGGAAATTGTTCGGCATCTTGTCGATGAATAGCGGCTTTGCCGTCCGCCGCTGACTGCGCGTGCGCTCCAGATATTCCTCGCCGAGCGCGCGCAATTCCGCGTCCGTCATTTTTGCGACGTTCGCAGGATAGCGCGCGTCTTCATCGTCAGGCGATTTCGCCGCAAGGCGCCTCGCTATTGCGATGATGTCCGGCAGTTCCATCGTGCCTTCGATCATCGAATGGCTTGAAAGTATCTGTTCAATCAATGTCGACCCGGCGCGCGGCATGCCAAGGACAAAGATGGGATCAGGCGCAAGACAACCCTTGCCGCGCCGCGCCGACATCAGCTCCTTGGTGAAGGCCTGCCGAATGCTGTCGGTTCGCTCGGAGCGATCCGCCTCGTCATAGCGCGTCTGCTCGGCGCGCATCGTGTTGCCGAGTTCGTAATGCCCGAAAGAGGCGCTGAATTCTCCGATGTCTTCAAGCGCCTTGCCAAGCGCGAAATGGAGATGAAGCCGGTCGTCGTCGTTGAGATCGTCGCGCGCAAGCTGCTCTTTCATCGCGGCGATATCGGTCTCGGAAAAACGCACGGTCTTGAGGTTCGCAAGGCTCCAATAGGCTTCGCCGAGCGACGGCTGGAGCGCAATCGAGCGGCGATAGGCGCTGATTGATTCCGCCTGAAGGCCGACCGTCTTCAGCGCATGGCCGAAGCTTAGCCAGGTTTTCGACTGGTTCGGGAAATCTGAGAGCAAAGAGCGATATTGCGGGATGGCCTTTTCATAATCGCCAAGGCGCGACAGCGCGGCGCAATAAAGCGTTCGGTATCCTGGGTCCTTGGCGTTTTTCTTAAGCAGCCGCTCGACTTCTTCTACCGCTTTGTCCGCTTTCCCCTGTCGCAGGGCGACAATCGCGAGATTGTGCCGTGCGGCGTGGAAGCCGGGCGCAAGTTGAACCGTGCGCTCCAGCAGATTCTCGGCGTCTCCATATCGACCGATACGCGCGGCGAGTTCGGCGAGCATACGAATCGCGGCGACATCTGTCGGCGCGCGCATGAGGTACGATTTCAACTGCCGCTCGGCGACGGCGATACGGCCGTCATTCAGCGCTTTGCCGGCCTCGAGGAGTTCAGGATCTTTCGCCTGCGCCGTCACATGCTTTGCGTAAGCGCTGCCGGCGGCGTCTTCATCGCCCGCGCGCATCAGCTCATCCGCAAGCGCCCGCCACGCATTGATGAAGCGCGCATCGAGACTGAGCGCATGAGCGACGGAATTGATCGCCCGGCGGCTCTCGCCGGCGGCGGCCTCCGCAAGTCCGCGCTCAAGGATCGCTTCTGCCGCAAAGGGAGAGAGTTTTATCGCCGCATCGAGCGCCTTGATCGCTCCCGCCGCGTCGCCAAGACGGCGTCGCGCGCCGCCAAGCAATACATGCGCCTGCGGCTCGCGCGGGATGACTTTCAGGATTTCAATCGCCTGTTCCACAGCGAGCTGGGGCGCTGACCCCAACAGGCTGAAGCCGTGCGCAAGCGCGACAGCAAGCGTGCCGTGCGGATCGTCAGGAATGCCGCCGCCTGCGCCCATCAATTCTCCTGGCCTTAAAGAAGTTTCGCCGCAGCGGCGTCGAGCGCTTCGCCGAAGCGATCGACGACGGCGCGCAATTCCGTATCCGGGATCATGAGCGGCGGACAAAACGCGACCGTATCGCCGAGCGCGCGCACCAGTACGCCGCGCTTTTTTGCTTCTTCCTGCACAAGCGCTCCGGCGCCCCTCAATGGGTCGAAAGATTTTTTCGCCGCCCTGTCCGCCGCAAGTTCAACGCCCGCGATCATCCCGCAGCCCCGGACTTCGCCGACCAGCGCATGATTTGCGTAAGTCCTAAGGCCTTTTTGCAACATCGGCGTCGACGCCTGCGCCATCGCGACGATGTTCCGCTCTTCGTAGATTTTGAGCGTCTCGACGGCGACGGCCGCGGCGACCGGATGGCCGGAATAGGTAAAGCCGTGTCCGAACAGCGTGATCTTGCGGCTCTGTTCGACCATTGCTTCAAAAATGCGGTCGCTGATCAAAAGCGCGGCGATCGGAATGTAGGACGCCGACAGCGCCTTGGCGCAGGTCAGCATGTCCGGCGTGATGTCGAATGTCTGCGACCCCCACATTTCGCCCGTGCGGCCAAAGCCGCAAATGACTTCATCGGCGATGAACAGGATGTCATATTTTTTGCAGAGCGCCTGCACGCGTTTGAAATATCCGGCAGGCGGCAGAATAACGCCGCCTGCGCCCTGCAGCGGCTCTGCGAAGAAAGCGCCGATCGTATCTGGCCCCTCACGCACGATGATCGCTTCAAGCTCGTTCGCCATCCGCTCGGCGAAGGCGTCCTCGCTCTCGCCCGGGCGGCCGAACCGCCAATAATGCGGACAGGGCGCGCGCACGATCCGGTCGATAGGCAGGTCGAACTCCCGCTGCATGCGTTCAAGGCCGGTGAGGCTCGCCGCCGCAATGGTCGAGCCGTGATAGGCTTTCTCACGCGCGATGACTTTCTTCTTTTCAGGGCGGCCCATCGCGTTTTGAAAATACCAGACGAGCTTCAGCGCAGTATCGACCGCTTCCGATCCTGAATTGCAGAACAGCGCGCGCGTGACGCCTTTGGGCGCAATCGCCATCAGCCGCTCGGCAAGCTCGATAACGATTGGGCAGGAGCGCCCGGCGAAGGTCGAGCTGTAGGGAAGCTCCAGCATCTGCCGGTACGCGGCCTCCGCAAGGCGCTTTTCGGAAAAGCCGAGCGACGCCGACCACAGCCCCGCCATGGCGTCGATATAGCGAACGCCCTGATCGTCGATGACGCCGGCGCCGGCGCCCTTAGCGATGATGAAGGGACCGTTCCTGACATGCGCGTCAAGATTGGTTTGCGCATGGACATGATAGGCGATGTCGCGCGCGGCGTCGGAATTGACCGGCGGACGTCCGGCCGGCTTCGGATCGGTTGTCATTATTTCACCTGGAATGGGCGGTTTCGAAGTCTTATCCGGATTCTGGAACCAGAGCGCAACACTGCGCCGCCGGATGGTCGTCGTTTCCAGTCTCCAACGGGGAGAGCCGCAGCGGGTCTCGGCCCAAACGGGCAGGGCGATGGCGGCGCATCTTTGCCGGCTGATCATCCGTCTACGGACTTTCCCCCAGCGGTTGAAAACGTGGAATCTTCTGCTACGAAGATCATTGTTAAGGCCGGGTTGAACGCGATTTCCGCGAAAAAAATTAACTCATTGATTTTATTTACATATTTTGAACCGTCCCCCTACTTATCCCCCGGGTTATCCCCCACTTATGCACGGCCTTAGGTCGCAAAAGCAGGAAGGCCGCCCGCCGCGAAGGCCGACGCCTAGCGCCACATCTAACCCGTGGGAGGGTTAGATGATCGCCGCGCTAATCAGCCTTTTCTGGTTCGCCTTTGCGCTTTCGCCGATAGCTGAATTTCGGCCCCAGTTTGGGATCTTGGAAATGGGTGACCGGACCCCTCTCGGCGTCGTTTCTGACATAAGTGCGCACCGCATAGCCATAATCCCAAACATCCCCAAAAATATCGCGGTATGTAATTCGTCCGTACATAAGGAAGTGCACATCACCGCGCCAATACGCTGCAAAGTCATCTGCACCGAGCGGGCGGAAAGATTCTGCTGGTTGCGCGATAGTCATGGCGTTTATGTTACCGGGCCTAACAACGGAGTAGCCATATTCGATGCCTGTCCGGCGTCAGCAACCTTGGGACATTTGACGGGATGAACTGAACGGAGGATTTCTGGCTCATCGTAGCCCATTGAGGGAGCGAAGATGAGACAGAAATCCGGGCCGCCAGAGTCGGCCGAACAGCATATCAAGACC
>JBGSLM010000048.1:0-30576 GCA_041740755.1 Parvularculaceae bacterium | reverse complement strand
CCGCGCGAGGCGCCGGTGATAAAGAGGGTTTTTCCCTTGAGATTCGCCATGGCCGACCGTCCTTCTGAAGGAGCGGCCGACCATAAACAATCAGCGGCGGATTGTAAGCGCCTTATGCAGCCGCGGGCGCGATTTCGCACCGGCACCCGATGACGCCGCATGCCTCCTCGAACGAATGAACGCGCTCGATGATTTCACGCTTTCGCTCCCTGCCGTCGAGCATGTGCGTCGTCCAGACAACGCCGATCGCGACATGGTCGCCGACAATCGCAGAGCCGAACCCGTGCGCATCGACATGGCGTTTGATAGTTACAAGGTCTGTCATATTCTCTCCGGTCAATATTGAAAATGGGAATATTCTCCCCGCGTCCTTCGCGACCCTCAATGGGTCCGGCGAAAGATGGCGGGACAATGCGGCAAAGTTCAGGCGCCGTAAATAAATGATCTGTATAAGGATTTTATGAAAATTTTAGGCGCCGAATCATTTCAACGAATTAGCCGCGCGCGATGACAAATAAATAATATCGATGAAGGTTCCCGCTTTTACGGCGCCGGCTGACCGATCTTGCGCTGCGACGCATACAGTCCCTCGTTCGCCTTGCGCAAGTTCATTTTATGTCCCGCGATGAGAAGGAGATCTGTTCCGTGCGGGCTGGAACAGAATGCCGGCGGCTGGCAGCGGCTCGAATTCGGAGACGAGGTCTTTCTCTTGCACACCGGCGAGGACTGGGACGCGCGCGCGATGGCCTATTGCAATCCGGCGACCCGCGACGGCGCCGTAGCTACGGCGAGCAGCACGGACGGTATGAAGACGATGATTGATCTGCTCAGCGCGCTCGATCCCGAAAATCCGATCGTCGTCGCATTCAGGGCCGAGTTGGCGTCGGGGAATTGATTGGTTTTCTATATGGCGTCTGAACGTCGATACCGGCGAAGTTGTGGGCTACTGAAGTTTTTCACCCGCTTGATGTTTGTTTTATGTGCTTGTTGAACAAGTAAAAAATGGAGCTATAGTCGGCGCAACATCAAATCCAAAAAAAAGAACTGGGGGAGCGCCATGAAATCAGCGTTAGGATTGCTTCTTGCGCTGTCAATCGTAAGCGGAACTGCGAACGCCGCGATCGTAACCTACCGATTTTCCGCGGATCAATTGGTTTCGACAATTGGCGTGCTGCCTCAAGGCGCCTCATACGTCAGTCAAGCGCTGCCGCTGACCACGATCACGGGCGTATTTTCGTATGATACGGCCGCACAAAAATTATCGGGCTTCGATGGCGTCGTCGTCGACGTTTATGATGGAAGCGGCTTTGCGTTGTCCATAGATCAATTTTCGACGTTGAATCCCGACCTTGCCAATCGGCAGCTGGAGGTCGACAATGATTTTCTTGATAGGATCGTCTTTCATACGAGCAATCCGAAATCCTCAGACCCTTTTGGAACATATAACGCCTATCGCCTTTCTTTTATCGATGATAGCGCAACGGTGTTCGCGAGCACGGCGATTCCAACCTCACTGCTTTTGAGCGACTTTAATCAAGCCATCGTAACTCTCATCACATGGAACTGGCAGGGCAACCCAGGATTCCAAGACCGGTCATTTGTGACTTTTCAGATTACATCGTTGACGCCGGTTAACGAAATACCCGTTCCGCCAGCGATTGCGCTATTCTTGAGCGGATTCGCCGCGCTTGGATTGCGAACGAAACGGCGCAGATTCGTCGCTAACGCCTGATCACCCCGTCAGCGCCGCTGGATCGATCCGCGCAATCGGGTTCGCGCCAGACGTGACGGCTGCGGCAAGTCCGGTCGCTTCGGTCAGGAAATTGTCGGCGAAGAAACGCGCGATTGCGATCCTGCCGTTGAGATAAGCTTTATCGGCGCCGGGCTCATTGATCGCGAGCGCTGCGGCAAGCGCGCCGCGCGTCAGGTAATATCCGCCAGCGACATTGCCGAATTGCTTGAGGTAAGGCGTCGCGCCGGCAAGCACGTGTTCCTGGTCAGCCTTCGCCGCCTCAAGAAGCCAGCCGGTGGTCGCCTTCAGCGCCTCGGCAGCTTCCAGAAGGCGCAATCCGATGAGCTTCAACTCCTCGCGCTTTCCCGCTTTGGCGATCATCGCCTCCTCGCGGACGTCCTGAATATACGCCATGATCGCGGCGCCGCCGTCGCCCTGAAGCTTGCGGCTGACGAGATCCATCGCCTGAATGCCGTTCGTGCCTTCATAGATTGCGGCGATGCGTGCGTCGCGCAGATGCTGGGCGGCGCCGGTCTCCTCGATATATCCCATGCCGCCATGCACCTGCACGCCGAGCGATGCGACGTCGTTGGCGCGGTCGGTTGACCAGCCCTTCGAGATTGGCGTCAGCAGTTCTTCAAGCGCTTTGGCTTTGGCGCGCTGTTTCTCATCGGGCGAATGGCGCGCGAGATCATACGCGACAGCATTTGCGTAGCAGATTGCGCGGCTAGCCTCGACGAGCGACTTCATCGAATAAAGCATGCGGCGCACGTCGGCGTGCTCATAGATCGGGATCATGCTTCCGGTTTTGACGCCGGCAGCGCGGCCCTGTTTCCTTTCCTGCGCATAAGCCAAAGCGCGCTGAAACGCAGCCTCCGCAACGCCGACGCCCTGAAGCCCGACATCTAGCCGCGCGGCGTTCATCATCACGAACATGTTGCGCAGGCCTTTGTTCTCCTCGCCGAGGAGCGTGCCATAACATTCGCCCCGCTCGCCAAAGACCATGACGGTTGTCGGCGAGCCATGCAGGCCCATTTTTTCTTCAAGCTTGATGCAGTGCGCGTCGTTTCGCGCGCCAAGCGATCCGTCCGCATTCACATGGAATTTCGGGACGATGAACATAGAAATTCCGGCGGTTCCTTCCGGGGCGCCGGGCAGCCGCGCTAGCACGAGGTGGACGATATTGTCCGTCATGTCGTGATCGCCATAAGTGATGAAAATCTTCTGCCCGCTGATCTTGTAGCGGCCGTCGCCTGCGGGTTCCGCCTTGGTGCGCAGGCCCGACAAATCGGAGCCCGATTGCGGCTCGGTCAGGTTCATCGTGCCGGTCCAGGCGCCCGTCACCAATTTCGGCAGATAGGCTTTCTTTTGCCAGTCTGTTCCAGCGTGGAGGATCGCCTTGACGGCGCCTGTCGTCAGCGTCGTGCCGATGGCGAACGACATTGACGCGCCGTTGAGCGCATCGACGAGCGTATTTGCGAGTGTTGAGGGGAGTCCCTGTCCGCCCCATTCTTCTGGAAACGCGAGCGAGTTCCATCCGCCTTCGACATATTGGCGGTATGCTTCCTTGAAGCCGGGACTGGTCCTGACAACGCCGTTTTCGAGCCGCGAGGGCGTACGGTCGCTGCCCCAGTTCAGCGGCGCAACGACGGCGTCGCAGTATTTCGCTGCCTCAGAGAGGATCGCATCGACCATATCGCCCGATAAGTCCGGATAGGCGCCAGAGCGCATCAGAGCCGGAAAGCCGGCCATCTGGTCGAGCGCAAAACGCATATCGCGGACTGGTGTTGAGAAGGTCATGGCGGATTCCTTTGGCGCTGGCGCCCGTGGTGAAAGTGGACGCCAAACTTTATGCTGAGTCCTTACCCGGATCGCTAGCTTTGAAGGCAGCAAGGCCCTAAATCGCGCCAGTGGCCGACAACAGCGCATCGCCGGAAATCATCATCCGACCCAAAACGCCGGCGGCGTTAGCGTACGCCGTCGATCGCGCAAAAGCCCTTATTCTGGCCGGAGAGCTCGTCGCGGTTCCGACGGAGACTGTCTACGGCCTTGCCGCCGACGCGACGAATGATCGCGCAGTTGCGCGCATTTACGACGCCAAGGGCCGGCCTTCGTTCAATCCGCTGATCGTCCACGTTGCCGACGCCGACATGGCGAAGCGCTATGTCGATTTTTCGCCGCTTGCCGAAAAGCTTGCAGCGGCATTCTGGCCGGGACCGCTGACGCTCGTTCTGCCCCGGAAAAAAGGCAGCGGCGTATCGCTGCTTGTAAGCGCCGGACTCGAAACGCTCGGCGTGCGCGCGCCGCGCCATCCAATTACTGCAAGGCTTATCAGGCTATCGGATCGCCCGCTCGCCGCGCCAAGCGCCAATCGGTCGGGATCGATCAGCCCGACGACGGCAGACCATGTCCGCGATGGTCTTGGCGACCGCGTGCGCCTCATTCTCGATGGCGGCCGCTGTGCGGTCGGCGTTGAATCGACGATCATTAAAGTCGAGGGCGAGCGCGCAATTCTTTTGCGTCCGGGCGGCGTCCCTCGCGCCGATATCGAGCAGGTCATCGGCAAACCGCTCGAAGCGCCGCCGTCCTTGACGGTCGAAGCGCCCGGGATGACGCCGAGCCACTACGCGCCGAACGTGGCGTTAAGGCTTGACGCGAAGGCGCCGCAAAAGAATGAGGCTTTCCTCGGCTTCGGCGCCGCAGGCGGCGCAGGTTCCGCATCGCTCAATCTGAGCGAAAGCGGCGACCTCGTTGAGGCCGCCGCAAATCTTTTTGCGCACCTTCGCGCGCTCGACGCGATCTGCGCCGAAAGAGGATTGACCGGAATTGCAACCGCGCCTGTTCCAAACGAAGGGTTGGGAGAGGCGATCAACGATCGCCTCAGGCGCGCTGCAACGCCGCGCCGTTGATCAGCGCGGCTTCCTGAAGCGCAGCGCAAACTGATCCGTATGCCCGCGGATTGCCGGATCGAATACGGCGATGGTGCGCGGATCGTCCGGATTGGCTAGGAAATCGCCTTCCGCCTCCAGCTTGAAACCTGCCGCCTCCGCCAAGGCGACGACGATTGCGCGATCGATGCGGTGAAGATCGTGCCCGCTTGTTTCCGGCGCGCCGGCGACGGCTGAATGGTCGATGACCGCAAAGACGCCGCCGGGTTTGGTGATGCGATAGATTTCCGCATAGGAGGCGGAAGGATCGCCGAGCGTCTTGCCGTCGTCGGGCTTGTAATAAAGTTCGTGCGGACCCTGAACCCAGGTGACCAGGTCGGCGCTGGCGTCAGCGGCGCCGAGCGCGTCGAAAATCGAAATCGACTGGCGAACATTGGCGAGGCGGCCGCCCGCAAGGCGGGTATTGATCTGCTCGCCGACGAAAGAGAGGAACCCTTCCGGGTTTTGCATGATAACCGCGCCGTCGGGGCCGACCGCATGCGACAAAAGCTCCGTATACCAACCGGCGCCGGCCTCTACTTCGAAAACTGTCATCGCCGGCGCGATCTGAAAAAATTCGAGCGCTGCAGCGGGCTTGCGGCGTTCGTCGTCTTTTCGGTCCTCCTCAAGGCGGGCGGGGTTTGCCACCGCCGCCGCAGCGACGGCGGCGAAATCGACGTCCGGAATCGGCTCGGCCGCTACAGGCTCGCTCGCTATCTGTTCACCGGCAGGCGCGCCCGCGTCTGTCGCCGGCTCATCGGCCTTTTTGGCGCAAGCGACGAGCGCCGTTGCGGACAGGAGCGCAATCAGTATCGTTCGTGAAGTCGGTCTCATGGATTTCCCCTCCAGGGTTTGATCGTTATCAATTGCGCCCGGCGCGTTTCTATCCGAATGCGCGCAAATTGCGAAGCGGGCGCCTTGGCCGACTTGACGCCGTCGCCGGCTAGTAAAAGATGGACCGGACGCACATTTCCTCAGGCAAACCATGACCGCTCCCGCAAACGTGATCGCCTCGCTCGCCGAGATAGTCGGACCCAAAGGCGTCGTCGCGCAATCAGACTGGCCGCCTTACTTGCGCGAAATGCGCGGTCGGTGGCCGGGGCGCGCGTCGATGATTGTTGCGCCGTCGAGCGCCGAAGAGACGGCGAAAATTGTCCGGCTTTGCGCAGCTGAGAAAATCGCCGTGACGCCGCAGGGCGGCAATACCGGTCTTGTCGGCGGACAAATGCCGCTCAACGACGAAATCCTGATTTCGATGAAGCGGATGAAAAAGATCAGAAGCGCATCTGCGGAAGGAATGACCTTGACGGTCGATGCCGGCGTCACGCTGCATGAAGCGCAGGAAGCGGCGGCGAAGATCGATCGCTTGTTCCCGCTGTCGATAGGATCTGAAGGCACGTGCCAGATCGGCGGCGTCATTTCGACCAATGCCGGCGGCGTCAACGTGCTTCGCTACGGCAACATGCGCGATCTCGTTCTCGGGATCGAGGCGGTGCTGCCGAACGGCGAAATCTGGAATGGCCTCAAAAGCCTGAGGAAGGACAATACCGGCTACGATCTGAAACAGCTGTTCATCGGCGGCGAAGGAACGCTCGGCGTCATCACCGGGGCTGCGCTGAAACTTTACCCGCGTCCGCGCGAGCGTTCGACCGTCTTCGCCGGACTTGCATCGCCGGAAAAGGCGCTGGCGCTGTTGTCGCGCGCGCAAGGGGCAAGCGGCGGTAACGTGACAAGTTTCGAGCTGATGTCGCGTTTCTCGATCAGCCTTGTTTTGAAGCATATCCCGAACACGCGCGATCCGCTCGCTGCGGAACATCCATGGTATGCGCTCGTCGAATTTTCATCCGGGCGCCAAGGCGCC
Organism: Parvularculaceae bacterium; assembly: GCA_041740755.1. GTDB lineage: Bacteria > Pseudomonadota > Alphaproteobacteria > Caulobacterales > Parvularculaceae > Amphiplicatus. The sequence continues at coordinate 24,056 of JBGSLM010000048.1, read as the reverse complement.
CTGCGCGAGGAAGTCGAAGCGATTCTTTCCGGCGCGCTTGAGACAGGCGAAATCCTCGACGCAACAATCGCAGAGAACGAAGCGCAGGCGGCCGCTTTTTGGCATATGCGCCATTCGATGTCGGAAGCGATGCGCCCTGAAGGCGGCCAGGCGAAATACGACGTCTCGGTTCCCGTGGAATCGGTGCCCGCATTCCTGAACGACGCCGGCGCCGTCGTCGAGCGTGCGTGCCCCGGCGCGCGCATCATCGCCTTTGGCCATATGGGCGACGGCAACATACACTATGACGTTCTGCAACCGACAGGCGGCGATCGCGCCGCATTCGATCGCGCGCAGGACGCGGTTGAACGGGCGGTCTATGACGTCATCGACCTGCATCGCGGCTCGATCTCGGCGGAGCATGGCGTCGGCCTTGCCCGGCGCGACGATATCGCCCGGCGCAAGCAGCCGGCGGAAATCGCCATGATGCGGGCGATCAAGACGGCGCTCGACCCGCAAGGCCTCATGAATCCTGGGAAGATGATTTAGGCTGCGGGCCCTGCTATTGTGGCTGCGTCTCTTTGGGGAGGGGCGCATGGCGGGGAATTTCCGGGCTGCATATCTTGTCGCATTTATCCTGGCGCTGGCTGGCTGCGTCAGGCCGCCCTTACCGCCGATCGGCGAGCGCATCGACGGCCCTTACGTGCTCGCCGCCGAAATCGTCAGCAACAATCCGGGAACGATGGTCTGCTATCAAAGGGCGACGGGCGGTTGCGATCTGCGTATCGCGCCGCCGGTCGTCCGGCTTGGATGGGACGAAGATTTCGTCAGCGCGGCGGTTCGCAAGGCCGGCGCGCCCGAGACGCTCGATTACTATTATATCGTGCGCGATTTCGACGGCCCGGACGCCGACATAATGCGGGTCGTAAAGGGCCCGTTCGACGAAGCCGAATTCATCGAAGAGCGAAGGAAGCATGGCGTCCCCGGCGTCGCGCCGCTCGCTCCGGCGAGTTAAGCCGCCGCGGTTGATTTTCTGCGATGATGATGCGAATTCGCATTCATGCTGATTTTGATCTCTCCCGCCAAGAACATGAATTTCGACCCTGTCGCCGGCGCGCTCGCCGCGACGAAACCAGCCTTTCTCAAAGAGGCGCGCGAGGTCGCGTCAATCGCGAAGGAGTTGACGCCCGCGAAGCTAAAGAAGCTGATGGATATCTCCGACAAGCTCGCAGAGCTCAATCACGAACGGTTTGCGGCATTCCGAGGCGACGGCAAATCCAACGCGCAAAAACAGGCGGCGCTCGCCTTCAACGGCGATGTCTATCTTGGATTGGATGCAAAATCGATGAGCGCGGCGGATTTCACCTTCGCGCAGGATCACCTGCGCATTCTGTCGGGACTTTACGGCCTCCTGCGCCCGCTCGATGCGATCGAGCCTTATCGCCTCGAAATGGGGTCGGCGCTCAAAAATCCGCGCGGCAAAAATCTCTACGCTTTCTGGAGCGATCTCCTTGCGAAGGAGATCAACAAGATTGCTGCGGACCATAAAGACGCAACAATCGTCAATCTCGCTTCAATTGAATATTTCTCCGCCGTCGATCCGAAATCTCTGAAGGGCCCGGTCGTCACGCCGAGTTTCAAGGAGGAAAAGGACGGCAAGCTGCGTTCGCTGCAATTCTTCGCCAAACGCGCGCGCGGACTAATGGCGCGCTGGGCGATCGACAAGCGGATCGAGCGCGCTGACGATTTGAAAAAATTCTCCGCCGACGGCTATAAATTCCATAAGGATCAATCTGGCGATTTCGACTGGCTGTTTACAAGGCCGCAGCCGCCATTGAAGGGCGCCGCCTAGAACATCTCGCGCTGCCCGATTTCGCGCGCGAGATCCTCGCCCTCGTTGGGCGCATTGTTCACCGATTTTGAAACGGCGTGGTATTTCCAGAATCCTTCCGCCGACGCGCGGATCAGAGAAAGCGCGTCCTTGACGCTCCGTTCATCTTCGTCCAGCCAGACCGTAAAATCGTTTTTTGCAATGACGATCGGCTCGCGATTGTGCAGCGGCGCGATGTCTCGTCCCGCTTCTGTTGTGATGATCGCAGCTGTATCGATCTCGCCGCCGTCCGCATCCGCCGCCGTCTCCCAGACGCCGCCGAAGGCGAACAGACCGTCTGCGACGGGCCGGATCAGATAAGGCTGCCGCGCGCCTTTCTCGGTGCGCCATTCATAAAATCCGTCAGCGGGAATGAGACAGCGGCGGCGCCTGAACGCAGAACGGAATGTCGGTTTGTCAGCAACCGTCTCGCCGCGCGCATTGATCAGCGGCTTTGATCCGACTTTCTCGAAATAGTCCTTCTTCGCCCACGAAGGTATGAAGCCCCAGCGGACGAGCGCGAATTCGCGCGCATGTCGTTCATTCATCCGGACGACGCCGATCGGCTGCGTCGGGGCGATATTGTAGCGAGGCGGAAAATTGTCGCGGATATCCACGCCCAGAAGATCGCGGACGAGATGAGGCGGCGAGGCGAGCACGAATCTTCCGCACATGATGAAACAGACTATAAGGCCGGTCATGAGCGAACAACAAATCCGTGTCGGCGTCGGCGCTGTCGTCTTCAGGGGCGAAAACGTTCTTGTTATCAAACGCGGGAAGCCGCCCTTTCTCGGGCGCTGGTCGATCCCTGGCGGCGGACTTCACCATGGCGAGCGTCTAGAAGACGCAGTGCGGCGCGAGGTCATGGAAGAGACCGGCGTAGAGATTCGCATCGGCGGACTGATCGGCGTTTTTGAAGTCGTCCCGGATGACCGGCAGGACCCAGATTTCAGCCGGCATGTGGTGATGGTTGATTATTGGGCGGAATGGCTTTCGGGCGAACCCGTTCCGGGCGACGACGCGGCGGCGGCGGAATTTACGCCGCTGGAAGAGGCGCTCGCCCGCGTCTCCTGGGACGAAACGCGCCGCGCCATTGCGGACGCCATGAAACTCCGCAATACGGTCAATTATCCGCCCTAATCGAAATGCATGAACGCCCTCCATGTTGAAGCGCATCTTCTTTGTTCTGACGGTCCTATTCGCGCTGCCTGCGGCCGCCGAGGATGATTACGAGGCCCGCCGCTCTGCGCTCACCGGCCTTGCGCGCATATTCGGCGAGCTTCACCATATCCGCCGCCTGTGCGAGCCGGATAATGAAGCGGACATCTGGCGCGACCGCATGAAGCGCCTCATCGATCTGGAACAGCCGTCATTCGACCTCAGAGAAGAAATGGTCGGCTCGTTCAACGAAGGCTATCAGAACGCGCAATCGGGTTTTGCTTATTGCGACCGCGATGCGCAGGACTATGCCGCCGCACGAGCCCAGACAGGCGAGGCGCTCGTCTCAAACCTCAGCGCGCCGCTATACGCCGCAGAACGCGGTGAAGACGACAGCGCTGTCAATGTTGTTCGCGGCGACCCGTTCCAGTGAGGGCGCCCTAGACCGTTTCCTGAAACCGTATCGGCTCGCCCGCCGCCTTGCCGGCGATCTCATTCTCGCGCATCACAGTCCGCCCACGGATGATTGTCATCACGGGCCAGCCCGTCACTTTCATCCCGTCGAACGGCGTCCACCCGCAGCGCGACTTCGACCACTCATGCGTGATCGTCTCGCGGCGCTTTAAGTCGATGACCGTGAAGTCAGCGTCATAGCCGGCCGCAATGCGTCCTTTTCCGGCGATTCCGAATATGCGGTTCGGACCATGACAGACGAGGTCGACAAAGCGCGCCAGAGTAAGCCTTCCTTCGGCGACATGATTGAGCATCACCGGAACAAGCGTCTGGACGCCCGGCATGCCGGAAGGGGAGGCGGGATAGGGTTTTGCTTTTTCCTCGCGCGTGTGCGGCGCATGGTCGGAACCGATGACGTCGAAAACGCCCTGTTGCAGTCCGGCCCAAAGACCGGCGCGGTGCCGCTCATCCCGGACGGGAGGGTTCATCTGCGCGAGGCCCTTCAGGTCGCGATAGCATTCGGGCGCGGCGAGCGTTAGATGCTGCGGCGTCACTTCCGCGGTCGCGATGTCTTTCGCGGCGGCAAGGAGCGGGACTTCCTCCGCAGTTGAAATATGCAGGATATGGATGCGGCGGCGCGCCTCCCGCGCAAGGCGCAAAAGACGGATCGTCGAGGATACCGCCGCTTCTGCGGTTCTGACATCCGTATGCGACGTCCAGTCGCCGTCGCGCGCGAATTTCTTGTTGTCGCGCAGCATGAACTCGTCTTCCGAATGCACGGCGACGCGCCGCGTTCCGTGCCGCAGAACATCGAGAACGCCGGCGTCGTCTTCAACCAGCAAATCGCCTGTCGATGCGCCCATGAAAATCTTGACGCCGCAAACGCCTCTCATGCGCTCCAGCTCAACGAGGTCTTTGGGGTTTGCATGCGTCGCGCCAGCGTAAAACGCGTGGTCGCAGAACATGCGGTGGCGCGCGCGCGCCAGTTTATCTTCGACGGCGGCGGCGGTTGTCGTCAGCGGGTTGGTGTTCGGCATCTCGAAAACGGCGGTGACGCCGCCGAGAACGGCAGAGAGGCTGCCCGATTCGAGGTCTTCCTTGTGCGTCGGGCCGGGCTCACGGAAGTGCACCTGCGTGTCGATGACGCCGGGGAGGACGTGGAGGCCTTCGCAATCGATGATTTCGCCCGCAGAGGCGCGGGACAGATCGCCGATTTCCGCGATCCGTCCGCCAGCGACGCCAACGTCGCGTTTGCCCTCGCCGTCGTGATTGACGACGGCGCCGTTCTTCAAAATAAGGTCGAATGTATTGGCCATGGCGCTCTTGTAGCGCGGGAGTTATGAGGGCGCCATGACGAATTCGAGGCGCCTTGACCATTTGCTTGTCGAGCGCGGGGCGTTCCCGTCGCGTGCGCGGGCGCAGGGCGCGATCAGGGCGGGCCTTGTGCTCGTAGACGGCGTAGTCGCGAAAAAACCCGCGGCCGCAGTGCGTGCGGAATCGGAAATTGTCGTTGAAGGCGATGTCCACGATTATGTTTCGCGCGGGGCGCTGAAACTGGAGGCGGCGCTGCGTGCGTTTGCGGTCGATCCCGCTGGCAGAATCTGCCTCGACCTTGGAGCCTCGACCGGCGGGTTCACCGAGGTGCTGTTGCGCGCGGGCGCAGCGAAAGTCTTTGCAATCGATGTCGGCAGCGGGCAACTTCACCCTGCTATTTCCGGCGATGCGCGCGTCGTCAATCTGGAAAGGACGCATGCTAAGGATCTGTCGGCGGCGCTAATTCCCGATCTTGTCGATATCATCGTCTGCGACGTCAGCTTCATCAGCCTTAAAAAGGCTATTCCCTTTGCAATGGCGCTGGCGTCGCCGGGGGCGCAGATGATCGCGCTCATCAAGCCTCAATTCGAACTCGGCCCTGAAAAGATCGGCAAGGGCGGGATTGTGAAGGCGGACGAGGAAGACCTTGAAGCGTTGCCGCGCGACATCGCCGCCTGGTTGAACGCCGCAGGATGGCCGCTTACTGGAATCATCGACAGCCCAATCGCGGGCGGCGACGGCAACAAGGAATTCCTGATTGGCGCGGTCAAATCGGCGTAGGGAAAAGAAAGCGGCGCCGGCGCAGCGGTTCACAGTGCGCATTGAGGACATCGGCGCCAGCGGCGACGGAATCGCGACTGTCGATGGCGCCCGAATATTCGTTCCGCTGACGGCGCCCGGCGACCTCGCCGATATCGAAGCGCGCGGCGATCGCGGCGTGCTGATCGATCTGAAGGAGAAGAGCCCCCATCGCATTGACGCGCCCTGCCGTCATTATGGGCAATGCGGCGGGTGTTCGCTCCAGCATGTTGCGCGCGGGTTCTATCGGGACTGGAAGCGCCGTCGCGTCGCAGACGCGCTGGCGCGCGAGGGATTGGCCGACGCTGAAGTCGCTGAGACGATTGAAACGGCTGCAGCATCTCGGCGCCGCGCCGTCTTTGCGGCGAAAAAGGCGCGCAATAACGTGACGCTCGGCTTCAACGCGCGCCGCTCTTCTGAAATCGCCGAGATCGGCGGTTGTCTCATTTTGCATCCGGATCTTGCGGCGCGGCTTTCCGCCTTGCGCGCGATGGCGGCGAAAATCGACGCGCCGGAATTCGATCTCTCGGCGACGCTCTGCGATAACGGCCTGGATCTCGCCGTTTCCGGCAAGGGCGCGAAAGAACCTCGCGGCGCAGCTCTTGTAGCACTTCTCGATGAAGCGCAGCGCGCCGGCGTTGTCCGCCTCTCGCGGAACGGCGAAGTGCTCGCCGTCTTCGCGCCGCCGGTCATACATTTTGGCGGCGTTGCGGTGACCCCGCCGCCCGGCGGCTTTCTTCAGGCAAGCCGTCAAGGGGAGGCGGCGCTTACCGCGCTCGTCGCAGGAGCGGTGTCAGGAGCCAAAAAAATAGCGGACCTTTTCTCCGGATGCGGAACGTTCGCGCTCCCGCTCGCGCGAGAGGCGACGGTCTACGCAGTCGATACCGACCGCGCCGCGATCGACGCGCTTGCAAGCGCCGCAGCCGGCGCGCAGCGCGCCGGTTTGAAGATCAATCCCGTGAAGTCCGAGGTGCGCGATCTTTTCGAACGGCCGCTGACGGCAAAAGAGTTGAAGGGATTTGACGCGATCGTCTTCGACCCGCCGCGCGCAGGCGCCGCAGCGCAGGCGGCGGAGATTGCGGCAAGCGGCGTCAAAACTGTTGTCGGCGTATCGTGCAATCCGGCGACCTTTGCGCGTGATGCGGCGATCCTGACGGAAGGCGGCTACATGCTGTCGCGGGCGACCCCTGTTGACCAGTTCGTTTACTCGCCCCACGTTGAGCTTGTCGGCGTTTTCAGGAGACGATGAGCCATGCGGCTCGCATCCGCTGCAAAGACTTCCGCCAATCGCGCCCTCTATAGCGCCGCGCAACTTGCGCGCGTCGCCTGGTATACCGGCCACTATTTCGCAGGCCGCCGGAAGATGGGACCGATTACGCGCCCCGGCCAAGTCCCGGCGGCGGACGAATTTGCGCCTTTGGACCGCGAGCGATTGAAGCGGTCGTTCCGGGATCTCTTTCGCGCGGATTGGAGGAATATCGAAAGCGGCGCTTACAAAATGCCGCTTGAAATGCGGCGTCCGCCATCGTTGTCGAAGCTCGCGAAACTGTCGCGCGACTATCTAGTGGACACCGAAAAAGTCGCCCGACGGAAATATGCAAATGGTCATTCGGAAGTGATGCGGGAAGACCTCGCAGAAAAATATCCGCGTTACTACCTGCAGAATTTCCATTTTCAGACGGACGGCTGGCTGTCGGCGGAATCGGCCGACCGCTACGACATGCAGGTTGAAACGCTGTTTACGGGCGCGGGTGCTGCAATGCGCCGTCAGGCGTTGCCGTTCATCCGGCGCACAGTGGCGGGACGCGATCCATCGACAATCGAGCATCTCGATATCGCCTGCGGCGCCGGCGGGTTTTTGGAGCAGGCGCTCGACAATTGGCCGGCAATGCGCGCAACCGCGCTCGATCTGTCGCCGGCCTATCTCGCCAAGGCGATGACTGCGCTGACGAGATTTCGCAATGTCCGCTTTGTAGAGGCGAGGGCGGAAGCGACCAGATTGCCGGACCAGTCGTTTGACATCGTGACGGCGGTCTATCTCTTTCACGAATTGCCTCCGAAGGTCCGCAGCGACGTCGCTGTAGAAATAGCGCGACTGCTAAAGCCCGGCGGCATATTCATTCTTGTCGATACGATCCAGTTCGGGGATGAGCCGGGGCTCGATGCGTTGCTCGAGAATTTTCCGCGCGGGCTTCACGAGCCCTATTATGACAGTTATTGCCGCCTCGACCTTGCGACGCATTTTCGGGAAGCGGGTCTTGAAAAACGCGAAGAGACGCTTGCGTTTCTGACGAAGATCACTGCGTTTCAAAAGCAAGACGGAATTGCCGCGCCCTAAATGAAAAATCCTCAACAAGTATCGCGCGCTGGCGCGCGAATTTTGCTCTAGGGCTCCAGATTGAGCGTGTCGACAGCTTCGGGCGCCTGCCCTTCGAGAAACCGGCGAATTGCGTTCGCTGTCGCGTCCGGCGCTTCCTCCATCGGCAAATGGCCGATATTCTCGAACAGGACGACTTCGGCGTTTGGAATGCGCTCGGCGAAAGTCTGCGCCGCAGTCGAATGGATAAGCTGATCGTCCTTGCCCCAAATGATAAGCGCCGGGTCCTTTAATTCTCCGAGACGCTCCGCATATGCTTCCTCGGGATCGGTTCTCGCGCGAATGGCGGTTGCGCGGCGATTTCCGGGATAGCGCAGCAATTCCCAGTAGCGATCGACCATTTCCTCGGTGACGACTTCATCCGCCGCAGTCGTGTCGAGCACTGATTTTTTGATGAGGCCGCGCGGCGTGATCTGCTCGACAAGCGGGCGCAGCGCAGGATTGCGCATCAGACGGAAGCCGAGATTGAGCGGCGGAGCGGTTTCCCCTTCACGCAGCGGCGCGCCAGCGGCGTCGATCAGGATCAATCCATCGACGCGTTCCGGGTAAGCGAGCGCGTAACGCCAGGATACCCAGCCGCCCATCGAATTGCCGCCAAGGTAAAAATGATCGACGCGCGCGGCGTTGGCGACGGCGTTCAGCGCCTCGAACATTCCGGCCGCCGAATAATCGTCGCGCGGATGTGCGCCGGTAAGGCCGTGTCCGGGCTGATCGTAAGTGATGATGCGGTATTCGCCGCTCAGCCGTTCGACGAGCGGGGCAAAGGTGTGAAGGCTCGCATTAGATCCATGCAGCAGGATAATCGCCGGACAGTCGCGGCAACCTTCATCGCGCCAGTGTACGCGCATTCCGCCGGCGCCTTCTGCGAATTGGGGCGAAGGGCCGCCATATTTTGCGATCATCTCGTCGCGGTCGGTATCCGGCGTTCTCACCATGAGAAAGGTGAGGGCAAGGAAAACCGCAAAACCTGCGGCGAAAGCAAATACGCGCTTCATGGTTACGATCCGCACTGGGCTCGGTGGCGCAACGCGTGATCAGCGAGCACGCAGGCCATCATCGCAATGCCGACTGGCACAGCGCGAATTCCGACGCAAGGATCGTGTCGGCCCTTGGTCGAGATTTCAGTTTCGGCGCCATCTTTTGTCACAGTCCTGCGCGGGCTGAGGATCGAGGATGTCGGTTTCACGGCGAAGCGCGCGACGACATCCTGACCCGTTGAAATGCCGCCGAGAATGCCGCCGGCGTTATTCGACAGGAAATGCGGTTTCTTGCGCTTTATCCTTATTTCATCGGCGTTTTCTTCGCCGGTCAGTTCAGCCGCGCCCATGCCGGCGCCGATCTCGACGCCCTTCACTGCATTTATCGACATCATCGCTCCGGCGATATCGGCGTCGAGCTTTCCATAGACCGGCGCGCCAAGACCTGCCGGTACGCCGGACGCGACAATCTCGATTGCAGCGCCGAGCGACGATCCCGCCTTGCGCGCCTTTTCGAGTACGGTTTCAAATTCTTCTGCCGCGACCGCGTCTGGACACCAGAACGAATTGCGCGCCGTTTCCTCCCAGTCGAAACGCGCGCGATCGATGCGGATTTTGCCCATCTGCACCAGGCATCCGCGAATGACGACGCCTCCATAGAGGTGATCGAGAATCTTCTGCGCGACCGCGCCGGCGGCGACCCGGCAAGCCGTCTCGCGCGCGGACGATCGTCCGCCGCCGCGATAATCGCGGAACCCGTATTTCGCATCATAGGCGAAGTCGGCATGGCCGGGACGGTATTTGTCGCGAATATCGGAATAGTCCTTCGAGCGCTGGTCGACATTTTCTATGAGGAGACTGATCGGCGTTCCTGTCGTTCTTGGGCCGCCTGTCCGGTCATCCTCGAAGACGCCGGACAAAATCTTGACCTCGTCCGGTTCGCGGCGTTGCGTCACGAACTTTGAAGTTCCAGGCTTTCGCAGGTCGAGATGCGCCTGAATGTCGGCGGCGGCGAGCGCAATTCCGGGCGGGCAGCCGTCAATGACGCAGCCGATCGCGGGTCCGTGGCTCTCGCCCCAGGTCGTCACACGGAACAGATGGCCGAACGTATTATGCGACATTGCGCGCCACGCGCCTCACTATGATTTCACTCAGGCCGGTTATGAATCAGCCCGCCGATCCTATAGAACGATCCGTCCCCGATTGGAAAACGCCGGATAGCCGTATGAGCCGAAAATCGATTATTCCGCCGAGCCCCTCTGCAGAGGCCTACAAAGCCGACGAGGATCAAGGAGAGGTTTTCACCCGCGAAGACCCGTTTTCGCTCTTTGTCGAATGGTTGGAGCTTGCCAAAAAGAAGGAGCCGAACGACGCCAACGCTATGGCGCTCGCAACCGTTGACAGCGACGGCCTCCCCAATGTCCGAATGGTGCTGTTGAAAGATTTCGACGCGGCGGGCCTCACGTTTTTCACCAATCTCGAAAGCGCGAAGGGCCAGGAACTCGCGGCTCATCCAAAGGCTGCGCTCTGCTTTCACTGGAAATCGATCCGCCGCTCGGTCAGGTTCCGCGGTCCGGTTGCGGCGGTCAGCGGCGACGAGGCTGACGCCTACTTTTCAACGCGCGCACGCGGCGCGCAGCTTGGCGCCTGGGCGTCGGCCCAGTCGCGGCCGTTGGAAGGGCGTTTCGCGCTCGAAAAGGCAGTGGCGCGCGAAACCGCGAAATTTGGCATAGGGCGCGTGCCGCGCCCCGATCACTGGTCGGGTTTTCGTCTGGCGCCGATCGAAATCGAGTTCTGGGTCAATCGTCCGTTCCGCCTGCACGACCGGCTGCAGTTCCGCCGCGCGGGCGAGAATTGGACGACGCAGAGGTTGTATCCCTAGGGAAAGGCGCGGACCGGCGCACCAAACTTGGCCTGCGGTTTAGCCAGCATTGATCGAACTGAGGTCTATTCGGCGAATACTTTAACCGTCGCGCTGCGGCGCAGGCGGCTTGTCTCCTCATAACGGAACGAGATCGATTTGATGTCGCGATCATCTCCGTTCAGATCGATGACGCGCGTACAGTCTCCGGGATTGATGCGAGCGGCGACAGACACATCCTGACGGCCGCCATTGCGATATTCGATATCGACATCGATGAAATGCACCGGCCGCCGATAGACGCAAATCTTGATGCGCTCGTACTGCCGGTGACCTTCGATGATCATGGTGTCGCGCTCGACACGGTCCTTGACATTGCGCTGCCCAATCTGGTCCCAGGCCGCCGCTGATCCAGCAGAAATGAAGGCGGCAGCAAATGCGCTTGCAGCGATAAGGCGCTTGGTCATCTGAAACCTCTTTCCAATCGGCGCCCTAAGAGGATCATGACGCGTAAGGAGCGTCAAGCGGGGCTATTTGTTCAAGCGGTACTCGCTTTTCATCGTCGGCGCGCCGTCGCTGACCACCGCGCCGGTATTCACCAGTCTAATGAGGTGCGCGAAAACATTCAGCGCCGCAGCGCCATGCAGGCGCTTGTCGATGTCAGCGTAAATTGCGCCGGTGATTTCCTTGATCCCGGTGCGGCCTTTTTTCAGCTGGTCGAGAATTTGCCCGTCGCGGATGCGCCGATGCGTCTTGATCGCGCGCACGAACGGCTTTGGGTTTTCGATAGGCGCGCCGTGTGTCGGGAAATAGATTTCCTCGCTTCGCGCAAGCAGTTTGTCGAGGCTGTCGAAATAGGCGGCCATGTCGCCGTCTGGCGGCGCGATCACTGTCGTCGCCCAGCCCATAATGTGATCGCCGGTGAACAGCGCTGCCTCTTCGATCAGCGCGTAACACAGATGATTGGAAAGATGTCCGGGCGTCGCGACCGCCTCGATCGTCCAGCCGTCGCCGGTCACGCGGTCGCCGTCGCGCAGCGTCTCATCGGGTGCGAAAGCATAATCAGCCCCTTCATCGAGCGCCGGCGCGTCGAGCTTTTTGTCGGCGATTGGATGGGGACCCGCCGCACGGATCGGCGCGTTCACTAGGGCCGCAAAGGCCCTTGCGCCGCCGCAATGATCTGAGTGCGTATGCGTGATTAGAATATCGCTGACGCGCGAAGGCCCGATTGCAGCAACAAGAGCTTGCGTGTGCGCCTCGTTCGCCGGGCCCGGATCGATCACGGCGACGTCGCCGCCGTCGCGTCCGACAATATAGGTTCCGCTGCCTGTATAGGTGAATGGGCCGGGATTGTTGCAGATGACGCGCCGGATCAGCGGCGTCAGACGATCAACCCGTCCGTAGTCGAATTTGAATTCCTTGACGAAGGGAATGGCGGCCAAGATCAGGCCTTCAGGCGCTCGTCGACGAGGCTTGCAAAGCCGTCCGCGATGCCGCGCATGGCTTTCAGCTTGTCCTGCGCCGACAGGGCCGAGGGCGGCCCCATGTCCGTTTTGTTGGCGTCGACGATATAAATGCGTCCGTCCTCACGGTCGCGCAAAACGTCGAGACCGCCGAAATCAAGGCCGATCGCGTGAGTGAAATCGGAGATCTTCATCTGTTCGTCTTTCGACAAAAGCGCGTCGACCGGCGCGAGATCGACGCGATGATTGTCATTCGAAAAACGAAGATCGCGCGTTCGCCGCTTAAGGTAAACGAACGGCGCCTTGCCGCCGACGACCGGCGTTCGGATGTCGATGAATTCGCGCCCGTCGAAAGTGTTATCGACGAGACGCTGGTAAACGCGGTCGCTGCGCGGTGCTACGAGCGGACACGAGACGATCCGTCCGTCATGTTTGCCGTTAAGCTCGGATTTCTCGACGGCGAGACCGCGATGGATCGACGGGTCGATCGTCAGCGAATAACCGAAGGTCTCTTCGAAAAGGCGGCTTACAACGCTTTTGCGGATGTCGTGACAGCCGATATTGAACGACGCCTTGTTCGACGGCGCGCCGAGCGGCGCCGTGCGGAACTCACGGTCTTCGAAATAGAAATGGAGATCGGCCTCCGCAGCGTCGTCTACGATCTTGACGTCGGCGAGCTGGCACACGGGCCAGATTGCGTAATAGGAACGCGGCTTTTTCGGGAAGAAGGAAATCCTCGCCCGGGGCTCGCGGCCTTTGACGATCCTTGCGGCCCTGACGCCCTGCACGAGTCCGATGAACGAAGCGATACGGAGGGCGTCGCGGGCGAATTCGGGGCTCCACCGGATCTGGGCGCCCGTCTCTTTGGCAAGGATTCCGCCGCCGCTGAATTCAAATTCCGAAAAGAAAGCCATGTCTGGCCCACACCCTGACTTCTTCAAGAACTCGCCCGCCCGATCTTCAACATGGCTTTTCCGGTCCTGACAAGGAAATAAAGTCTGCGCGACCGGGCGGTGCGGTGAAGTGATCGGAGATTAGGAACGGCCTTTGCGATGCCGGCGCCATGTGTGCCAGCAGTAAACAAAGTCTTAACGCCAGCATTGCCGCCATTGCGCTTTGCTTGTCCTGGATGACGCCGGCCTTGGCCGGGGGCCGCTCAGCCGGCGGTCTTGCGCTCGCCGAAGGCCATGGCGGGATCACCGATCAAGCCTATGTGATCGCTCCGCCGAACTGGCTCTATATCGTTGAAAGGGAACGCGGCAGTTTCCTTGATTGCGGCGAAGGCCAGGAAACCCGGGCGACCGACGATTCGGGACGCGATGTCGCCGAACTGACGTGCGGCGTCACCCTGACCGAGACGATCGTCATCCCTGCGGCCTCCGCGAGCGCCCGGATCATCGTTCACTATTAACCGGAATTACGTGCCGCCAAGCGCTTCGAGCGCTCGCCGCTGACCCGCAATATTGTAGCCGGCCTGCGCCGCCTCATCGATGATGGCGTCGACCGGATCCCCGTCGCGCGCTCGCGCAAAGGCGCGAAGAACAGTTGACCGCGTGCCGGACCGGCAAAAGGCGAGCACCCCCCCATCATTGTCTGTGACGGCTGCAATGAAGGCGTCGATGTGTGACGGGCCGATGCCCATGCCGCTGACCGGGATGGCGACATAGGAAAGCCCGGCCGCCTTCGCCGCCGCTTCAATCTCGGCGCCGTCCGGCTGTCCTGGCTCTTCGAGGTCGGGGCGGTTGTTGATGACAAGCGTGACGCCCAGCGCCTTCGCGGTTTCAATGTCTTGCGGCGCTATCTGAGGAGAAACATAGAACCCCTCCGCCAAGGGTATGAACTTCGCCGTCATTTCGCGTCTCCGTATCGTTGAGCGACCATATGGCGGCGTCCGGCGCGAAGCGCTAGATAGCGTTTTATGTCAGATCAGCAAATGCCCCCGTTTCATCTCGCCATTCCGGTCGACGATCTCGCCGCCGCAGACGAATTTTACCATGGTCTGCTTGGCTGCCCGCACGGAAGGCGATCGGACCAATGGACAGACTATGATTTCTTCGGCCATCAGCTGGTTGCGCATTTATCGCCCGCCGATTGCGCAGCGGCGAAAACAAATGTCGTTGACGGCCATCACGTGCCGGCGCGCCATTTCGGCGTCGTGATCGCGCCGAAGGATTGGCGCACGCTCGCCGAAAGGCTTGAAAAAGCCGGCGCCGACTTCATCATCGAGCCTTCTATCCGCTTCAAGGGCGAGCCGGGCGAGCAGGGCACATTCTTCATCCGCGACCCCGCTGGCAATGCGCTTGAATTCAAGTGCTTCGAAGATATGGCGCAGCTGTTTGCGACCTAGTTCGCCGCGCCGGCTTTGAAAATCACTTCGCCGTCGACAACGGTCATCACCGGCTTCGCCGTGAGAATTTCGGCTTCAGGAACGGTCATGATGTCTTTCGAGAAAACGGTGAAATCCGCTTTCTTGCCGACTTCGATCGTGCCGAGATCGGCTTCCTGAAACGACGCGAATGCAGGGGCTGTCGTGAACATCGCGAGCGCCTCAGCGCGTGTCGCCTTCTCTCCGGGGCGCCAATCGGCGCCTGACTTTCCTTCAAGATCCTTGCGTGCGACGGCGGCGTAAAATTCGATCAGCGGATCGCCGCGTTCGACCGGCGCATCCGAACCGCCGGCAACGATCGCGCCGGATTGAAGAAGGCTCTTCCACGCATAGGCGCCGTCAAGACGCGCGTCGCCAAGGCGGGCCGGCGCGAAATAAAAGTCGCCGATTGCGTGACTTGGCTGCATCGATGCGATGACGCCGAGCCGCGAGAACCGGTCTATGTCCGGCACATGCAGAATCTGCGCGTGCTCGACGCGCCAGCGCGGATTTGGAACCTTGCGCTCTTCCGCCGGAACCGCCTTGAAGGCTTCTTCGTACCAGTCGAGAACGAGCCGGTTGCCGCGATCGCCGATTGCATGGGTTGCGATCTGAACGCCGTCGCGCAGCGCCTGCTGGAAGAAAGGCGCGGCTTCCTCATGCGTCATCAATAATAGACCGCTTGTCTGCTTCTGGTCGGAATAAGGCTCCGACAAAGCGGCGCCGCGCGACCCCAGCGCGCCGTCGACATAAAGCTTGATCGCGCGCGTGACGATGCGGCCGGAATTGTCGATGCGCGGCGCGCTCTGGACGAGCGGGCCGTAACCGCTTTTGTCAATCGCGTTGTAAACGCGAATGGGTAAGCTTCCCGATGCGGCTTCTTCTTCGATCAATGCGAGATCTTGCGGATCGACCGACATATTGTGAAGCCCCGTCCATCCGTAAGCCGCATAAACGTCGCCGCCGACATTGTAGGCTTCGCGCTTTGCCGCCTCGCCCGGCGCTGCGATCAGCGCGTTGATGAAATTCATGGCATTGTCGATGAATACGCCGGTCGGCTCGCCGTTCGCGTCCTTTTCGATGCGCCCGCCTTCCGGATCGGCGGTCTTGCGCGTGACGCCTGCCTTGTTGATGGCTGCGGAATTGGCGACGAGCGCGTGCCCGTCTGCGCGCTCGAACACGATCGGGATGTCCATACTCGCTTCATCAAGGTCGCTGCGGCTCGGAAACCTCGCCTCCGGCCAGCCTGTTTCAATCCAGCCGCGCCCATAGATTACCGCGCCCGGTTCGGTTTCCTGCGCGGCGGATGCGGCGATTTCGACAAGCTCCGCGATCGACGAGACGCCTTCGAGATTGAGCGTCAGTTCGCGCATGCCGATCCCGAGAAGGTGAGCATGCGCATCGACAAATCCCGGATAGAGCGCGGCGCCGCCGATATCTATTAAGTCTGTAGACGAACCGATCAGCGGATCGATTTCGGCTCGCGTTCCGACCGCGATGATGCGGCCGTCCTTGACAGCGACCGCGTCGGCGAGCGCCGCCGCGTCAACGCCGGTGTAGACGGCGCCGCCTGTAAAGACGCGGTCAGCCGCCTTATCAACGGCGGCGTTTATGGACGAGTCCTCGCGCTTGCCGCAGGCGGCGATCGCGAGGAGTGCGCCGAGCGCGGCGGCGGCGTTGTTTTTCATCATCATTGAAAAAGTCTAGCGGACCTGCCTGTTATGCGCCAGCCGCGTCAGGGTTGTTGCGCCGGCGGCGGAAGAAATTCGTCGAAAACGATCCGCCAGTTCGCGCGCCGCTTTTGCCAGACGCGAACATAATAGCCCGTCTTCGCTTCACCGCTTTCGCTCCAGCGGGCCTCGCCATAGGTCCAGACAAGATCGCCGGCGCGTGAGGCGCCGCCGCCAAGCGGCGAGAAGGCGGCCGATTGCGGACGCGCGGCAAATACGGCGGCGCGGCCTTCTTTGGATTTCGCCGGCGGCGGGCCGCTCGAATGCAGGCGCGAATCCGCATCGAGGTATGGTTCGTAAGCGGATTGAATGCCAGATCCGGCCGCTTCGGCGATCGCCGCCTCAATTGCCGCGACATCTTCCATCGCAGCATCGGGCGT
Organism: Parvularculaceae bacterium; assembly: GCA_041740755.1. GTDB lineage: Bacteria > Pseudomonadota > Alphaproteobacteria > Caulobacterales > Parvularculaceae > Amphiplicatus. The sequence continues at coordinate 7,331 of JBGSLM010000048.1, read as the reverse complement.
GAGTGATTTTTCCTTGCTCGCCGCCAGGTAATCAACCGGCGATCCTTGTGCGGCCTCGTTTGACGCATCGGCGCCGACGCCGGCATCGAGCACCCATTTCCACGAGCCGTCATCCTGCTTTTTCCAGATCGTGAAGTAGTGCCCGCGCCGCTCATCGTCGAGCGCGTAGGGCCCGGTCGTAAAGCCAAGGTCGCCCGACTTTGCGATTCCGGCATAAAGCGGCCACCAGACGAGGTGCGTTCGCGGCTCGCTCAAATTCTCGTCCGGCGACGCATTGAGGCTTTCGTGCGCGTTGGTTGGACCCGGCCCGAAGATGACGGCGTCCGGCGCTGAATGCGCAAGGAACGAGAGCTTCACGCCGCGCGCATATCCGTCAGCGGCAAAAGCGCGTTCCGCGGCGACGACTTCGTCAATCGCCGAAGGCGCAGAATCGCAGGCTGCGCAGGCAAGCGCAGCACAACCGAAAACCATGGCGAGCATCTCGTTGCTTTTCACGAGGGATGTCCTTGAGGCGGCGGCTAAAGAGACCCCGAAAGGGCGTTCCGCTGCAATCCGCCCGGCGACGAAGCGAAGGGCTCTTGCGCCCATGGCGCGATCTCTTGGGAATGGAGGTTCGAAATATCGGGATTTTGAACATGGTCGGAGTGAGAGGATTCGAACCTCCGGCCCCTAGCTCCCGAAGCTAGTGCTCTACCAGGCTGAGCTACACTCCGACGGTGCGCCCCTATAGCGGCGGGCTTTTGGCAATGCAATGAAGCTTTTGCGCGTCTTCGCAGGCCCAATGGCTCGGGACGCTAAGCCTCTAGGAATCGCCGTTGATTTCCTAAGCGGCCGGCGCTATCAGGCCGGGCCTCTTGGGGCGTCGCCAAGTGGTAAGGCAGCGGTTTTTGGTACCGCCATTCCTAGGTTCGAATCCTAGCGCCCCAGCCAACATTCCTTATTGGAATCATCAGGGTACACCAAGGGGTTTACCTCCTTGAGCCCGGCTAAAGCCCGCTTGTTTGGCTTCCCGATTGGGGAACGGACGATGTTGCTTGGTGTCAATATAGCTTGCGTCGCTTGCGACAAAGATCGTGGGAAATTCGGCGCACGATTGTGAACGTCGCGCAACAATCGTGCATGCGTTGCGTTTTCGTGAGGCATGTTGCGGAAGGCGGGTTCACTTGTTACAAGCTAACGGGGCTTTGGATGGGGAATGGCGTTTACGCCGATGATCCAAGGCTCCGCGTTGTCGGAGGGATGCTTTCATTTGCAATCGATTTTCGAGATTGCAAAACGCGGGCGTTTCATCCAAACATCTGGGTCGAAGGGGTTTATGTTGGGGTATGATGCGAACGTTGTCTTTCGGCGGACAAGCGCGCCCCTGCTATTCCCTTATCATGAAATCATCGGCTCACGGATGAGCCGTCCAACCATTTGAAGCCGAAGCAAACCGTTAGGTGAGGCAATGAAGAAGAGAGCTCTGGTTCTGGGGTCAGCTGCGGCGATGCTCGTCGCGTTCAGCGCGCCCGCATTCGCGCAGTTTTCGTCCGCGCTGAATGAAAGCGAAGCGACGGCGAAAGAAGCGAAGGCGTCGCAGCAGCGTGTGGAACAGCTGGACGATCAGACGACCGCGCTGGTCAACGACTATCGCGCGAACCTGAAACAGCTCGAAGCGGCGACCCGGTATAATGCTTCCCTGAACCGGAACATTGCCGCGCAACAGCGTCAGCTTGAGCGTCTGCGGCTCGATATCGAGAACGTGTCGGGCCTTCAGCGCGCAATGCAGCCGCTGATGGAAGACATGCTCGCGACCCTCGGCGAAGTCGTTGAAGCGGACATCCCCTTCGATCTCGATACACGTCAAGATCGCGTCGCGCGCCTCAACAAGGTTATGGGCGATCCGAACATCTCGGCGGCGCAGCGTTATCGCCTGATCGTCGAAGCCTATCAGATCGAAAACGAGTATGGCCGCACGATTGGCGCCTATGAAGGCTCGATTGACGACGAAGGCACGCTCCGCACCGGCGAATTCCTCCGCGTCGGCCGCATCGCGCTGATGTTCAAGACGGCGGACGACTCGACCCTGAAGATCTGGGACAGGGATCAAAAAGGCTGGGTCGACCTCAACAAATCTTATCTGCCGGATGTGCGCCTCGGCCTCCGCATGGCGAAAGAACAAACGGCGCCCGGCCTGTTGCCGGTTCCGGTCAAGGCCCCGACCAAAGCGTCGGCCGGTCAGTAACGCAACGACGAATTTCGAAGGAAAAAACCCATGAAACTCCTCAAAATCGCAGGCGTCTCGCTCGTCGTCGGCGTTGCGGCCGCCGCCCTCAGTTTTTCAGCGTCCGCCCAGCAAGGCGGCGCTGCGGCTCCGGCTCAGCCGGCTGCGCGTCAGCTGACGCTCGATCAGGTTCTCGCGGCGGTCCGAAAGGAACGCAGCGAATCATCCGCCGAGAACAGGCAGCGCGAAGAGCGCTTCGTTCGTGAGCGGAACAACCAACAGGCCGAACTCGGCCGCGTCCGCGGCCAGGTTGGCGCGGCGGAAGCCGAAGCGACGCGCCTTGAAGCGGCGATGGCGGCGAACCAGGCTGAAATCGACAAGCTCGACCAGGAACTTGCGGACAAGCAGGGCGAATTCCAGGAACTCTTCGGCGCAGCGCGCTCGGCGGCGGCGGATTTGACCGCGCAGATCGAGCGCTCGCTGATCTCTGCGGAATTCCCCGGCCGTTCGGCGGAACTCGCGGAAGTCGCCCAGACCGACACGCTCCCGACTGAGACCCAGCTTCGTTTCCTTTGGGAAACGCTCGTTCAGCAGATCACTGAGCAGTCGAAAGTCTCGACCTTCATGGCCGATGTTGCGAAAGCGGACGGCAGCGCCGAACAGCGCGAGATCACGCGTATCGGTCCGTATGTCGCTTTCTCAGGCGGCCGTTACCTCACCTACAAGCCGGCGCAAGGTCAGCTCGCCTTCCTCGCGCGCCAACCTGCCGGCGCGGTGCTTTCCGGCGCCAAAGCTGTTGAAAACGCCAAGGGCGATGGATTCACTCGCGGATACATCGACCCATCGCTCGGCACGCTGCTTGGCCTCATCGTTGAAACGCCGAACCTTTCCGAACGGGTCCAACAGGGCGGTTCGATCGGCTATCTGACGTTGGCGCTCGGCGCGCTCGCCTTTGTTTGGGGCGTGTTTCGCTGGTTCACGCTTTCATCGACTGCGGGAACGGTCAAATCGCAAATGCGTCGTCCGAAAGCTTCGAAATCGAATCCCTTGGGCCGCGTTCTGCTCGCCTATGAATCAGTTCAGAACAAGAACGATACGGAAGCGGTCGCAGCAGCTCTCGACGATGCGATCCTGAAAGAGATTCCAAAGCTCGAAAGCGGCCTCAATCTCGTAAAGATCGTCTCTTCGATCGCGCCGTTGCTCGGTCTTCTCGGCACCGTTATCGGGATGGTCATCACCTTCCAGTCGATCACGCTGTTCGGCGCCGGCGACCCGCAGATCATGGCCTCCGGTATTTCGATCGCGCTGATGACGACCGTTATCGGTCTCGTCGTTTCGATCCCGCTCGTCATCCTCTACGCATTCGCGTCGGGTGCGGCGAACCGGATTACGCAGATGCTCGAAGAGCAGGCTGCGGGCATCATCGCTGAACACGCTGACGGCCGCCGCTAAGGCCGTCAGCAACCAATCGAGGACGAGAAATGGACTTTCTCAATCCGCGCGTCGCCTTCGAGTCGATCCAGGCGTTTGTCGTGAGCGGCGGCCCTGTGCTCCTTACGATCATGGTTCTCACGTTCGTTTTGTGGGGACTGATCCTGGAGCGGGCGCTTTACTGGACGACTGCGCATCCGATGGTGGCAGGCCGGGCAAAGCGCGCGTGGGACGCGCGTTCGGATCACAAATCCTGGTGGGCGCACGCCTATCGCGACCGCCTAATTTCTGAGGCCAAGCAAGAGTCAGAGCGCTTCAATGACATCATCAAGACGCTTGTTGCGGTGACGCCGTTGCTCGGCCTTCTCGGCACGGTGACGGGGATGGTTTACGTCTTCGACATCATGGCGGTCACTGGCTCGTCAAATGCGCGGCTTATGGCGGAAGGTATTAGCCGTGCGACTCTTCCAACAATGGCCGGCCTCTTTACCTCCGTATCGGGTGTCATGTTCACCTACTGGTTCGATCGCTTTGCCGCTAAGGCGGCGGCGAAGCTTTCTGACGAAATGAAGGTTGGGTAGGGCCGATGCGCAGGACATCACACACGCGGGCGACCGGCGGCGACGCAGAGGTCAACGTCACGCCGCTGATGGACATCGTGTTCATCATGCTGATCTTCTTCATCGTCACAGCGACCTTCACGCGCGAAAAAGGCATCGATGTGAAGACGCCGGAAGAAACGCCGCCGGACGACCAGACGGTGCCGCCGCCCGCATTGCTGCTTTCGCTGCAAAAGGACGGGTTTGTACGCATCAATAACGTCCGGATTATCGACCCGATGTCGACGAAGCCGGTGGTTGAAGAATTCATGGCGCGTGAGCCGAAAGGCGTCGTTCTCGTCAGCGCGGCGCCCGATTCGGAAGCAGGCATCGCCGTTACGGTGATGGACCAAGCCTATGCCGGCAATGCGACTGCCGTGTCGCTGGCGCTGCAAAAGGAATAAGGCCGGCGAAAGTCGGCGCGCGCCGTTCAATCAGCGGCGCGGATAACAGGCGGAAGTGAGTCATGGCGAGAAAACGCACTAAGATCGGCGGCGGTTCGGCGGACGAGGAAATCAACGTCACGCCGTTGATGGACATCGTGTTCATCATGCTGATCTTCTTCATCGTGACGTCGACGTTCGTGAAAGAGCCGGGCGCCGAAATCAACCGGCCCGAAGCATCGACAGCGACAGAACGCAAATTTGCGTCGATCCTCGTTGCGATCGACGCCGAGAACAAAATCTGGATCGATAAAGACGAGGTCCAGCTCGATGTGGTGCGAACGATTGTCGAGCAGCTGAAGCAGGAAAACCCGAAAGGGACTGCGGTTGTTCAAGTCGATCGCAATGCGGAATCCCGCTATCTCGTGGAAGTCGTCAATCAGATCCGGGCGGCGGGCGTTGCCGATATCGCCGTTTCGACCGAAGAACAGAGCTAAGGGAGCGCCGTCATGGGATCGGCAATTCGATTGATCTTGGGCGTACCGGGTGCGGCGATCGTGACCGCCCTCCTGTTTCTGGCGATGGCTTACCTGATCAAGCAGGACGCCAAGCTTGAAGATGAAAAGGCGGCGCTGAACATCAACATCACGCAGCAGCTCCAGGATACTGACCTGTCGAGCAACAAGGAATTCAAGCGGCCGACGCTCGACACGCCGCCGCCGCCGCCGCCAGCCGTCACCGATCCGTCGAACCGGCCAGCGCTCGACGGCGTCAGGGCTGCGGTGCCAGATCTCAATGTGAATTTGAATGTCGGCACCGGATTTAACCCGGACCGCGACGCGCAGCCGCTCGTGCGTATTCCGCCGCAGTATCCGGAACGCTGTATGCAACGCGCGAAGCCGAAGGAAACCGTGTTCCTTGAATATGACGTGACACCGGATGGAACGACGACCAACATCCGCGTCGTAGATTCGACGAACTCCTGCCTGAACAGCGCAGCGGTGAAGTCGGTCGAGCGCTGGAAGTTCCAGCCGAAGATCGTCGAGAACAAAGCCGAACCGCGCCGGGGCGTGCAGACGGCGGTTACGTTCGAATTGGCTGAAGGGTAAGCGTCGCTTTGTCGGCGTGTGGGATTGGGACCGGATTGTTTAAGGCGGCATGATGATGAAACTGAGAAAACAGATCGCCGGATTGCTTCTCTCGGGCGCGATTGCGGCTGGCGCGTTTACCGGTGCGACTGTCATCGCCTCTGGCCCGGCCTTCGCTCAGGAAGGCGGATCGGGTGAAGAGGGCGGCACGCCGAAGCGGTCGCAGCAGCTCGACCTTGCGGTCGCCAAGGAACTGAACCTCGTTTTCGAGCTTTTGAACGCTCAGCCGCCTCAGACCCGCGCGGCGCTCGACAAACTCAACCAGCTGATCGCCAACAAGCCGAACATGAAGCCTTACGACAAGGCGACAACCTATCAGTATCGCGCGTCTGTCAAAGTTCAGCTTGAAGATTACCCGGGCGCGCTGCGCGACTTCCAGTCGGCGCTCGACGCCAATGGCATGGACACAAAGGGCAATAACCAGCTTCGCTATTATATTGCGCAGCTTCAGTTCCAGCTTGAAAATTACCAGGCGGCGATCCAGGGCCTGAACGCATGGATCGCGAGCGCGAGAGCTGAGGGCGTGCCCGTCGACGCCAACGCCTATTACCTCCTCGCTGCCGCATACACGCAGATCACGCCGCCCAACTGGCGCTCGGCGATGGGCCCCGCTGAACAGGCGGTTGCGGCCCGCGCGGAGCCGAAAAAATCCGATTACGACCTGTTGAACCTCATCTATTCGGAACTTGGCGAAACCGCAAAGCGTGGGCCGCTCCTCGAAAAGATGATCAACAACTGGCCGAACGAGCGGTCATACTGGGTTCAGCTCTCCGGCTTCTATTCGAACACCGGCAAAGATCAGGACGCGTTCTCGGTTCTCGAAGTCGCCTATCGCGCCGGCCTTCTGACGAAAGAGTCGGAACTGGTCACGCTCGTCAATTACTATTCATTCTTCGACAATCCCTATCGCGGCGCCCGTCTGATGGAGCGCGAGATGGAAGCGGGAACGATCGCCCGCAATACGAAGAACCTGACGCTTCTCTCGCAATTGTGGAGCCAGGCCCGCGAGCACAAGCGCGCGATCCCAGTGCTTCGCGCCGCAGCCCAAAGCGCCGGCACGGGCGAGCTTTATTATCGCCTCGGACAGGTGCTGCTCGCCGACGAACAGTATGTGGATTCTGAACGTGCGCTGACGCAGGCGATCAACAAGGGCGGACTTCCGGCTGAGAAGGTCGGCGACGCCTGGATGCTGATCGGCACCGCGCGATTCAGCCAGGCCGGTCCTGATGATTGCGACAAGCGCAACAAGGCGCGCGAAGCCTTCGTTAACGCGCAGCGCTATCCGAAGTCGGCGCGGCAGGCGGGCGATTGGGTGACCTATATCGACGCCATCAAGAGAACGAATGAAGCGCAGGATCGCCTGGAACAACAACAGGCCGAAGAAGCGCGGCAAGACCAGATCAACCGCTTGAAGACCGCCGTTCAGGTCTGCCGTCTGCAGGGCGGCGCCAACTGCCCGCAGCTCGAAGCGCAATTGAAGGCGGCTCAAGACGCAGGCCCAGTGCCGCTTCGCTCAAGCTGCAAAGGCGCAGGCGCTGCGGCGGCGCAGCCAGCCGCAGGCGCGGCG
>JBGSLM010000047.1:0-7230 GCA_041740755.1 Parvularculaceae bacterium | reverse complement strand
CCCCGGCGCTCGCCGCCTTTTGCGCGGTCGCGGCCTGAACGCTCCGGGCGGGGGCGGCGGTCGCCGCGCGCCTTCAGCGTTTCGGTCGCTTCGTTGAAGAAATCGCCGAGGTCGAGTTCATCGATCGAATCCGCGCGGACGGTTTCGAGAATGGCGCGATAGAATTTGGCGTCCGCCGGGGAGATCAGCATATAGGCCGCGCCTTCCTTGCCGGCCCGGCCGGTGCGGCCGATCCGGTGGACGTAATCCTCCGGGTGAAACGGCGCATCGTAATTGAAAACATGGCTGACATCCGGGATGTCCAGACCGCGCGCTGCAACGTCCGACGCCACGATGAATTTGACGTCGCCGGCGCGGAATTTTTCGATCGTCTCGGTGCGGAACGCCTGGGGCAGATCGCCGTGAATCGCGCGCGCATCATAACCGTGCTTCTGGAGCGATTTCGCCACCACATCGACGGTCGATTTGCGGTTGCAGAAAATGATGCCGCTGCGAACGTCGGCGCCGTCGAGAAGACGCCGCAAGGTCATGCGCTTCAACTGGTCGTCGCTCGATGGAATCTTGACGATCTTCTGGGTGATGGTTGCAGCGGCGGTCGCCTGACGAGCGACAGCGATCCGCGCAGGATCATGCAGGAAGGTGTCGGTGATGCGCTGGATTTCCGGCGGCATGGTCGCTGAGAAGAACAGCGTCTGGCGCGTCATCGGGGTCAGTTTGAAGATGCGTTCGATATCGGGAATGAAACCCATATCGAGCATGCGGTCGGCTTCATCGACGACCATGACCTCGATGCCGTTGAGCAGCAGCTTGCCGCGCTCGAAATGGTCGAGCAGGCGGCCGGGCGTTGCGATCAGGACGTCGACGCCGCGCGTCAGCTTGGCGTCCTGGTCGCCGAAGGAAACGCCGCCGATAAGGAGCGCCATCGTCAGCTTGTGGTACTTGCCGTATTTTTCGAAATTCTCGGACACTTGCGCCGCGAGTTCGCGGGTCGGGCAAAGGACGAGCGTGCGCGGCATCCGCGCTTTGGCGCGGCCCTTCGCGAGCCGCTGGATCATCGGCAGAACAAAGGCGGCGGTCTTTCCCGTTCCCGTCTGGGCGATGCCGAGAACATCGCGCCCTTTTAGGGCTTCCGGTATGGCGGCGATCTGGATCGGGGTAGGGGTCTCGTAACCGGCTTCGAGCACGGCTTTAAGAATGTTCGGCTCGAGGCCGAGGTCTTCAAACGTCATGGGTCTCTTTCATATCCCCGCCGGATTGACGATTGCGTCGCCGGCATCTGGGTTCAGTCAGCGGGGTCGGGTTCAAACGCCCCGCTCTTCCGCTGAAGATAAGCGATGCGCCGTCAGTGAATGCCGCTGCGTTTGGATGCGACGTCGTCTTATGACGTGGGCGATCATCTCGCCCTGCAGCGCGCGCGGCGCTGCGGCAATTCGGGGCGGGAGATAGGTCCGTTCCCGCAATGAGTCAATGATTTCGCCGTTAAAGACGGGTTAAAGGCGGACAGTGTTGCGGAAAATCAGCGCCCGGATGGCTTTAAATCGGACAGGCGCGCGTCGAGACCTGCTCTGACGCCGGGCCATTCCGCCTTCAGGACCGAAAACCAGGCCGTGTCGCGCAGCCGCCCGCCAGACATGACCATGTGGTGGCGGTGAACGCCTTCGTGCTTTGCGCCGAGGCGTTCGACGGCTTTCCATGACCTGGTGTTCGTGGCGTCGAGTTTGAGTTCGATCCGGTTGAGGTCAAGCGTCTCAAAGCCATGCGCCATCAGGGCGCGCTTGGCGGCGGGATTGACCGTGCCTGCCCAGAAGCGTTTTGGATACCACGTCCAGCCGATCTCCAGCCTTTTGTTGGGGAGGCTGATCGACAGATAACTCGACGATCCGGCGCACTCGCTGGTTTCTTTATCGAAAACGACAAATGTCAGATCGACACCGCGCGCCGTCGCCGCGAGGCGGTCAATCATCCACGCGTCGAAATCCGCACTGTGGTAATTGATGGTCACAAAGCGCCAGAGGTCTGGATCGTCTCCGGCAACGCGCAACACTTCTCGATGACGCTCCTCAATCGGTTCGAGGCGGACAAATTCGTTTTCCAGCGTGACTGCGTCGAGCATCATTCGCTTACCATATTTGCACGCGCTCTTCAGGGTCGAGCCAGAGGTCATCGTCCGGGGTGACGCCGAACGCCTCGTACCAGGCGTCCATATTCCTGACGACGCCGTTGACGCGGTATTGCGCGGGCGAGTGGGGATCGGTCGCGATCTGGTTTTTCAACTGTTCATCGCGCACGACGCGTTTCCAGACCTGCGCCCAGGCGAGGAAGAAGCGCTGGTCGCCGGTAAGGCCGTCGATCACCGGCGCTTCGGCGCCGCCGAGCGACAGTTTGTAGGCGTGATACGCCATCGCAAGGCCGCCGAGATCGCCGATATTCTCGCCCATGGTGAGGCCCGGATTGACCGGAAATCCTTCAACCGGCTCATAGGTCGCATATTGCGCGCCGAGTTTGTCCGCGCGCTCCTTGAAGCGTTCCGCGTCCGCCGCAGTCCACCAGTCGCGAAGGACGCCGTCGCCGTCGGATTTCCTGCCCTGATCGTCGAAGCCGTGCCCGATCTCGTGCCCGATCACGGCGCCGATGCCGCCGTAATTGACGGCCGCATCCGCATTCGGATCAAAGAACGGCGCCTGCAGGATCGCCGCCGGAAACACAATCTCGTTCAGCGTCGGATTGTAATAGGCGTTGACGGTTTGCGGGGTCATTCCCCATTCGCTGCGATCAACCGGACCGCCAAGGCGCGAGACGTCGAAGTCCCATTCGAATTTCTGCGCGCGTTTGGCGTTGCCATAGGCGTCGCCTGCGATGACTTCGAGTGCGCCGTAATCGCGCCATTTGTCGGGATAGCCGATCTTCGCGGTGAATTTCGCGAGCTTTTCTTCCGCCTTTGCGCGAGTCTCGTCGCCCATCCAGGGCAGCGTATCGAGGCGCGCGCCTAGCGCCTCGCGCAGGTTCGCAACGAGATCGTTCATCTGCGCCTTGGACGAGGCAGGGAAATATTCCTGCACATAAATCTTGCCGACCGCTTCGCCGATCGAGCCGTCAATCGCCGCCGCTGCTCGCTTCCAGCGCTCTTTCTGCTTGGGCGTCCCGCGCAGCTCCGTTCCGTAAAATGCGAAGTTCGCGTCATCATAGGCCGACGGCAGGACATCCGCATTTGAGTTGATGAGGTGAAATTTAAGGTAGGCGCGCAGTGTTTCAACAGGCGTTGAAGCGATGATTTCGGCAGTCTTTGCTACAGCATCGTCCTCGCGCACAATGACTTCGCCTGCAGACTGAAGGCCGGCCGCGCCGAGCATCGCCCGCCACGGCGCCGCCGGCGCAAACGCTTCGAGCTGTTCGATTGTCTTGAGATTGTAGGTTAGGTCGCGGTTGCGCCGCTTGGCGGGGTCCCAGTGGACGCGCGCGATCGCAAGTTCGAGCGCATAGATATTTTCCGCCGCCAATTCCGCATTCGCCATTCCAGCGCGCGTCAGCGTCGCCGCGATATAGGATTTGTACTTCGCCTGCTTATCCGCAAATTTTTCTTCGAGGTAATAGTCGCGGTTCGGCATTCCGAGACCTGATTGCGTCAGATAGATCGCATATTGGTCGGGACGCTTGGCGTCGACGCCGATATAGGCGCCGATCGGGCTTTTGGCGCGCCATGCCGGATTGAAGAAGGCGGATGCAAAGTCGGCCGGCGTCAACAGCGCATCGATTGCTACAAAGTCCTGCGCGAGCGGCGCAAGTCCCTGGGCGTCGATCGCGGCGACATCGAGATAGCTCGAATAAAAATCACGCACCTTTTGTCCGTCGGACCCTGCGGGCGCTTTGGCTGTCGCATCCCCTTCGATGATTGTTTTCAGCCGGGTTTCCGAGCGCTCCGCGAGCATGGTGAAGGAGCCGTAGCTCGAATATTCGTCCGGAATCTGAAAAGTCTTCAGCCAGGCGCCGTTCACATAAGCGTAAAAATCATCGCCCGCGTCGACCGCCTCGTCACGGGCCGCAAGATCGACGCCGAATGAGCCAAGTTCCGGCGCGTCAGCTGATAGTCCCGGCGCTGCGGCTTCATCGCCGGCCGCATTTTTTTTGCCGCAGGCGGCGAAGGCGAGCAGCGCCATGCCGCACAAGAGGACCTTTTTCATCAAGCGCTCCTTCTTCGAAATCATCAATTGCTCGTACCGGCGCGGGCGGATCGGAGCAAGCCGTGGTTCCAAATGTTTGAATCGGCTTGTCGCATCGGGGCGATTCCGCCATGGTCGCGCCTGAGCGGAGAGGGACCATTTGGATTATGGATTTGAAGTCGGTGATCCGGACAATTCCGGACTACCCAAAACCCGGCGTCATGTTTCGCGATGTGACGACCCTGCTCGCCGATGCGCGCGGCTTCCGGCGCGCCATCGATGAACTGGTGCAGCCGCTTGCAGGCGCCAAGATCGACAAGGTCGCCGGCATCGAAGCGCGCGGGTTCATCCTTGGCGGCGCAATCGCGCACCAATTGTCGGTCGGCTTCGTTCCGATCCGGAAAAAGGGAAAACTTCCCTTCAAGACCATCGGTGAGAAATACGCGCTCGAATACGGCGTCGACGAAGTCGAGATTCATATCGACGCCGTGAAGAAGGGCGAGAAAGTGCTGCTTGTCGACGACCTCATCGCGACGGGCGGCACCGCCATGGCGGCGATCAAGCTTCTCGAACGCGCAGGCGGCGAGGTCGTGCTGTGTTCGTTTGTCGTCGACCTGCCGGAACTTGGCGGCGCCGAAAAGCTTCGCAGAATGGGTAAGGATGTCGTCGCGTTGGTTGCGTTTGAAGGGCACTGAAAAACCAGCGGAAAGAGGCGGCAATGACGCTCTTTATACTCGGGCTTTTGATTTTCTTCGGCACGCATCTATGGACTGCGCTTGCACGCAAAGGGCGCGACGGGTTGATCGGGAAACTTGGGGCGGGTCCCTATAAGGGGCTCTACTCACTCGTCGCTATCGCAGGCTTTGCGCTGATCATTGTCGGCTGGCGTGACGCAGATCAGACCGTCATTTACACGCCGCCGGCCTTTCTCATCCACGTCGCCTATCTCTTCATGCTGCTGGCGCTTGTCCTCCTCGCGGCCGCCTATCTGCCGAAGGGAAAGATCGCCGCGACCGCAAAACATCCGATGCTTGCGGGCGTAAAGCTCTGGGCGTTCGGCCACCTTCTGGTGAACGGCGACGTCCGATCAATACTTCTATTTGGGGCGTTTCTTGCATTCGCGGTCATCGACCGCATTGCAGTCAAGAAACGTAATGAACCGACTCCGCAAGCCGCCGCCATCGCCAACGATATGGTCGCAATCGCCGTCGGCGCCGCAGCGTGGGCGGCAATCTATTTCGTGCTTCACCCCTATATTGCGGGCGTTGCGCTGCGTCCGTGATCACTCTATCGCGGGAGCATCGGGAACCGGCGGCTGCTTGGTGAAATAGAGCGCTGACGTGTCATAGCCGAGCGCCTGAAGTTTTCCGATCGCTTCCGCGCGGGACGCATCGGTGATCGTCGGCGTTCGCGACAATATCCATAGATATCGGCCCGAAGGCTCGCCGACGATAGAGCGCGAATAATCATCCGTCAGATCGATCACCCAGTAATCGCCCCAGAACGGTCCAAAGAAGCTCACTTCGAGTTTGGCGTTCGACACGCCGTTGATGATCCGCGCTTTTCCCTTTGCGGCGCGCGCCTTGCCGTCGGGCGCGCCCTCGCGGCAGGTGTTGATCACTTCGATAAGCCCGTCGTCACGCATCGAATAATCGGCGGTGACGCCCTCGCAGCCCTTTTCGAAACTGGTTTCGAGACGCGCGATTTCATACCAGCGTCCGAGATAGCGGTTGAGATCGACCGACGCGACCGCTTCGAGCGGCGCGGACGACGTGCGGTTCACCGGCTGCGACGCGCAGGCCGAAATCGAGGATAAGGCGAGCAAAACGATCACAATTCGCATAGACGCTCCTTTATGGCGGCGCCGGCGCGGCATTTCGATTGTGCGGCGCGGCACAAGCCTTATACTACGCATCGTCAGCAAAGGCGGTTCTCATGTCGTCACAGACACACAAGAAGCGGGTCACGTCGGCGGATATCGCTGCTCGCAAGGGCGGGGAGCCGATCGTCTGCCTTACCGCTTATGACGCGCCAATGGCGGCGATCCTCGATGAACACTGTGAAGTGCTTCTGGTCGGCGACAGCGTCGGGATGGTTGTGCATGGCCTGCCGTCCACGGTCGGCGTGACCATGGAAATGATGATCCTGCACGGCAAGGCCGTTATGCGCGGTTCAGAGCTGGCGCTGGTCGTCGTCGATATGCCCTTCGGCAGCTATGAGGCGTCGCCGGAGCAGGCGTTCGAGAACGCGACGCGGCTTTTGAAAGAAACCGGCGCGCAGGCTGTAAAGCTTGAAAGCGGACGCTACGCCGCCGAGGCGATCAGGTTCATGGTTGATCGCGGCATACCGGTCATGGGCCATGTCGGCCTTCGCCCACAGGCGATCAATGTCTACGGCGCCTTCAAGGCGCGCGGACGGACAACCTCGGAACGGGCGGAAATCCTCGCGGAAGCTGAGGCGACTGCGAACGCCGGCGCGTTCGCCATCGTTGTCGAAGGCGTGGCGGAGGATCTCGCGAAAGAAATCACCGACCGCGTCAAGACGCCGACGATCGGCATCGGGGCGTCGTCAGTCTGCGATGGGCAGATCCTCGTTACCGAGGACATGCTTGGCCTCTTCGACTGGACGCCGAAATTCGTAAAACGCTATGCGAGCCTCAGATCCATGATCAAGGATGCGGTCGCCCAATATGCGAGCGAGGTCCGCCGCCGATCATTTCCAGAGGCGGCGCAGGTTTATCGCCTCGATCAGCCGGTGCGTCCCGGCAAATCAGGCGCTTGAAACCCCGTCCCGATTGGGGGCGCGTCGTTGCGCCCCCCGTTAAACGCCGGTAGAACCCGCCCCGAGCTGTAAAAGGCCGTGCCGCAATAAGGCCCTTGTCCGCAGTTAAGCGGGCCGGGCGCGACAACCAAAAGGGCGAGGCGTGACCAACGACGAAACCATCCTGCGCGAGGTTGATCAGGCGCTCGCCGAAGACAAGACCTCGCAAACGCTGACCAAAAACCTGCCCGCCGTGATCGGCGCGGCGCTGGTCGTCATCGCTGGCGTCGGCGGCTGGCAGTTGTGGTCGGCC
>JBGSLM010000046.1:0-8051 GCA_041740755.1 Parvularculaceae bacterium | reverse complement strand
CTTCGACGCGGAGACGACCAGCTGGGCATGAGCGGCCGGGCGCGGCGCAAGTCCGCGCGGTCCGCCTGTTCTCGACACCGTGACCCGGCAGGCGGCGCGCCCGGTGAGCGAATTGAGCTCAGCGACGCGAGCGATCGCATTGCGAACATCATCCTCATCGACTTCGCGTTCAATTCCTAGCGTTGCGCAGCCGCGCGCGAGGCGTATCAGGTGCCTTTGCAAAAACGCCGGGACGCCGCGATCGATCAAAATCGTTTCAAAGACCGCGTCGCCAATCAGCCAGCCGCGATCGTCTGCGGCGATCGCACCGGCTGCATCAACGAATTTGCCGTCGCGCCAGACGATCACGCCGCCGCTCTCCCATGGGTCAAGGCAAGGAAGTTACCGATAATGATGCGGCCCGCCGGCGTCAGCAGGGACTCGGGATGAAACTGAACGCCGTGCCACGGCGCGGCGTTGTGCCGGACGGCCATCAGCTCCCCTCTTTCGCTGAATGCGCACGCCGAAAGGGGGCCGCCGGGCGCAATCTTCGAGACGAGTGAATGATAGCGGCCTGCCGCCATCGGCGATGCGACACCGGCAAACAATCCGGCGCCGTCGTGCGTAATCAGGCTCGCCTCTCCGTGGAGAGGTTCCTTCGCGCGCAATGTTTTGCCGCCGCAAACCTCGACGAGGCATTGATGGCCGAGACAGACGCCGAGCAAAGGAACGGTAGGCGATAATTGCCGGATAAGCTCCATGGAGACGCCCGCTTTCGCCGGCGTGTTCGGCCCCGGTGAGATGATCACGGCTTCCGGCGACGCATGCAGGATATCTTCCGCATACCCCGCATCATTTCTGAGGATTAACGCCTCAAAGCCCGCTTCGCGGACGTAGCGCGCCAGGTTGTGAACGAACGAATCGTAATTATCTATGATGAGAATCACGAAATCGCGCGCCCTTCCAGACCGGCCAGGCGCAAAAAATGCCGCGCCTTGTCGAGCGTTTCATCATACTCGTCTTGCGGATTGCTGCGAAGAGTGACGCCGCCGCCGACCGGTATGGTCAGGACGCCGCCTTCTGCGATCGCAATTCGGATCGCGACAGCAAAATCCGCGCCGCCGCCATCGTCGATATACCCGATGGCGCCGCAATACGGGCCGCGGCCAGACTTCTCAATATCGGCGATCACTTTCATCGCCTCTACTTTCGGGGCGCCGGTGACGGATCCGCAGGGGAACAGCGCGCCAAGCGCATCCGCCGCATTGAATTCCCGGCGCAGAACGCCGCTGATTCTGGATACAAGGTGATGCACCGTCGCATAGGTCACTGCTTCACAGATCGCTTCCTCGCGGATCGAATGATCGTCGCAAATCTTTGAGAAATCATTCCTCGTGAGATCCGCTATCATGATATTCTCTGCACGATCTTTCGGATCGGAGATCAGAGCCTCGCGCAGCTTCAAATCTTCGGCATCGTTTTCACCGCGCCGCCGCGTTCCCTTGATCGGCTCCGCCGTAATCTTCAGGCGTCCCGCGCGACCAGGCTCGATGGAAAAGAACCGCTCGGGCGAAAGCGAAGCGACTTGAGCGCCGCCCAGCGTGAAAAACGCCCCGAACGCGCTGATGCTTTGGGAGGAGGACTTTTGAAAAATCCCGTAAAGGTCAATAGGCGAGCGCGTATGCGCTGTAATCCGTTGTGAAATATTCGCCTGGAAAAGGTCGCCGTTTCTAATTCTCTCGACGACGTCCGCGACAGCGCTATGGTAGGCGGCGCGCGAAAAATTCGAAGTCAGCGAGTTGAACTCGACCATGCTCGGCGACCGCGCCTCCCAAACGCCGAGCATTTCGTCCAACCGGTCCATTGCCGCAATCGAGCGGCCCAACAGATACGCCTTTTGCAATTTGCGATCGAATGCGGCGACGGCATCATATGCGCCGAACGAAAAATCCGGCAGGTTAAAGGGAGAGCGAGGACCCTCCGCACTCGGCTCTACAAAGCGCCCACATTCATAACCGCAAAAACCAATGAGCCCGCTTGCAAGCGGCGCGCCGCACTCCGCACGCCCAACCCTTCGCCGATGCGAATGCAAATCGGAAAGCGCTTCAAAAGGCGAACGGCTTGTCAGTGCGCCGTCAATAAATACAGCGCCATCGAAGCCTGAAACCGTCATTTCGGGAGCCGCTGCAATGAAAGACCATTTCGATCCGATCGCGCTGTCCCCGCCATGGAGCAGCATCGCCCCGTCGTGAGCGGCGAGCGGCGCGAACGCTGCAAGCGGCGACCGCCAGTCGATTTCGCGCTGCTTCATGCTCCTCTCGGCGTAACTCTTTGCTTCGGCCCGCCGATCTGGCGTCCACCGTCAAATCAGCCTAGCGGCTTTGCGACGACTCTGTAGGAGAAGTGAGATATGAGCGGCGCCGGCGAGTTGCAAGCGGACATTCAGCTTCGCCCTGATGTCGCCGTTAGACTGAAGGGCGCAGCGCGCCTATTCTACGGCCTCGGCCTCGCGGTGCTGATCGCTTTCATAGCGTACACCGGCCGATCTGTGTTCATCCCGCTCGTCATCGCCGGATTCTTGAGCTTTCTCATTTACACGCTGAAGGAGACCATCCGGAGCGGGCCGCTTATCGGCCGCTTCATGCCGAACTGGCTGTGCTATCTTTTCGCTTTTGCTTTTATTGTTTCGATATTCGTCCTTTTCATCGAAATCATCCGCGACAATGTCGAGGCGCTCCTCGACGCGGCGCCGCTGTACGAAGAGCGTCTGCGCAAATTCACCGCTGACGGCATTCGCTACCTCAACGAGGCCGGCATACTTCCTGAGGACTTCGTCGGCGGCGTTGACCAGCTGCGTTCTGCGGCGCTGTCGATGATCAATCCTGTTCTGTCGCAGATCGGCTCGGTAGTGAGGTCGATCACCGGCAGCTCGGTGACAATCTTTCTGTACACGGTTTTCATGCTCCTTGAGCGCGGGCGAATCTTCAGGAAAATCAATATACTGAGCGAGGATCCTGAGCGAAGAAAAGCGGTCAATGAAACGATCGCCGATATCGCCTTGCTCGTACGCCAATACATCACCGTGAAGACCGTCACCAATCTTATTACGGCGGCGGTAAGTTACTTCATCATGATGTTCGTTGGGATCGATTTCGCCGGCTTTTGGGCGCTGCTTATATTCGCACTGAACTTCATTCCGATCGTCGGTGCGATCAGCGCGATCTCGCTTCCCGTCGTGTTGTCGCTCGTCCAACCGGAGGGCGGCGGCGTTCAGACAGCCGGGCTTGCGCTGGTGCTGCTTGTCGGCGCCGAACAGACCATGAGTTCGGCGATTGAACCGCGCCTGATCGGCAAGAGCCTCAATCTCAGTCCGTTGGTGATTTTGCTTTCGCTCGCTGTCTGGGGAACGCTGTGGGGGTTCGCCGGAATGCTCCTCGCCGTGCCGATCACCGTGACGATCATGATCATTCTGACGCAGTTTTATTCGACGCGGCCTATCGCCGTGATGCTCTCGGACAATGGAGAAATTGCGCCGCTCAAGCACGCACCGCTCGATTTCACCGGTCAGACCGAGACTGCTTCTCCTGCTACGGATATTTAGCGATTAGCCTTGGCGCCGTCAGCCTTATTCGCGCTTCCAAGAAGCGCGTCGCGAAAATGATCGGCGAGAAGTTCGCAATCTTCGCGCCTGCCGGAACCCTTTCGCCACGCGAGACCGATCAGTCGCGCTGGCGATGGCGCAGAAAGCGGCGTGACGCAAAGTCCGGCGTTGGACGCAAGACCTGCGTCAACCGCCATCTTAGGAAGCAGCGTCGCGCCAAGACCCGCGCGGACCATTTGCATCAGCGTGAAAAGACTTGTCGCGCCGAACGCGCCTGACACATCGTCGGGGCGCAGCTTGCATGCATCGAGCGCATGCTCCCGCATGCAATGACCGTCCTCGAGCAAAAGCAGATGCGCTTCCTTGAGATCCGCCGAATTGAGAGATTTGCGGGCGGCGAGAGGGCTTCCCGCAGGCGCTGCGAACAGGAACGGGTCCTCGCCGATCTCAATCCAGTCCGCGCCGGGCAGATCGTAAGGAAAAGCTAAAAGCGCCGCATCAAGGGACCCATCGGCGAGGCGCTCGGCGAGCGGCGCGGTAAGATCCTCACGCAGGAAGAGTTCGAGTTTCGGGAATTTTTTTGCAAGTCCGGGCGCCGCCAACGGCAGGAGAAATGGCGCGATTGTCGGGATGACGCCAAGATTGAACGGACCCTCCAGCGGTTTTCTCGCCGCAACCGAGCGCGCCAGATCTTCAGCGGCGGCAAGTATTTTCGCGGAACGCTCGGCGACATCCTTTCCTGCAGGCGTCAACGAGAATTGGCGGGTCGACCGATCGACAAGCTGCCGGTCGAGCGCCGACTCCAATTCCTTGATCGCAGAAGACAGGGTCGACTGCGAGACAAAGCAGTCGCTCGCCGCCTTCGAAAAAGATTGCCGGCGCACCAGCGCCAGAAAGAACTGAAGCTGGCGGAGGGTCGGCAACGGGTTCATGATTGGCACGCTATCGGAAAAATTGATTTATCGATTAGATATTATCTATTTGATAAATCCGCAAGGCCGCCCTATTTACCGTCCGCAAGGCGCATCGGCGAGCTTCGACCGGTGGCCGTCAGCATCAACCGTAGAGGAGAAATTCATGCTCGGAGTGGGCGATCGTCTTCCCGATTTCAAAGTCGTCGGCGTCAAACCGAAATTCAACAGTCACGAAGAAAACGGCAAGTCTGCGTTTGAGGACCTGACGCAGGAGAGCTTCCCCGGCAAATGGAAGGTCATCTATTTTTATCCAAAAGACTTCACGTTCGTTTGCCCGACGGAAATCGCCGAATTCGGCCGCCTCGCCAAGGAATTCGAAGATCGTGATGCGATCGTGCTCGGCGGCTCGTCGGATAACGAGTTCTGCAAGCTTGCCTGGCGGCGCGACCATGCCGATCTGAAGAGCCACCCGGCATGGCAGTTCGCCGATACGACCGGCGCGCTGATCGACGGCCTTGGCATTCGCTCGGAAGCCGGCGTTGCGCTTCGCGCGACGTTCGTCGTCGACCCGAACAACGTCATCCAGCATGTCTACGTCAACAATCTGAGCGTCGGGCGCAACCCGCAAGATACCCTTCGCGTCCTTGACGCTCTGCAGACGGACGAGCTTTGCCCGTGTAACCGCCCGATCGGCGGCGATACGCTCTAGTTGGACGTGAATGAACGACGGGGCGCGCCTGGCGATGCGCGGCGCGCCCTTTTTTGCGACCGAAAACCAGGAGAATGACATGAGTCTCGACGCCCTCCGCGACGCTATTCCGGACTACGCAAAGGACATCCGGCTGAACCTTGGGACGCTCGCCGCCGAAAGCGTCCTTTCTGAACAGCAAAAATACGGCGCGTTTCTCGCATCCGCCTACGGCGCCAGAAATCGAACGGTGATCGACGCTGTCAATCAGTGGACGGACGACAAACTCTCGCCGGAAGCAAAAACCGCCGCCAAGGCCGCCGCCGCGATCATGGCGATGAACAACGTCTATTATCGCGCGACGCACCTGATGTCGGCCGATGAATACCAGAAAATGCCGGCGAAGCTCCGCATGAACATTATCGGTGCGCCGGGCGTTGAAAAAGTCGACTTCGAGCTTTGGGCGCTCGCCGTGTCCGCGGTCAATGGTTGCGGCATGTGCCTTGACAGTCATGAAAAAGTCGTCCGCAAGGCAGGCCTTACCGCTGATCAGGTTCAAGCCGCGTTGCGCATCGCCGCCGCAGTCAATGCTGCGGCCGCCGTCATGGACGCGGAAGCGGCCTAATCGGCGTCGACGCCCGCTTCACGCAGCGCCGAAAGCAATGGCGCAAGATGCGCCTGATAGCGGCGCCGCCGTCCTGACGATTCCCGGTACAGCGGACGTCGGACTTGCCAGTAGCTTGCGGTCTTCACCGGATTGCGAAGCTCGTGAAAAGCAAGGCAGCGCTCTTCCCATTCAAGGCCGAGAAACTTCAGCAGATTTTGAAGTTCCGGCCTTGGATCAGCGACAAAGCGGTCATAGTCGAACTCGTAAATCGACTCCGGAAAGAGGGACTTCCAGTGCGCCATCATCCGGCGATACTGGCCGAAATAATGGCCGCAATCGGCAAGGTCGCTCGCGTAGCCGACCAGCCCCTGGTCGATGTGCTGAAAATAGACAGAGAGGCAAATATCGACAGGATTTCGGACCGTGTGCACGATCTTCGCGTCCGGAAACAAACGCTTGATCAGGCCGATTCTGAGAAAATTATCGGGACGCTTGTCCGTGACGATCGACCCCGCGCGTCCGCTGTCCGGGAACCGCCGAACCACTTCGTCCAGGTATTTCTGAGCAATTTGCGCGGCGTCACTGTCGCTCAGTGTGCGGATCGTTTTCGGATAGGGCGCCAAGTCAACATCGGCGATACGATTGAGGAGGTTAAGCTCGCCCCCGGGCGTGACCTTTGGATGCGCCGCGAGCGCCTGCTCAACCAGCGTCGATCCCGAGCGAAACATGCCGCAAATAAATATTGGCTTGGGCGCACGCGAAGCGCTCGTCGCTGTGCGCCCTTTTGCGAAAACGGCGATAAGCGCATCAACTTCGCGGACAATACGCGCACGATCATAGGCGGGACCCGCGCGGCGAACGAATCTGTTCGCTTCGCTGTAGGCGGAAAAGGCGCGGTCGTATTCTCCAAGCGCGTCAAGAACGCGACCAAGCGCATAAAACAGATTGGCGCGCGTTATGGGACTGACAATGGCGCGTTGCGACGCTGCAGATTCAAGACGCGCAATCGCCGGATCATCCGCCGTCGCCGGAGGATCGAGATGCGCAAGACGCGCAAGCGCTTCCAGGCGCAATTCATGAAACGGCGCCGTTGAGCCGTCCTCCGGGGGCAATATCCGTCGATAAAGATCGGCCGCCTCTTCCCGGCGTCCCCGCTCCTCCCTGAGGTTCGCCATGTTGAGCGCCGCTGGAACGTAATTCGGATTTATTTGCAGCGCCTCGCCAAGCTCAGCTTCTGCCTCTTCTTCCCGCCTCAAATCATCCGCGAGGATGACCGCGCGGTTGAGGCGCACCTCTTCCGGGCTGGCGACGCCGAGTTCCAGAGCTTTCTGATAGGCGGCGAGCGCAGCCTCTGGCTGGCCTTCAGCGCGGAGGAGGAGCCCCAAATCATACCAAACGTCGGCATTGCCGGGTTCGAATTTCAGAAGGCGTTGATACGCGGCGATCGCCTCTGCGCGCCGGCCGACGCTGGTTAAGCGGGCGGCTTCCTCAAGCAGTCTCGCTTTTTCCAGCGTCACAAAAATGGCCCTCTGTGGCGCCGATATCCGGCTTCACCGGCGAATTTTCAAGTCCGCGCGGCGATAATCGTGAAAAATGCTAACAATATCAACTAATTGAATAGAAACTCGGCCGAGAAAATTGCGCATCGACCGTTGAAGGGCCAGTCCGGGCCGGCAGATCGAAATTTCACGTTCCGGACGCCTTAACAAAACACCAAGAAACCCCCGCAAATGCTGGAATTTTAACCCTGTTTTAAGGCCTGTGGCAGGAATTGCGACATTATCGCAACACCTCAACCCTGATCCGATGAACCGCCCCTTCCTTTCGTTGACGTGTGGCTGCCCGCAAAGTCAAAGTCGCCGCACGGACGGAGGGGCGGGCAACGTACCGCACGTGTGCCGTAAAAAAACGTCGTTCTAACGGGCGATAAAATCCAAAACTGGAGGTCTACCTTGTCACAACGTATATCCCGGAAGACGCTGTTAGCGTCGACCATGCTTCTGGGTGTCGGCATGCCCTCGCTTGCCCTCGCTCAGGATGAAGCGGCCGCCGACGACGAGATTATCGTCACCGGCTCGCGCATTCCTTCGGCCAATGCGGTTACGGCGAGCCCGGTCACCACGATCGGCAACGTCGAATTCGACATTCGCGGCACCACCCGCGCCGAAGACCTCATCAACACCCTGCCACAGGCTTTGGCGGCTCAGGGCGCCAACACGTCGAACGGCGCGACCGGTACTGCCCAGGTCAACCTGCGCGGCC
>JBGSLM010000045.1:0-18985 GCA_041740755.1 Parvularculaceae bacterium | reverse complement strand
CCGCCCGCCATGTCGCCGGCGAGAGCCGCGCTGACGGAATCAAGCCGCGCGCGGGTTTGTTCAAGTTCGTGGGTCAGCTCTTCGACGCGGCCTGTAAGCGAGCGCACCTCGCCTTCGAGGCGGTCGATTTTCGCATTCGAGTCGAGCGCTGCGGGCGACGCCGCCTGCAATTGCGCGACGATCGCTTCGAGAGCCTCGATGCGCTCTTTTGTTCCCGCAAACGCAGGAGAAGACGCGAGAAGGGCCGCGGCGCCTAGTGATGCTGCAATCAGACGAACAATTCGCATACAAATGAACCTTTGCTGGGAGGCTTACTCAGCGCATTTCAGGCATATTACGATGAACCGCCCGCGCGTCAAAATCATGGCGAAAAAGAAAAAGCGCGCCGGCTGTTCGCCGGCGCGCCTCCGAAATTCGAGGCTTTAAGCCCTTACGCGCCGACGGTGACGATGGTCGACGTCGCGTTCCGGTTGAGCGACCAGGCTTCCTCGGTCGAGCGCGGATCGATCGGGCGCTCCTTGCCGTAGGAGACAGTCGTGATGCGCGCTGAATCGACGCCCATGCTGACGAGATAGGCGCGCGCCGCTTCGGCGCGGCGGGCGCCGAGCGCGAGGTTGTATTCTCGCGTGCCGCGTTCGTCGCAATTGCCGGAAACCTGGATGCGGACGTTCGAGTATTGCTTAAGGAATTCGGCCTGACGCTGGAGCGTCGTTTGCGCCTGCGGCGTCAGCGAATATTGGTCGTAGCCGAAGAAAACGCGGTGGCCGACATTTTGTTCGAGGTCGTCCTGGCTGCCGGCGACAACGCTCGACGAAACGCCTGAATTTGCGTTGTCGGTCGCGGCGACATCCGGGCCCGTCGACTTGGTGCTTGAACAGGCGGCGGCGAGCGCCATGATCGCAACCGCGCCGATCAGCTTCATTGATGTTTTCACGTTCATTTTCCTTCGTGCTCCACTCGGTGTGCGGGCCCTAAGCGAGCGCGCCCCCGCTCAGCCCCTCATAGATTCAGTTTGTGACGGCGGAATGGCGGTTTTTGCGCCCACCAGCCCTTTTTCGCCGCCTGCCGGGACGCTGACTGACAATCGTTAAAAATTGACTGACAGCGCACCGATTCTGTTGACCGTAGAGAGGTCCGGAACAGCGATCAAGCGGGACTGATCCGGCATCAAAATGAAAAAAGCGTCAGAGGGGAAAATTCGCCCCTCCTGCAACTACGGTAACGGCGGCGACCAGGCGGGGTCGGATGAATCGCCAGGCGTCCTCACCCTTCGGAGGTTGCGCCCGGTCAGATCGACCGACCAGAGGGTCGGGCCGGCGCCGGGCGAGGCTTCGCGGAAGAACATCAGGACGCGGCCGTTCGGCGACCAGGTCGGACCTTCGTCGAGATAGCTCTCAGTCAAGAGGCGCTCCCCCGTGCCGTCTGGACGGATGACGCCGATATAAAAGCGCCCTTGGTAGAGCCGTGTGAACGCGATCAGGTCGCCGCGCGGAGACCAGACCGGCGTCTGGTATCGGCCCTGTCCGAAGGTGATCCGCTTCGGCGATGAGCCGTCGGCATTCATCACATAGATCTGCTCGGCGCCGCCTCGGTCCGAAGTGAAAGCGACGCGCCGCCCGTCCGGCGACATGGTGGGCGAGGTATCGATGCCAGGACTATCGGTCAGCCGCGTCAGCCGCCGCGTCGCAAGCTCCATCATGAAGACGTCGGAATTTCCCGCCCGCTCCATCGACATCAAAACGCGCGTGCCGTCCGGCGTGAAGCGCGGCGCGAAGGTCATGCCTCGGAACGTGCCGAGCTGTTCCTGCTCGCCGGTTTCGATATTGAAGAGATAGACTTGGCCCGGCCGGTTATCGAACATCGCCATGTAGGTGATCTGCTGCTGCGTCGGCGAGAAGCGCGGCGTCAGCGCCTGATAGTTGAGGCCGTCGGTGAGGAGCACCGGATTGGCGCCGTCCTGATCCATGATCATCAGGCGTTTGTTGCGCTTTTCCTTCGGCCCGGTTTCATGAACGAAAACGACGCGCGTGTCGAAATAACCATCCTCGCCCGTCAGCGATTTGTAGACGAAATCTGCGACCTTGTGCGCGGCGCGCCGCCAATTGTCGGCCGGCGTTTTGAACGACACCGCGCCGAGCTGTTCATTGGAATAGACGTCCCAGACGCGCGTTGCGACTTCGATGCGCCCGTCCGGCGTCTGGCGCACTTCGCCGACGACAAGCACTTGCGCGTTGATGATGCGCCAGTCGGGAAAGCGCGGACGAACATCGACGCTGCCCAGTTTCTCGACATAGGCCCGCTGATCGATAACGCTGAATAGACCCGAGCGGTCGAGGTCGGCCATGATGACGCCGGTGATGTCGCGCCCAAGGCCCGAGAGCTGGCCGCCGCCGCCCATAAAATCGGGGACTGCGACCGGCATCGGTTCGACATTGCCCTGCGTGATATCGATCCTGACCCGCGCGTCGGCGGGCGCAGCCCAGAGCCCGATCAACGCTGCAAAGATTGCTGTTAACGCCTGTCTGATCATATCGCTTCCTGTTCGCACTTTTCGTAAATCGCGTCGGACCCTAGATGCTTCGCGGCGCGGAAATAAGGCGCCGCGAGGTGAAAACAGCTTTAGAATCCCGCCATCGTCGCCGGATCAAATCCGATCTGAAACTCTTTCCATTCCTGATACCGCCCCCTGTCGAAAAAGTCATAAGGGGCGCACGCTTGAACGGCGCGCACGGCGTTTTGTTCCGCAACCTTCCAGAACCGGTTTCCCGAGAGATTGATTTCCAGCGCATTGGCGACGCGCGGAGGGCGGGCGAGCGTCCCGTCCAGATTTAGGTCGATATCGACAATCACGACGAGCGTTTGAGGATCGGGCGCACCGACCGTGGCGCCGACATTCCAACACCGCGAAACCGCAGCGCGCATCTTGTCGATCTCGCTCGCGGTCAGACGGTCGCCAGCGCCGATTGCAGGGCGCGCGCTGTCGGCTTCGAGCGCGACATCCGAATCGGCATCCGATGCGGGCTCGCTCTTGCGCGACTTGTCGACGAGGGCCGACAGCGCGTCGAGATCGAGATCTTCCTGTTTCGGTTTCGGCTTCGCCTCGGGCTTCGGTTTGGGAAGCTCCGGTTTTGGCTCTGGCTTCTTCTCTTCGGCTTTCGGCTCGGGCTTTGGCGCTGGTTCAGGCTCGGCCTTGGGCTTTGGCTTCAGTTCCTCCGCCTTGGGCTTTGGAAGTTCAGGCGGCTTTTCGGGTTTGGGTTTGGGCTTTGGCGCGGCGGCGGGAACGCTGGTCCGTTCCGCAAGTTCGGCTTCACGAATCAGTTCGACCGGAATTACCGGCGCCTCGACGACCTTCGTGCGCATGAATTGGGGCAGCGAAATAAACGCAAGGCCCACCGCGCCGGCGTGAAGCAGAACAGAAAAGAGGACGCCGAAACGCATGACTACCTTAAAGGGGCCGGATTACGCGCCCCGCGTCATTCCAGTTCCCGGTCAGTGACGAGGCCGATGCGACGAAATCCCGCCGCATTGATTTTGCCCATCACGCGAACGACTTCGCCATAGGTGCGCGCCTGATCGCCGCGGATATAGATGCGCTGATCATATCCTGCGGTCGCAATCGCTTCGAGTTGCGGGACGAGGCTGTCGATTTCGACCGCCGTTTCCTGAACGAATATCGTGCCGTCGCCGGTGATCGTCACCGTCAACGGCTCGCCCTGTTCTGGAATCGGCTGCGCCGCCGTCTCGGGCAGATCGACGGCGACGCCGACGGTTAGCAAGGGCGCCGCCACCATGAACACGATCAGCAGAACCAACATAACGTCGACAAGCGGCGTCACGTTTATTTCCGACATCATCTTCGTGCGTCCGGGCTGCCGCCGGTTCGAGCCGCCGCCCATTGAGACGCCCATCAGCGCGCCCTTTCATCAAGCTGTCGCGACAAGATCGCGGAGAATTCATCCGCAAATCCCTGAAGCCGCACTGCGTATGAATTAAGAGCCGCCGAATAGCGGTTGTAACCGACGACAGCGGGAATCGCAGCCAGAAGACCGAGGGCGGTCGCAAAAAGCGCTTCGGCGATGCCGGGGGCGACGACGGCGAGATTGGTGTCTTTGGTCGCGGCGATCGCCTGAAACGCCGTCATGATGCCCCAGACCGTGCCGAGCAGGCCGACGAAAGGCGCAGCAGATCCGATCGTCGCGAGGACGCCGAGATTACGTTCCGCGCCTTCAAGCTCGCGGCTGACGACGACATTCATCACCTTGTCGATACGGTCTTTCGCGCCGGCGACGAGGCCTTCCGTGCGGCCGACGTCCTTGGCGCGCTGCCATTCGGTCATGCCGGCCGAGAAAACGCGCGCCATAGGGTGATCGCCCTTGTCGCCCATTTTGCGGAACAACTCATCGAGCGGCCGGCCAGACCAGAAAGCGTCTTCGAACCGCGCCGATTTGATTTTCAGCCGTCCAAACAGAAGCGATTTGTCGATGATGACCGCCCACGACCAGATCGAAGAGAAAATGAGAATTCCCATGACGACCTTGACGACGAGGCCCGCCGACAGAAAGAGGCTTAAAAGGCTGAATTCCCCGCCGATCGTTGCGCCCGCCGCTGCGGCGACTTCTGCTTCCATGGTCTAAAACCCCTCTCGCGTTTCCCTCAGACCTGCCAAGGCGGCGCCGGACAAGGCGCCCTGTTACTCTTGTAGTGCGACCTTTTTGGGGCGTCCGAAAGGACGCACGCAAAAAGCGCCGCGGCGGAACCGCTGGAAAGCAGCCCGCCGGTAGCCCGTGATTTCGTAACCTGATAGCGGCTTCCGCCCGAACCGGCAAAGACTTTGGCGATGCCGCGTGCGGCTTTCGGAAGTTTAATGGGCGCCCGCCCTGGTTGAGCTAAAAAGTTAACCGGTCCCGAGACCAAAGCGGGCAATGATCGCAAGCGGAAGCCGCCGCGGCTTGCCTGAAAGATTCATGCAGGCGGCCTCGACATCAGCTTTGGAGACCAAGATTTCACCGCGGCGGATTTCCTGCTCGATCAGCATTCTTGCGCCTTTGACATCGAGAAAGCGCGTCGTCACTTCAAGCACGTCGTCGATCCGGGCCGGCGAGATCCATTCCGTCGTCATTTTGCGGACTGCAAAAGCGAGCGGCTCATCCCGCGCCAGAAGATCCGTATGCGAAATATCGCAAGAGCGAAGCGCCTCGGTGCGTCCGCGTTCGAAAAAATGCAGGTAACGCGCGTGGTAGACGACCCCCGAAAAATCGGTGTCTTCATAATAGACGCGGACGGCTATTTTGAATTCGGCCTTGGTCACGGCGCATATAGACCCAGATTCCTCGCGCCGCGTCCATAATGTCACTCAGCCTAATGCGCGAGGAACAATGGAAATTCCGTCCGCTTCAGAAGTTTTCTTGTGAACCCGCCAAGGATCAGCTCGCGCCAGCGCGAATGCGAATAAGCGCCCATGACGATGAGATCGGCGCGCCATTCGCGCGCGACGGCGACAAGTTCGTCCTCTGATGCGGCGTTCCCCTCTGGCGCGCGGCGCTTGGCTTCCGCCTTGACGCCGTGAAGGCGCAACAGTTCCGCCGCTTTCTCGGGCCCTTCAAGATCGGACGGCATGTTGCCGATCGAAATGACAAGCGCGGCGTCGGTCTCTTCGAAAAGCGGCATCGCCGACGAGAGCGCACGCGCCGCCTCGCGGCCGCCGTTCCAAGCGACAAGAATGCGGCGCGGCGTTCGCTCCAGCTTGCCGGCGGGCGCAACCAGAACCGGGCGGCCAGACTGAAAGATCGCTTCTTCAATGAGACTTGCGTCCGGAAAAGGGAGGTCGCCTTCGCCGCGTCCAAAGACGATGATGTCGGCGACGCGCGCGGCGGCCGAGAGATCGAACGGAAGAATTCCCTGCTGATCGCGCCAGGACGCCGTCGCGCCGGAATCGTCGCGATGAGCGCCGGCGGCGAGAATGCGCACGCCGCCTTCGTTCATCACGCGGTCGAAGATTTCCTTCAGTCTCGCTGCTTCCGCTTCGAGCGCGTCTTTCAGTTCGGAGAGATGCTCGTCAACGAAGACGACGCCGACCGGATAATAACCGCCAGCGGGAACATTGGGGCGCTGACGGATATGAAGCGCGTCGATATGCCCTTTGTGCCTGCGCGCAAGAGCGATCGCAGCTTTCAGCGTTGTCTCCGCCGTCTCGGCATTCTGGATCGGTGCGAAAATCTTTTTGACTGACATGACGCTTCCTCCCTGTTCGCGGGCGCCGCCAATTATGGCGCATGGCTCCCGGAAAGCATTTGACGAAGATCAAGCGGCGCCGGGCTAAATCCCCTTGCATTCAGCGCCTCCTTGAAGATTTGGGGCGCAAGGTCTCCAAGTCAAGCGGGACCGTGAGCTTTCGCACGCCAACGTCCAACCGTGTAAGACGCTGAATAGCATGTAATAGCAAACTACAGCTCGCGCAGGCGAATTCGCGAATGCAGGACGCAGAAGATCACAACGCCGAAACCGGCGCAGGCGCAGGCGGCGAGAGTTTGCGCGCCAGACGGCCGCGCATAGCCGGACTGATTGTCGGCGCGGTCGCACTGACGGGGTTAGTCGCTTTCGTCCTTCACGTCGGCGATATCGGCGCTTTTGCGCAAACCCTCCTCAAGACCGATATGCGCTGGATCGGCCTCGCACTCGTCGCCCAGGCGCTCGCCTTCCTGACACAGGCGCTCGTTTGGGCGCTTGTTCTCGCACGCCGTAAAAGCCCGGTTCGGGGCGGCGATCTGTTCGTTTTGAGCATCGGCAAGCTGTTTGCCGATCAGGCGGTTCCATCCGCCGGCGTCTCGGGCGCCGTTTTCCTCGTCCACGCGCTGACGAGGCGCGGGGTTTCAGCGGCGGACGCGTTCACGACGTTCGTCTTCGGCGGCGCTTCGTCCATCCTCTCGTTTGTGATTTTTGCAGCGGCCTCGCTCGCCTACATCGCCTTTCGCGGCGGCCCCCTCGGCGAATTTTCCGTGAACGTCTCGGATGTTTACTATATCGCGCTGGCGAGCATCCTGCTGCTGGTCGTGGTCGGAGCGCTTATGGCGGCGTCGCAAAACAAGGGGAAGTCGCCCTTTAGCGCGATTGCAAAAGCGAGCGAAACGATCGTAACGGCGCTGAGGCTCATCTATGTCGAGCGCGGGCTGTTCGCTGCCTGCCTCGGCCTTCAGTCGATCGTGCGGCTTCTCGACTGCTTAACGTTGTGGATTGCGTTTCAGGCGCTTGGCGCAGGCGTCTCATTCTTCGCATCCGTCATCGCTGTCAGTCTGGCCTCGCTTGCGGCGACAATTGCGCCGACGCCGATGGGTCTTGGCTCTTTCGAGGCGGGGCTGCTCGCAGCGCTTGCGTCGCTCGGCCATGGCGTTGAAGCCTCCTTCACTGGCGGTCTTTTCTATCGCGGGCTTTCGCTCGGCCTGCCGCTCGCGCTCGGCTTTTTCGTTGTGCAGCGCGAATTGCTGAAGCGATGAAATCGCCCGCCAATTGAATTATCCGCATTTCGCTCAATATCCGCCGCGCGGCGCCGTCGCCGCCGCATTCCAAGGTCAATCTTTACTTGTCAAAGAGCCGTGAGCGCTGGTTGGGCCAGCACTCACGCCTTTAAACGCGCGGCGGCGGAAATTCCGTCGGTCCTAATAGTTGTTTTTACATGATAATTTTCGCCGGAGAGGCGAAATCCGACGATCCCGCCTTGACGCGGGTGCGCCGACCCCTTATGTGAGTGAGCGCTCACTCACTAACCCGCGAGGGTCGATCGATGGCGGCGAAAAGGAAACAGTCAGCAGCGGATGCTCCCTTGCAACAGGCGCCGGGCGCACGCGAGCGTATCGAGCGGGCGGCGCTCAGCCTTTTCGTTGAGCGCGGAGTCGACGCTGCGACAACACGCGAGATCGCAGCTGCTGCAGGCGTTGCGGAGGGCTCGATCTACCGTCATTTCGATTCGAAAGACGACCTCGCCGCAGCGATGTTTCTTTCCATTCACACCCGCCTTGCAACGCTCATCCGTAACGCGGCGAAATCAAAGCGCGGCATCGCTGAACAGACCGGCGCAATTGTCGACGCCTATTGCGAGACGGCGGACGAAAATTTTCCGCTCTTCACGTTTCATCTCCTCTATGCGCACAGATTTCTGCCGTCGCCGGAAGGCGTCGACAATCCGGTTGTCGCAGTAGAAGACATCATCATCGGCGCAATGAACCGGCGCGAGATCGCGCGGGGAGAGCCCGGCTTCGTCGCCGGCATGGCGCTCGGCGTCGTTCTCCAGACAGCGCTGCAAATTCATTACGGCCGCATTGAAGGCCCGTTGTCGCAATACGCCAACGACCTCGTGACGGCGGCGCTCGCCGTGATGCGCGCGCCAATCCGTTAACCCCCAGTTTCAAAGGCTTTTCCGATGCGCAATGTTCTGTTTCTGATCGCCTATTGGATTACGTCCGTCTTTTTTGCATTGACAACAGCGCCGCTGATTTTGATTCCGAGCAGAAAGCCGGTGATGGCGTGGATTCTCGCCTACACGCGCACAATGCAGTTCTGGTTGCGATGGATCGGCGGCGTCAAAGTGAAGGTGATCGGCAAGGAACGCCTGCCCGACGGACCCTGCATCATCGCGGCGAAGCATCAAAGCTGGGGCGATGGGATCGTCATGTTCTCGCAGTTCTACGATCTCGCATTCGTCACTGGCGACCATCTCGAAAAATTTCCGCTGCTCGGCGGCATTCTGAGGAAGATGGGCGCGATCGTCGTCGACAATTGCGGCGGCGCCTATGCGAGGGCGCGCCTGGTCGATGATGAGTTGAAAAGCGCACAGGCGCATGGACGACGCATTCTAATCTACCCCGAAGGTCATCTTGCGCCCGTCGGGGAGCGCTATCGCTACAAGCGCGGCGTCTTTCACATGTACGCCGCCTGTGGCTGTCCCTCCATTCCGGTCGCGACCAATCTGGGCCGCCACTGGCCGCAACAGGACTGGCGCCTGGTCCCCGGAGAGGCCGTGATCGAATTTCTGGATCCTATTCCTGCCGGCCTTGAGAAGGAAATCTTCATGGCCCGGCTTGAAGAAACGATCGAACGGCGGTCCCTAGAACTGATTGGACGGGAAGCGCCCGATGTGCTTCATCCGCCGCTGCCTGATCCCGTTTCAAAGCGGGCGCCGGTGCGGCGCGAGGGGGATGACGAACGCGACATGCAGGGAGCTCGCTAAACGCAATGGGCCAATCGCCGCCGCTCTTTTTGCAGCGTCGCTTCTGGCCGATGTGGGTCGCGCTGTCGTTCGGCACTTTCGCGGACAATGTGCTGCGCCAGTCGTTGCTGATCGGCGTTCCCTACGGCGTCATCGCGGCGCCAAGCTTCGGCAAGCCCGACAACGCAATGCCGTTTATCGGCGCGCTTCTTCCTTTCGCAATCATGGTTTTCTCGCCGCTGTCGGGCCAGCTCGCAGACAAGTACGAAACGTCGATGATGTTCCGGCGGACGAAATTCGTCGAGATCATCCTGATGATTACGGTGGCGGCGGCGTTCATGAGCGGCGCCGGCATTTTGGCGATAGCGATGTTGTTCGCGATGGGCGCGCAATCGGCTTTCTTTTCGCCGGTCCGGACGAGCGCCATGCCGAAATATCTCGCCGTGGACGAACTTTTACGCGGGAATGGCCTTTGCAACGCCGGCCTCTATTCCTTCATCCTCATCGGCTACATGGTCGGCGGATCGCTTATCGTGCGCGAGGACGGGCGGATGCTTGTCGGCATCGTTCTCGTATCGGCGTCGACCATCGGGTGGCTCGCGTCGCTGCGCACGCTTAGGGCCGCCGCGAACGATCCTGATCTGAAGATCGATTTCAACTGGTTCGCGCAAGTCTTCCGCATGGCGGGTTTCGTGCGTTCATCGCGCGGCGTTGCGCCGCCGCTGATCGGCGTCGCGGTATTCTTCCTTTTATCGACGGCCGTCACGGTCATCACGCCGCTCTACGCACGCGATTCTCTCAACGCAGACGCCTTCGTTGCAACCATCCTGAATGGACTTTTCGCAATCGGCGCCGGGGTCGGCGCAATCTTCGCCGCAGGTTTGGCCAAGGGTCGGTCGGGTCTTGGATATTCTGCGGCGTCCGTTTTTGGGGCAGGCGTGTTCGCAATCTTGATTGCGGCGCTGACGCCTCTCGTCGCCGCCCCGCCCGGCGAAGCATTGTCCAGCAAGGAGCTGTTCCTTACGCCGCAGGGCCTGATGCTGGTCTTTTTGTTCATTGCGACGTCAGCATTGATGGGCGTTTACATCGCGCCCCTTCAGGCGGCGGTGCAACGCCGGGCGCCGGCGCAGGTGCGCGCCCGCATCATGGCCGCAGGCGTATTTGCAAACGCTATTTTCGCCATGCCGGGTTCGTTAGCGACGCTCGCCATCACCAATACGGGCGCCGACCCCGCCCTCGCTTTCTACGGCATAGCCCTCGCCATGCTGGCGGTTGCGGCGCTTATGTTGCATAGACGGCGGGCGCTTCCTGAGGGCCTCCATGACGAGATGCTGACTAGGCCTGCCGGGGAGCGATAGGACAGGCGTTTTCTAAACTGGCGGATATTCGATGCGCGTTTTGGTGACGGGAGCGGCAGGCTTCATCGGCGCGGCGGTTTCAGCCGCCCTCCTCGATCGCGGCGACGAAGTCGTCGGGATCGATAACGTTAACGACTACTACCCGGTTGCGCTAAAGCGTGCGCGGCTTGCCCGCCTTGTCCCTCGCGGCGGCTTTTCCTTCCATGAAATCGACATCGCGGATTACGATGCGCTGACGCGCGCCGCATTCGGCCGGTTCGAGGCGATCATTCACCTCGCGGCGCAGGCGGGCGTTCGTTATTCGATCGACAATCCATTCGCTTACGCGCGCTCCAATCTCGACGGGCACCTGTCGCTGCTGGAGCTTGGACGCCAGGTCAGCGTTCCGCACCTTGTGTACGCGTCGTCATCCTCGGTCTACGGCGCCAACAAGAAGACGCCGTTTTCCGAAGATGACCGCACCGATGCGCCGGTTTCATTCTATGGCGCAACAAAAAAAGCGAACGAGGCGATGTCGGAATCCTACGCCCGGCTTTACGCGATGCCGCTGACGGGACTTCGCTTTTTTACCGTATACGGACCATGGGGACGCCCGGACATGGCCTATCTCATCTTTACCGAGAAGATGTTGAAGGGCGAGCCGATCGAGATCTTCAACGAGGGCCGCATGGGCCGCGATTTCACCTACATCGACGACATTGTCGCCGGCGTTCTCGCCGCCATGGAAAAGCCTCCCGGAGAGGCCGATCAGGGGCACCGCGTTTTCAATCTCGGCAATGATCGTCCCGAAGAGCTGATGACGCTTGTCTCGATGCTTGAGAAAGAGCTTGGGATCGAGGCGAAAAAGGTCTTCAAGAGCATGCAGAAGGGCGATGTCGAGCGAACCTGGGCGGATATCTCCAAAGCCCGGTCGATCCTCGGCTATGACCCGAAAACGACGCTCGCCGAGGGGATAAAGCGGACAATCGCCTGGCGGCGCAGTCTCCCAAAGCCGCTTTACTGATGCGCCGGCGTTTCGAACTCCCAACAAAATCAGCGACTTCGAGCGGCTTACCGCCCCTGTGGGAATTTCGTTAACGCGTCGTCAACGACGTTTGACTAGGGTTGTCGCATGGGGCTGACGCTGCTCATCCTGGCGACCTGCATCATTTTCGGCGCGATCGCATATTTCGCCGCGCGCGGACCCTTGCCCCTGCCCGACATCAGGGCGGCGATCCGCGAGGCTGAGCCGAAGCGTTTTTCACCGAAAAACACGCTCTTCATCATCGGGCCGACCGCCAACCATAACGCCTGCCGCATGCAGCGGCGTTTGCTGAAACCCGCGATCGCCGCACTGATCCGCGAGGATGTATCGGTCATCGAAGTCTATGGCCAGGCGCGCCCAACCAAGAACGGCGAGCAGATGGACTGGCTCGACGCGTCGCTGCTGCGTCACGCGATGAACGCCGAAGAAGGATTCTTCGTCATCTATGTCGACGCCGAAGGCAAAACGCTGTTCCGCTCGGAAGCGCCGATGCTCGCGCGCGACATTATCGAACGGGCGCAGCTTGGCGTTGAACGCGGCCCCGGCGGCGAGCCGCCGAAAAAATCGCTGGTGCTGAAAAAGCTCCGCGCGGCGTAGCGGTTACTTCGCTTCCTTGACGAGCGCCGCCGCAACCCTCTCGACGTCCGACAGCACGCGAAGCAGGTTTCCGCTCCATATTTTTTCGATATCCGCTTCACTGTAGCCGCGCTTTACCAGCTCGCGCGTGACGTTCAAGGTTTCGCTTGCGTCCGCCCAACCAACGATCCCGCCGCCGCCGTCGAAATCGGAAGCGATGCCGACATGATCGACGCCGGCGATTTTGACCGCATGGTCGATGTGATCGACGAAGTCGGCAACGGTTGCGCGGGCCGAAATATCCCACACGCCTTCCATGCGCTTATCATAGTCCGCTTCGACTTCCGGGCTCATCGCCGCGCGCGCGGCGGACGTTTCCAGCCCCATCTCCTTGCGGATTTTTTCCTGATACGCCTTTTGCGCGTCATTCAACGGTTTCACGTAAACGTCGAGCGCGACGATCTGAACGACGCCTCCATTTACGGCGAGCGCTTTCAACTGCTCATCGTCGAGATTGCGCGGCGTGTCGGCGACCGCTTTAACGCCCGAATGCGACGCAATGATCGGCGCATTGGACGCTGCAATCGCCTGCATCATCGTCTTTCGCCCTGCATGCGAGACATCGACCATGATCCCGGCGCGATTGAGCATGGCGACAAGTTCGGCGCCCTTCGGCGACAGGCCGCCCCATTTTTCATCCGCATCGCCTGCATCCTTATTCGGATTGGAAGAATCGCCGAACTGGTTGTGGCCGAAATGGGTGACGCCGGCGTAGCGGACGCCGTCGCGGTGAAGACGGTCGATATCCGCCTGCGTCGGCGCTGGCCCGAGGGGGAATGAGTTTTCCATGCCGATAAAGGCGACCTCGCGGCCCGTTTTCGCGATCTTGCGCGCATCAGCGGCGCTCGTCGCGAGCCCGATTTCTTTCGGATAGGCGCCAGCGAAGCGATGGATTGCGGAAAGGCGCGTAAAGGCGACGCCATAGGCCGCCTTGTAGCCTTCATCCGTCAACGGACCTTGCGGCGTATAGACGATGAAAAACGCCGCATCGAGCCCGCCCGCGCGCATTTTCGGCAGATCGACCTGTCCCTTGGTGAAGCCGCCAGGATCGGTCGCGGCGGTCGCATAGTCGAGCGGAATATCGACATGGGTGTCGAGCGCCATGACTTTTTCATGGATCGCGCGGGCCGTTGCCTCAAGCATCGCGTCTTCGAGCGGCGCCGCGTTCGCGGCGGTCGAAAGGAGCAGCCCGGCGGCGAGGAATTTCAACTTCACGCGAATAGCCCTTTCGTTAAACCCGTTTCAGCGCACGCTTTACTTCTTCAACCAGTCTCGCGCGGGGGACGCGTTGCTGCGCCGCATGCGACTCGCGCCATTCGGCGTTGTCGTCGATTTTCTTCGACAGCTCGGATCCAAGGCGCATGTCCTTGATTGTCACTTCGCCTTTTTGACGCTCTTCGTCGCCGATGATGACCGTGACCGGCGACGCGCGTTTGTCGGCATATTTCATCTGCGCTTTCATGCCGGAGCCGCCGACATACACCTCAGCGCGCACGCCGGCGGCGCGCAATTCCGCCGCCATCGCCTGATAATCCGCCATCTGATCATTTTCAAGAGCGAGAATAACAACCGGGCCGATCGCTTCCGCGCGCGCGCCGCTCTTCAAATCGAGCGCCGCAAGGAGACGCGAGACGCCGACCGACACGCCGACCGCCGGAACTTCAACGCCTTTGAAACGCTCGACAAGCCCGTCATAGCGTCCGCCCGATGCGACGGAGCCAAATCGCACCGGCCGGCCCTTATCGTCTTTCAGTTCGGCGAGGAGCTCTGCTTCGAAGACGGGTCCAGTATAGTATTCAAGGCCGCGAATGACCGAGAGGTCGATCTTTGCGCGAGCATCGTCGATGCCGATCGCACGCAATTGCGCGGCCATCGCCGACAGCGTTTCGACGCCTTTCGCGCCGGAGGGCGTTGCGCCGATGACATCCGCAAGGCGCTTGCAGGTCTCGGCATTGGTCGGCGCCGTTGCAGCCATGAACGCCATCACGCGATCGATGTCCGAATCCGCCAGTTTTGCGCCGTCAGTGTAATCGCCGCTTTCGTCCTTGCGGCCCGGTCCCAAAAGCGCGCGTACGCCGTGAACGCCGAGGCGGTCGAGCTTGTCCATCGCGCGCAGAACGCCCGTCCGCTTTTCCGCTTGCGCCTCGCCATCAAGGCCAAGCGATTCGAGAAGACCGGTCAACACATTGCGGTCGTTGATGCGGATTTGAAAATCGCCGCGCTCAAGTCCCGCCGCTTCGAGCGCTCGCCCGAGCATCACGACACATTCGACATCCGCATGGGGCGCGGGCGCGCCGACCGTATCCGCGTCGCACTGCGTGAACTGGCGAAAGCGCCCCGGTCCGGGCTTTTCGTTACGCCAGACGGGACCGACAGCGTAGCGGCGAAACGGCTTTGCGAGCGCGTCATAATGTTCGGCGACATAGCGCGCGAGCGGCGCCGTCAGGTCATAGCGCAAGCTCATCCACTGTTCGTCATCGTCCTGAAGCGAGAAGACGCCCTGGTTCGGCCGGTCGATGTCAGGAAGGAATTTGCCGAGCGCATCCGTGTATTCGAACGCCGGAGTTTCGAGCGGGTCGAAACCAAACGATTCGTAGACGGCGGAAATGCGCGCCAGCATGTCGCGCTCGGCGGCGATCTCCACGCCGAATCGGTCGCGAAAGCCGCGGGGAACTCGCGCTTTGGGTTTGTGCGGTTTGTCTTTTTTGACCATGGTCGCGGAGATAGCTGATGGCGCGCAGCCGCGCAACGCGCCGCTATTCCGGACCCTCGATCATATCGACGCGGCTGATCGTGACTGTCTCGACCGGAACCTCGGACGGGAACGGCCCTCCCGCCCCGGTCCGCAGCTTCCCGATCGCGTCGGCGACCGCCATCCCTTCGACGACACGGCCGAAGACCGCATAGCCGTAACGGGGACCAAGATCGTTCACGAAATGGTCGAGCTGATCGTTATTGTCCTGAAGGTTCACATACCATTGCGACGTCGCGCTATCGGGGTCAGCGGTGCGCGCCATGGCGAGCGTCGTGCGGTAGTTTCTTAGGCCGTTATCGCCTTCATAAGGAACCGGATCGCGCGTCGTACGCTCAGTCCAATATTTATTGTAGCCGCCGCCCTGGATGACGAAGCCCGGCACGACGCGGTGGATGATGAGGCGGTCATAATGGCCATCCTTCGCATATTGCACGAAATTGGCGACCGTCTTCGGCGCGGCGTCCCGATAGAGATCGACGAGCATGTCTCCCTTAGACGTGACGATCTTTGCGCGAAGGCTCGTCGATGGCCAAATTATGCTGTCCGCAAGCGTTTCAACCGGAGCCGCAGGCGCGTCAGCAATCGTCTCTTCAACGGCGCGCGTTTCTTCTGAAATTTGCGCATCGCTCGCCGCATCCTCTTGAGGAGGCGCTGAGACAGGCTTTGATTCCTGGCTGTCGCAGGCGGTCAGCGCGAAGGCCGCGAGCGCCGCGATTATCGTTTTTCTGAGCATACTGCTGTCCCCTATTTCGCGCGCAACGCGTTAATCCGCTCGATAAGGCGCCGCGTCGACGCGTCATGCCCGACGGGCGCCGCTTTCGCCTCACCGAGCGCTGCGATTTCCGGCAAAATCTTCTTCGCCAGCGCCTTGCCCAGCTCGACGCCCCACTGGTCAAATGAATTGATGTCCCAAATGACGCCCTGACAGAAAACCTTGTGCTCATAAAGCGCGATGAGCGCACCGAGCGCTTGCGGCGAGAGCTTCTCCATCAAGATCGAGTTCGTCGGGCGCGATCCAGAAAATATCTTGTGCGGCGCACGGCGGTCGATGGCGCCGGCGCTCATTCCTTCTGCGGCAAGCTCGGCGCGCACGGCTTGCTCGTCCTTTCCGAGCATCAAAGCTTCGGTCTGCGCGAGAAAGTTGGCGAGCAGCTTTTCATGATGATCGGACAGGGGCGAAGCAGTCTTTGCTGCCGCGATGAAATCGCAGGCGATAATATCCGTGCCC
The DNA here is from genome assembly GCA_041740755.1 of Parvularculaceae bacterium. GTDB lineage: Bacteria > Pseudomonadota > Alphaproteobacteria > Caulobacterales > Parvularculaceae > Amphiplicatus. The sequence continues at coordinate 2,785 of JBGSLM010000045.1, read as the reverse complement.
TGATGAATGAGTTGATAAAAGGCGTGCTGGCCGTTGGTCCCGGGCTCGCCGAAAATCACCGGCCCTGTTGCGCAGGATGCTTTACCGCCGTCCTTCGTCACAGATTTGCCGTTCGATTCCATATCGAGCTGCTGAAGAAACGACGGCAGGCGGTGGAGATGCTGGTCATAGGGAAGAATGGCATGCGACGCCGCTCTCATGAAATTGCGATTCCAGACGCCGATTAGCGCCAAGATCGCCGGCATGTTCCTTTCGACCGGCGCGCTAGTGAAGTGCGCATCCATTTCGTGCGCGCCTTTCAGCATCGCTTCGAACGCAGTCCATCCGCATTGGAGCGCGATCGACAGACCGATCGCCGACCACATCGAATAGCGCCCGCCGACCCAATCCCAGAATTCGAACATATTTTCCGGCGCAACGCCGAATTCGCGAACGGCTTTCGCATTCGTCGAGAGAGCGATGAAGTGCTTCGCGATATCGGAAGGCGCGGCGCCCTTTGAAAGCAACCATGTTCTGACGCTTTCGGCATTCGTCATCGTCTCTTGCGTCGTGAATGTCTTCGACGCAACGATGAACAAGGTCCGCGCGGGATCGAGAACCGCCAGCGTGTCGGCAAGGTGCTGGCCGTCGATATTCGAAACGAAGAAGGCGCGCCTTCCTTTCAGCCAGCAGGGCCGCAGCGCCTCGACCGCCATCAGCGGCCCAAGATCAGACCCGCCAATGCCGATATTGACAATTGTATCGATCGCCGCGCCGGAAAAGCCTTTCAGCTCACCGCGCTCATATCGCTGCGCGAACGCCTGCATCTTGGCGCGTTCAGCAGCGATCAGCGGCGCGACGTCTTCGCCATCGACGAGGTAACGTCTCACCGAGAAGTCACGCAGCGCCACATGAAGGACCGCCCGGCACTCCGTCGAATTGATCTTTTCGCCGGCCATCATCCCCGCAATCGCAGGCGAAAGTCGCGCCTCGCGGGCCAGATCGAAAAGCGCGGTCATCGCTGCGGCGCTAACCCTGTTTTTTGAGAAATCGAGATAGAGGCCCGCCGCCTCGATCGACATCGCATCCGCGCGCGCAGGGTCGCCGGCGAACAGGTCGATCGTGCGCGTTGCGACGAGGCCGGACGCAATCGTTTCAAGGCGCCCCCAGGCTTTGCTTTTGGTGATGTCGGTCATTGCTTCATTAACCCTGAGCCGCCGTGCCCCCGCAACCGATAGGGTCAACGCAATAGACGATTGATATGGATTTTACGAAACAGCATCAACGGATTTTAATGTTGGCAAAGTAAATGCATCTGCCATGAGCATGACAGTCCAGAACCGCCACATCGCCGGCCGCCTCGTCCGCAATCTTGTCGTCACCCTCGCCGTGACGGCGATTTTCGCCCTGAAGGCGACAGATCCTAACGCCGGCTCGCCCGTTCCGGACCAGATGACGCTCGCGGCCAGGTAGGCTTACTCGTATTTGACGTTGCAGCCGTAGGGTTTGGTTTCCTTCACATCGACCGGCTTTCCCGTCTCGACGCTTTCGAGCGCCGCCAGAAGATAATTGGTCGCCCCCTCGACGCTCGCGTGATTGGCGGAGGGTTTATCATCGATGGCTCCCGCATAGCGCAGCACGCCGTCCTTATCGATCAACGCCATCTGCGGGGTCGTTTTGGCGCCATACGCCTTGCCGACGATCCCTTCAGGGTCGAGGAGGACAAAATCAGGCTCCGCGCCCCGCTCTTCCGTCAGTAGATTGGCGCGCGCCGCGTCCGCGTGCCCCTGTTTGCCAGGCGCAGACGATATAACCGTGATCCAGACCGCCCCTGCCTCGTCGGCGGATTTTTGCGTCTTTTGCATGTTGCCGGTCCTGTAGTGTTTCTGGACGAAGGGGCATCCGTCATTCGTCCATTCGAGAACGACAGTCTTTCCCTTGAACTGGTCGAGCGAGATCGCCTCGCCATTCGATGCAAGACCTGAAAACGACGGTGCTTTCGCATCGATTGCAGGGCCTGCAAGCGCAGCGGTCGCAGCGAATGCTGCGGCGGCGGTCAACAGGGAAAGCTTCAGCATCGATCAACCTCCTTTAGCGGCGGAATTCAGGGTGGATATGACGGCGTTAACAGTCAACGGTTGCGACAGCACAATGGCCTCGCCGCCCGTCGGATAAAATACGTAAAGCGGCACGCCATTGGCGCCAAACGCGGAGAGCGCCTCTTTAATCACAGCGTCGCGATTCGTCCAGTCGGCGGTGATGTATTCAACGCCGTTTTCCCGGAACGCCGCCTTGACCGCCGGATTGGAAAAGACCGTCAGCTTGTTCATCTGACAGGTGACGCACCAAGCGGCGGTGAAGTCGATGAAAAGAGGCTCGCCCGCCGCACGGCGCGCTTCTATGTCCGCCGGATCAAATTCAATGGCGCCGGACGTTGTCGCGGCTTCTGCCGGTTTCACCATCGTGATCGGAACAAGAGACAGCGCGAGCATCGCAGCCGCGGCAATCTTCGCCCAGGCGGCGCTTCGGCCCCACTCCCACAGATGCGCCGCAATCGCGACGATCAACAGGCCGGAAAGGCCCAGAGCGAGGCCTCGTTGCCCCGCCTGCGCCGAAAGCACCCAGAGGAAAAAGGCGGCGGCGGCAAAGACCGGGAAGGAAAGGATCTGCCGGAAGCGGACCATCCAGGGGCCGGGCTTTGGCAGCGCGCCGGCGATACCCGGTACAAATGACAGCGCGACATAGGGCACGGCGAGACCTGCCGCCATTGCGATGAAAATTGAAAAGCCGGCGAGCGGCGGCAGCA
>JBGSLM010000044.1:0-3753 GCA_041740755.1 Parvularculaceae bacterium | reverse complement strand
GATTGCGGCCAGCGCCTGCGCGCGGCGCTTTCGTCTCCCGCAAAAGCTGCGGCGCCTGTCATCTGCATCGGCAACGCGACCCTTGGCGGCGTCGGCAAAACCCCCTTCGCGTTGATGTTGCAGCGTTTGCTGAAGGATAACGGCGTCACGGCGCATTTTCTCTCGCGCGGCTATCGCGGCTCGCTGAAGGGGCCGGCGCTTGTCCTCCCGCAGCATGTAGCGGCGGAAGTCGGCGATGAGCCGCTTCTGCTTTCCGCAGCGGCGCCGACCTGGATTGCAAAAAACCGGGCGGCTGGCGCGATGGCGGCGGCAAAGGGCGCCGATGTCGTCATCATGGATGACGGATTTCAGAACAAGGCGATCGCCAAGGATATTGCGATCCTTCTTGTCGCCGCGAAGGACCCTTGCGGCAATGGGCGCATCTTTCCGGCCGGCCCGTTGCGCGAGCCTTTGGCGCGGGCGATCAGCCGCGCCGACGCGGTCGTCATTGTCGGCGAGGGTGAACCGAAAATCGATTTTGGCGCGCGCCCGGTGTTTCGCGCCTCTTCCACAATCGAAACAGCGATTACGCCGAAAAAGTTAGTCGCGTTCTGCGGGATCGGCGCTCCGGATCGATTTTTCTCAAGCCTTGAAGCGAAGGGCTTTGCGCTGGCCGCGAAGGTCGCCTTCCCCGATCATCATCTTTATTCGCCGTCGGAACTTCGCGCCCTGCGAAAACAGGCCGCAAACGAAAATGCGCAGTTGATGACGACAGAAAAGGATTACGTGCGGCTGGCGGCGGCCGACCGCGAGGGCGTTGAAACCGCGAAATTGAAAATGACCGTCGATGATCCAGAAAGGCTTGTCCTGTCGGCGCTCGCGGCGATCAGGCGGGCGCGATGACGCAGGCGCAAGATGAGGAAATCGCCCTCCCCGGCCCGCGCAACAACCGGCCGGTGACGATCGCCCATCGCGTTGAATTTGCGCTGGCGTTGGCGCTAGGCTTTTATTTCCGGCTGGTCGGCGTCGATGCGGCTTCGTCCATCGCCGGCGGCTTTTGCCGCGCGATCGGCCCCCTGATCTCGCCGATCACGCATCGCGCGAAAATCAATCTACAGATCGCCTATCCCGGGATGACGAAGGCCGAAGCGGATGCGATCATTCGCGAGGTCTGGGAAAATCTCGGCCGCACCACGGCGGAATTCGCGCATCTTGAAAAATTCGACCCCGATGCGGACGACCCTCGCGTCGAGGTGATCGGCCGCGAGCGGATTGAAGAAATCGTCCAGGACGAGAGGCCCGCTATCTTCATTTCCGGGCATTTCGCCAATTGGGAGGTCGGGTCGATCGTCCTTCATGCGCTTGGGCTGGATTACGGCGTCATCTATCGCGCTGCGAACAATCCGCTCCTCGACGGCCTCATCATCAAGGAGCGTGCGCGCGTCATGTCGCGACGCCAGATTCCGAAGGGAAAGCGCGGCGGGCGCGACATGATTGAAGCGCTGAAATCGGGCGCATCGCTCGCCATTCTGGTCGACCAAAAGCTGAACAGCGGCGGCATTCTTTCGCCCTTTTTCAGAAAAGATGCGATGACGGCGCCCGCCGCCGCGCGGCTTGCGCTCAAATATGCAGCGCCCGTCATACCGATTGAAATCGAAAGATTGAGCGGCGCGAGGTTTCGCGTCGCAATCGGCGCGCCGCTCCCGTTCACGGCGTCGGGAGACATCAACGGCGATACGCAGGCGCTGACCGACGCGATCAACCGCGAAATCGAGACAATGATCCGCAAACGCCCCGGCCAATGGCTGTGGCTGCACCGGCGCTTTGGGAAAGAAACCTACAAAAAGGGGTGAAAAAGCGCAGTCTTTCAGCTTGTTGACGGGCGGCGGATTTTTTATATAATCACCGTTATGCCAAAAATAGTCGAAATCGAAGCGCAGCGGCGGATGATCACCAAGGCGGCGATCGCTGTCATCAATGAGGTCGGGCTCGACGGCGCGCGCCTTCGCGACGTTGCAAGAGCTGCAAACGTGACGACCGGCGCGGTCACCCATTATTTCGACAACAAGGACGCCGTTCTCGAAGCGACGCTTGAAGAAATTGTTGCGCGCACGCTTGGGCGGATGAAAGGCGGCGCCAAAAATGAACCGCCGCCGAGCGTTGACGCCTTCATCATCCGCGTTTGCAGATATTTGCCGACTGATCAGGCGGGACGCGAAGAATGGCGAGTCTGGCTCGCCTTCTGGGGCCGCGCGATTTCAGCCGAGCGCCTCAGAGCCGTGCACCAACGGCAATACGCCGCAATTGTCGATCGGATGTGCGAACTGTTGGCGCCGTTTCGGAACGCAACCGGCGCGAAAGCAAAGCGCGAATTGCGGCAATGCGCTGACGCTCTGATCGCCGCAATCGACGGCGTTGGGACGCGCGCAACGCTCGAACCGGATTTGTGGCCTGCAAAACGCCAGAAGGAAACGCTTACGGCTCTTCTAAAGCCCTTGCTGACCGCCTACATCGCCGCCGGAAAAAATTCGCGTCCGGACGCAATCCTTGAATGAGTGACCGCCAATGCCGACACGCAGCATGAAGAATGACGATCTGCTGGAAGATTTCGCACGCCGCGAAATCACCCTCCTCGGCGCGAACAAGATTGTACACGTTGCAGGAACCGGACCCGCCGTCATTGTCATGACCGAAATGCCAGGCATCAGCCCGCATGTCGCGCGTTTTAGCCGGTGGGTCCGGGATGCGGGCTTCACCGTATACATGCCGTCGCTTTTCGGGCGCGACGGAGCTGTGCCGGACGCCGCGGAAGGCGCGGAAATTTTCCGCCGCGCCTGCGTCAGCGCAGAATTTCGCGCGCTCGCCGCAAATCAATCAAGTCCGGTCACGCAATGGCTTCGCGCACTTGCGCGCCTTGCCCATCACGAATGCGGCGGTCCGGGCGTCGGCGCCATCGGCATGTGCTTCACTGGAAACTTCGCTCTCTCGATGATGCTTGAGTCTTCGGTTTTGGCGCCGGTTCTGTCGCAGCCGTCGTTGCCGCTGAACGATCCGGGCGGCATCGAGATTGCGCCCGAAGAAATTGATGAAGTCAGCGCGAGGCTGGAACGCGAAAACCTGACGGTCCTTGCCTATCGCTTCGAGGGCGATCAGTTCTGCCAGGCGCAACGTTTCGCGGCTTACGGTCGCGCGCTGGGCGGGCGCTTTATCGGGCGGGTGCTGCCCGACAGCGCGGCAAACAAAGATGTTCCGCCATTCTTTGAGAAGTTCGTTTCAACGCCGCACAGCGTCGTCACCGCACACCTTATCGACGATGCCGGTCAACCGACGATCGCCGCGCGCGATGAAATCCTGGCGTTTTTCGCTGAGCGGCTGAAAACGAAAGCTGAGAAGAGAGCGCGAACCTAGATCCGCGTCTACTCTACCGACGGATTTTCGGCAGGCGCGCACTCGCCGCTTGACGCGACGCTGACGCCGGCTGAGGCGGCGCTGCAGGCGTTGCCATAGGTCTTGCCGTCGCAGCCGCAGACAGGGTTGTAGTCCATCGTGCAGGCTTCCGGCTTCGGCGCGCAGGTCCCGGCGACATCAGCGATGTTGACGCATTCGCCTTCATTGAACGAGCAAAAATCGCCTTCGTTGAGGCACTGGAAGCCGGCGATGCCGCCGCACATGCCTCCCGTCTCGCCATGCGGTATCGACGGCGCGGTTTCTGCGGGAGCCGTTTCTGCGGGAGCCGTTTCGGCCGGGGCCGTCGCCTCGGCGACAGTTGCCGGC
>JBGSLM010000043.1:0-2150 GCA_041740755.1 Parvularculaceae bacterium | reverse complement strand
CGTCCTGACCGCGCCGCAATCGGCGCCCGCCGCCGCTTCGCGCATTGAAGCGGCCGAATGACGCTGACTAGTCCGTAGGCGGAGCAGATTGCGGGTCGTCCGCTTTGGCGTCTTTCGAATCGCCGCGGCGCTCCTTCCAGCGGCTGCCGCGCTTATCTAGATACTTCGCAAGCGATTTGCGATCTTCGACGGAAAGCCCTTCTGCGGCCTCGACGATCAGGCGCGCCATCCCCGTTCTGCCCGACAAATCGACCGCATCCAATTTGGAGATGATCGCATCGAGCGCCGCGCGGTCGAATTGATCGGCGCCCAGCGCTGCTGTGAATTCCGAGTTCAACGCGCGCGTCTGGCGGTGACGCTCGCGGGATTCGGCGCGATGCGCCATGAAGGCGCTCTTCAGACTTTCGCGCGCCGCCGGGGTCATGTCGGAAAACCCTTCCATCGCATCATGATGCTTTACGAAGACGTGATGCCGGTCGCGGCCGCCGTGACCGCCCGCGAGCTTGCCGGCGACATAGCCGCCCAGAAACACGTTCGCCGCGAGCGACAGCGCGAGAACGATCGCTATTCCTCTGCCCACAAACCATTCTCCTCATTGACGACGTATGACTGGTCGAACGCCGATGCGAGTTCGGCGTAGGTTTGCGCGTCTCCAGACGACGCTGTTGCGGCGCCGGCGACAAAACCGGCGGCGCTAAGGCTTGCAAGCGCGCCGGCGGCGGCAAGCGGCCTTGCAAGAATGCGAAGGCCGAAAGCATCCGCAAAAAGCGAAAGCGACAGCCGATTTTTGCGCTTGCGCTGATGGTCGTCATAAGAGGCGAGCAGACGCGCGACAACTTCCGGGCTGATCGTTTCATCGACCAGTTTCAGATATTTCAACGCCTCGCTGACGATAATTTCGGCCGCTTCGTCGTCCGTCTCGCCGGGCTTTTGCGGTTCGCGTTTGAACTCTGTCATTCGACGCCCTCCATCAGTTCCTCGCGCGCGCCGGCAAGCGCCTGTTGCAGGCCGCGCCGTCCGCGCGCAAGCAGAGATTCGACCGCGTCCACGCTGATCGTCATCGCCTGCGCGATCTCGATATTTGTCAGGTCCCGGTAATGACGCAGCGTCATTGCAATCCTCTGATTATCAGGAAGCGCGGCCAGCGCCGATTCAACTGCGCGCTTCCTGTCGCCGGCGGCCAGCCGGTCGACGGGCGTCGGCGCGCCGTCGATTCGTTCACCCGCCTCTTCCTCTGGCGCGTCCCGTTTCGCCAGCCTGTGCCGGTCGAGACAGGCGTTGCTTGCGACCCGGTAGAGCCAGGTCTCAAGCTTGGCGCCGTTTGGCTTCCATCGCGCAGCGCCTTCCCAGAGCCTGAGAAAGGTTTCCTGCATCGCGTCGTCTGCGGCGGCCCTGTCCTTGAGTATCTGCCGGCAAAGCGAGCGAACGCGCGGGGAATGACGCGTGATGAGCACCGACGCGGCGAGCCGGTCACCCCGGCCCGCACGCGCAACGAGCGCTTCATCGCTTTCATTCTCGTCCGCCAAACGGTCGCCCGCTCGTTTCCGTCACCGGCCTATTTGTGACCACGCCGATGGCCGCGATGGTCGTCCATTTCTTCCTTGCTGATCAAGCCGTCGCCGTTCTTGTCGAGCTTGACGAAGCGCTCGCGCGCGGCGTCTTCAAATTCACGGCGGCTGACCGAGCCGTCATTGTTGGCGTCCGGGAACCGGCGGGCTTCGTGTTCCGCCTTGCGGGCCTCGTGCATCGCCGACATCTCGTCCTTGGTGATGAAGCCGTCGCCATCCTTGTCGGCTTTGGCGATCATATCCTTGTGATGGGCGTCGAGTTCGGAAACGGCGACCTTGCCGTCGCCATCCGCGTCGAAGCGGGCGAAATGACCGTCCTTGGGGCCTTTGGCGTAGGCTGCGGCGCCAAGTGCGGTTGCGCCGGCTAAGGCGGCGAGAATAAGCGTCTTTTTCATCCGTTTTGCTCCTGTCAGGCTTTTGTGAGTATCGCCCTCTGTAGGATTAAACGGACGAGCGGCCGGATTCCGTCGCTGACCTTAGATTTTCCCTGAAAACCGCCGCTAGACGGCTTTCTGCGGTCTCGTGGAGCCGGGCGGGCGCCCCGCCTCCCGCCCCCGGCAGGACCGCTTCCAGCGGCCGGTC
>JBGSLM010000042.1:0-6026 GCA_041740755.1 Parvularculaceae bacterium | reverse complement strand
CGAGGCGCGCTTCGACGGGCTCGCCGGATGCATCAGGACTGCGGCGGGCGGCTCATCCCGCCAGATCATTTTCGACGTCGAGAATGGCAAGGCGCGCTCCCGGCTCATGAGCGCGCGCGAGGCGGCGCGGGCGATGGGCCTTCCCGGCGACTATATTCTCCCAATAGCGGCGACGGCGGCGCTGAAACTCATCGGCGACGGCGTTGCGCCGCCCGTCGTCTCGTGGCTCGCCCAAACCGTGCTTGAACCTTTGCTCGCCCCCGCGCAAAAGGCGGCATGACGCGAAAGAAACGCACTGACATTTTCACGCCTAAAAAGCGCTCCGAGATCATGCGCGCGGTGAAGGGCGCGAACACAAAGCCCGAAATCGCCCTTCGAAAGGCTCTTTTCGCCAAAGGCTTTCGTTATCGTATCAACGTCAAAGACCTGCCCGGCAAGCCCGACATCGTATTTCCGGGGCGGCGCGCCGTTATATTCGTACACGGATGTTTCTGGCACGGGCACGCTTGCGCGCGCGGCAAGCGCACGCCGAAAACGAACGCTTCATATTGGCGCGAAAAAATAGCGCGCAACCGCTTGCGCGACAAAAAAGTCATTGCTGCATTGCAGCGTCACGGATGGTCTGTAAAAATTTCATGGGAATGTGACTTGAAAGATTTGCCCGAAGAGGCCAACAAGATCGCGGGGTGGCTGGTAAAGCGTTAAGTCAGGGAGAGCGACATTGACCCCTACGATCAAGTCATCGATCAAAATCGGACACAACGAAAAGAACAATCGCGGCCGTTACTGGATGGAAACAAACGCCGGCGAAGCGGAGCTTGTTTATTCGCTCGGCGCAAATGACCGCATGATCATCAATTCGACATTCGTTCCGATCGACGCGAGAGGCGGCGGCGTTGCGTTAGCGCTCGTCAAGCGGGCGGTTGAAGACGCGAAGAAGACCGGCCGCAAGGTCGATCCCGTTTGTCCTTACGTGGACCGCGTTTTCGCGCGCCATCCTGAATGGCGGGAATTACGGGTCTGATTTTCCGTTAAAGAAAACCTGCACGGGCGAGCGCCGCCTTGACGTCGCCCTTTTCAACGAGCGCTGCGCGCATCCCCGCAGCGATCGCCGCATCGACATTCGCCTTGATGTCGTCGAAGAAGAAAATATCTGAAATATCGACGCCGAGATCGCCGGCGGCGCGCGCGAAGATTTCGGGCTCCGGCTTTCTGAGCCGCATTTCAAACGAAAGAAAATGCGTCTCGAACATTTCTCCGACCCCAAGCTCAAGGCATCGATCCCAGTGGACGGGGTTGACGTTGGACAGACACGCGAGGCGATGGGTTCTGGCGAGGGCCGCGAGCGTTTCCGGCGCGCCGGGTAAAACCCCGACGACCCAATGGCGGAACGCATGAAGGAACGCCGCCCTGTTTATATCGAGCCGCCATTTGCGGATGAACGCGTCGGCAAACAATTCCGGCGCGAGCGCGCCGCGCTCAAGCAGGTCGAGTTCCGGGAGGCGCCACCAGTTGTCGCGGCAATAGTCGAGGGAATGCGCGCGTTTGGAGAGGGCGTGCGCGCCCTCCCCGCCGCGGAAATCGACAATGACGCCGCCGAGATCAAAGAGAAGAACCGGCGGCGCCGCCATCAGGCTTTCTTCGACGCAACCCACTCGTCGACGCGCCGCTCAAGGACGCTGAGCGGAAGCGCGCCGCCGCCAAGAACCGCATCATGGAAGCCGCGAATGTCGAACCCGTCGCCAAGCTCGGCTTCGGCCTTTGCGCGCAGATCGAGAATCTTGCGCATGCCGACCTTGTAGGCGGTCGCCTGTCCCGGCCAGACGATGTAGCGCTGCACTTCGGACCGGATCGCCCCTTCCGCCGACGGCGAATTGGCGATGAAATAGGCGACAGCCTGCTCTTCGGTCCAGCCCTTGGAATGGACGCCGCTGTCGATGACGAGGCGGATGGCGCGCCAAAGCTCGGTCGAAAGACGTCCAAAATCCGAATACGGATCTTTATAGGCGCCCATCTCCTTCGCAAGCAGCTCCGAATAAAGGCCCCAGCCTTCGCTATAGGCGGTAAAGCCCGCCTGAGTGCGGAAACGCGGAACGCCGGTCAGCTCCTGCGCGATCGAAATCTGCATGTGATGGCCGGGATTGCCTTCGTGATAGGCGACGACTTCGAGCTGGTGCTTTGGCATCGCGCGCATGTCGGAGAGGTGCGCGTAATAGACGCCCGAACGCGCGCCGTCCGGCGTGCCCGGAAAATAATGCTGCGCGGCGCCGGGCTGTTCGCGGAACGGCTCAACGCGCTTGACGACGAGGTCGGCCTTCGGAAGAAGGCCGAAATATTCCGGCAGTTTCGCCTTGATGAAATCGAGATGCGCGCTCGCTTCGTCGATATAGGCCTGACGGCCTTCGTCGGTGTTCGGGAAAAAGAACCGGTCGTCCTCGCGCATGAATTTGAAGAAGTCCTGCAAGGTTCCGTCGAACGCAACCGCCTGCTTGATCTTCTCCATTTCGCCATGAATGCGCGCGACTTCGGAAAGACCGAAAGCGTGAATCTCCTCCGGCGTCATGTCGGTTGTCGTGCTGGCGACAAGGCGCTCTTTATAAAACGCCTCGCCATTGGGGAGCTTGCCGACGCCGCTTGCAACCGCATCGGCATTCGCCTTGTCGGATTCAAACCACGCGACAAGCGCCGAATAAGAAGGCCCAAGCTTCTCGATAAGCGCCGTTTCAGCGGCCTTCTTCATCTCTGCGGCTTTCGCCGCATCGATTTTGCCTGCTGTCACAAGGCCGTCGATTTCAGTTTTGACATCCGCCCAGACTGGGCTGTCGGTTGCGCCGCCGAAGGGCGCGCCGGCGATGACGTTCTTCGATTGCGCGATGACGCCGTCATAGGCGAATTTCGGCGGGCGAACGCCGGCCGCGGCGCCCGCCTTGGCGCGTTCGAGCAATTGATCGATGCCGCGCGCAACGCCGCCGATCCGTGCAATGTAAGCGTCGATATCGGATGCGTCTTCGACATTGTGGAAGGCGATCAGAAATTGCGGCAGGAATGCCTGCGGCCCCTGCATCTGGGTGAAGACATATTGCTGACGGCGGAAATTCGCCGCCGCTTCGGCGCGCTCTAATTGATAAAGCCAGACGTCGTAGGACGTCTTGGCTTCAAGCGAGAGCTTATCGTAATCGAACGACGATTTCATCTCCGCCGCCGCGGCGCGCGCCCATTGAAGCTGAGCGTCTTCGCCGGCTTCCGAAAGATCGTCGATCTTGTCGTAATCTTTCTTCTCGCCGAGGAACGTGCGCTGGATCGGTGAGAAATCGAGCTGTTCTTCGAATTTCGCGTCGAACCATTGATTGATGCGGTCGCTTTCCGCAGCGATCTCTTCAGCGCTCGGCGCGGCGATTGCGACGTCCGGCGCCGCCCCCTCCTTCTTGCCGCAGGCGGCGAGCGAAACGGTTGCAAGCAGTATAAGCGTCAGTTGACGCGAAGTGCGACGGCGCATGAGCCCTATCCCCAATTTGGAGTTTCTGGAAACGGGGTAAGGTAGAGGCGTTGCGCGCGGCTGGCAATTCGCCTCGTCTTGACGCCGCGACCTTTCAGCGCCTCAAAACGCCTCCGCCGGGAGCGTCATCAACGGCTCCGCGCCGGTCTTCAGTTTTGCGAGGTGCGATTTCGTGTCGGGGAGCATCCGCGCGAGAAAGAATTTTCCGGTGACGAGCTTGTTCGCATAGAAGGGGTCTTTGTCGCCCGATTTTTTCCTGGCGACGGCCGCCTTGGCGAGATTAGCCCAGCCGAAAGCAAGGCACAAAAGCCCGAACATGTGGAGATAATCCATCGAGCCTGCGCCGGCGTTATCAGGATTTGAGAACGCGTTCATCATCAGCCACTGCGTCGCGTCGCCTACATCCGCCTTCGCGGCGCCAAGACCGTCGAGAAACGGCTTCAATTCCGCCTCGCCCTGATTGTCCGCGATGAACTGGTCGATTTCAGCGAAGAAAGTCTGCAACGCACGGCCGCCGTCTTTGGGCAGCTTGCGGCCGACGAGATCGAGCGCCTGAATGCCGTTGGCGCCTTCATAAATCATGGCGATGCGGGCGTCGCGCACGAACTGTTCCATGCCCCATTCGCCGATATATCCGTGACCGCCAAGGACCTGCTGCGCGTTCGTCGCATGCGCATACCCCTTATCGGTCAGATAGGCTTTGAGCACCGGCGTCATGAGGCCGAGATAATCGTCCGCCTTCTGACGTTCGGCTTCATCTTCGGATTTGTGGAGAAGATCGGCGTGCAGCGCCGACCAGTACATCCACGCGCGCCCGCCCTCGAGCGTCGCCTTCTGTTCGAGCAGCATCCGGCGGACATCCGGGTGGACGATGATCGGATCGGCCGCTTTGTCCGGCGCCTTCACGCCCGAGAGCGAACGGCCCTGAATGCGATCCTTCGCGTAAGCGGCGCCGTTCTGATAGGCGACTTCAGAAATCGCGAGGCCCTGCAGCCCGACGCCGAGGCGCGCTTCGTTCATCATCACGAACATCGCGCGAAGGCCCTTGTGTTCTTCGCCGAGAAGCCAGCCCTTCGCCTCATCAAAATTCATGACGCAGGTCGAATTGGCGTGAATGCCCATCTTCTCTTCGATCTTGCCGCAAGAGACGCCGTTGCGCGCGCCGAGCGACCCGTCGGCGTTCAGGAGGACTTTCGGCACGATGAAAAGAGAGATGCCCTTGACGCCTTCCGGCGCGCCTTCGATGCGCGCCAGAACGAGGTGAACGATGTTGTTTGTCAGATCGTGCTCGCCGGCCGAGATGAATATTTTCTGGCCGCTGATCTTGTAAGAACCGTCGCCGTTCGGAACGGCCTTCGTGCGCAAGAGCCCCAGATCCGTACCGCAGTGCGGCTCGGTCAGGTTCATCGTGCCGCCCCATTCGCCCGAGATCATTTTCGGCAGGTAAGTCTGCTTTTGCTCCTCCGTTCCGTGTTCGTAGATTGCGTCGGCGGCCCCGCGCGCGAGTCCCGGATACATGCCGAACGCCATATTGGCGGCGGAGACCATCTCGTTGAAGGCGACCGCCAGAATATAGGGCAGGCCCTGCCCGCCATACGCCGGGTCGAATGAGAGGCCCTGCCAACCGCCTTCGCGGAACTGGGCGTATGCTTCCTTAAATCCTTTTGGTGTCGAAACAGAGCCGTCTGAATGGCGGGTGCAGCCTTCATGGTCGCCCGACTGATTGAGCGGATGAAGGACGTTCGAGGCGAGCTTGCCGCCCTCTTCCAGAATGGCGTCGACAACGTCCGGGGTCACATCCGCAAAGCCCGGCAGATTCGAATATTTCGCGATGTCGAGCACTTCATGGAGGACGAACTGCATGTCGCGGATGGGGGCGTTGTAGACGGTCATGGGAAATCCTCTTCTTGCAGACAAGCACTCGCGCGGGGCGCGCCATTGCAGGCTCTTACGGGTGCGATGTGGAAAGGTCACTCTAAACATAGGCGCGCTTGCGGCGCGGTAAAGCCCGGGAAGCATGCGCCGGCGCGTAGCGACTGTGGAAAGTTTTAACCGCTCCTTAACCATCACAGCGATGTCCTAAGGCATTGGAATCGCTTTTTAACGCTTTGCGGGTCCAGCGAAGCACCTTAGCGATCGATAGTTGCTGTGACCGGACTGCCCGCACAATCGGGGGGCGCGCCGATCCGGCGACCGACAAAATCGGGGGAAGGCCCCCAGGACAATCTGGTGGTGGACGCCATGAAATCTAACGCACCCTGGAGCGTTAAAGGCATCGAACGAGACGCGCGCGAAACGGCGAAAGCCGCCGCGCAGCGGGAAGGGATGACCGTGGGCGAATGGTTGAACCAAATCATCTACACCGCCGGCGATCCCGACGCCGCGCCGACGACCGGGGAAATCGAGGGCCTCAAGGCGCGAGACCTTGCGGCGGCGATCGAGCACCTTTCCAAGCGCATTGCGATCGCAGAATCAAAGAGCGCGGCCGCAGTCGACAATCTTGCGCGCAGCCTCGGCGGCGCCGTCGAAC
>JBGSLM010000041.1:0-24177 GCA_041740755.1 Parvularculaceae bacterium | reverse complement strand
TTCCGCCAGCTCGACCTTTTCGGCGAGGTCTTCGAGCAGGTGCATCAAAATTACGTTGAGACGCCCGAAGACGCCAAGCTCATCAAAGGCGCAATTGACGGCATGCTGTCAGGCCTCGACCCGCACTCGAGCTATATGACCGCTGAAGATTTCGGCCGCATGCAGGAACAAACGCGCGGCAGTTTCGCCGGTCTCGGCATTCAGGTCGTGATGGACAATGAAGGCCCTGACAAGGGTTTTGTCAGAGTGATCGCGCCGATCGACGACACGCCGGCAGAGCGCGCCGGCATCAAGACCAACGACCTCATCACCGAAATTGACGGCGCTGTCGTTCAGGGAATGACGATCGACGAGGCGATCGACAAACTCAAAGGCGCAAAGGGAACGCCGGTTGAAATTTCGGTTGTGCGCGATCGCACGAAGCCTGCCTTCAAGGTCAAACTTGTGCGCGATATCGTGCGCGTTCCTGCGGTCACGCATCGCGCGGAAGGACAGTTCGGCTTCATTCGCATCAGCAATTTCAGCGAACAGACCGAGGATGGTCTGCTCAAAGCGATCAAGACGCTCGACAAGGAAGTGCCGGGCGGGCCGAAGGGCTATGTTCTCGACCTTCGCTCCAACCCCGGCGGTCTTCTTGATCAGGCGGTTGCGGTATCGGACGCATTTCTAGAGGGCGGCGAAATCGTCTCGACGCGCGGCAGAAATGCGAAGGATACGCTGAAAGAAATGGGCACGGCGGGCGACCTAATCAAAGGCAAGCCTGTCATTGTGCTGATCGATGGCGGCTCAGCTTCAGCGTCGGAGATTGTCGCCGGGGCCTTGCAGGATCGAAATCGCGCATTGCTGCTCGGCACCAAGTCCTTCGGCAAAGGCAGCGTGCAGACCGTCATTCCGCTGCAAAACGGTTTGCAGGGCGCGCTGCGCTTGACCACCGCGCGCTATTACACGCCGTCAGGCCGCTCGATCCAGGCGGAGGGAATAGATCCCGATATTGCGATGCCGGTTATTTATCCCGGCCAGGACGAGAATGCGGAGCGCACGACGGAGGCGAGCCTGCCGGGCGCACTCGACGTCAGGAAGGACGAAAAAGCCAAAGCAGATGCGAAGGCGCATCCGTCCGTAGAGCCGGTGAAATGCGGCTACGAAGCGGATGGCACGACCTTTAAAGACTGCCAGCTCGAGCGTGCGCTTTCGATCCTCGCGGACACGACAGCCTATCGCGCAGCGCTTGCAGACGCCTCGGCGGGACGCGCCAATCAATAGAATAGCCATTCATCCAAGATGAGCTGGAAACGCCCCCCGCCGTGGGGGCGTTTCTCTTTTTCGACTGAATTCAACGCCCAAATTTTCCTTCCATTAACCCTGTTCTCCCTAGGGTGATTGACGGATCCAGAGCCGCATCAGCGCGGCGTAGGCGTAAAGAAAATCACGATGCGGACCCGCCGCTTCAAGATTCCGGTTTTGAGCCGCCTGTCATGGGCGTGGCTCGTCTTCGCCGCCGTCAGCGGCGGGGTCGCCGTTTATTCAGCCTTCGACGGAAACCGCACCAGAGCTGCGGTCGCGATGGCGGTTGAAGGAATTGAGCGTCTCGCCCCGCCGGTCGACGCCAGGCGCACCCCAGCCGAACCGCCGGAACGCCTTGAACCCGCCGCCGGCGTCGCCGCGAATTCGCCCGATGTGCTGGAACAACCCGATATTTATGCGGCCGAAGACGTGCTGGGCGATATCAACGACCCCTATTTGTTGCGGGAAGATCCTGCCGCCGATGTCATCATCACCGTTGATGGCGCGCCCGCGCGCGCGATCGGCGCTGAACGGCCGAAGGCGGCGGCGACATGGACCCCGATCGCTGCGCCCGACGCGGAGTTGTTGAAGAGAACAGCATACGGATCAATTCCGCGCGTTGCATCCGACGGGCGAAAACCCTCGAAAGTTTACGCGCAGAAATTCACGCCGGGCGACAAGCCGAATGTCGCGCTTATCGTCGGGGGCCTTGGCATCAACCGCGCGCTGACTGAACGCGCAATTGACGAGTTGCCGCCCCATGTGACGCTTGCGTTTGCGCCATACGCAAAGGATCTAACCTTCTGGACCAAGCGCGCACGCGACGCCGGTCACGAGATCATGCTGGAAATTCCGATGGAAAACCGCAACGGCGACGAGCAGGCGCTTGGACCTGCGGCGCTGCTGACGACGCGCACGGCGGAAGAGAACGCGCAGCGTCTCGACTGGATATTGTCGCGCTTTGGCGGCTATTTCGGCGTCACAAATTATCTAGGATCAAAATTCTCGGGCGATCGCGATGCAATGGAGCTGCTTTTGTCGCGCGTTGACGCCGCCGGCCTTGCCTATGTCGACGACACCGGCGCCTTGACGCGCGCACGCGTCATCGGCGAAGCGACGACCGTCAACCGATTGATCGATCCCGGTTACGGCGCCGACAAAACTCAATCGAAACGCGATCTTGAAGCGCTCGAAAAGATCGCTGGGAGCGAGGGAGACGCCCTCGGCAAGACCTATATTCACGACGATTCGCTCAATATCATTGTCGAGTGGGCGAATACGCTTGACGAGCGCGGCCTTACGCTAGCGCCTGCATCCGCCGTGCTGGCCATGCGCGCCGGAGACCGCTAAAGACGGGGCGCAACCAAATTCCGGCCCTTCCGCAATGCTCATCGACGATGTTCTTCACCACTACCGACCGAATGTCGGCGTCGTCCTGTTCAACCGGGCGGGGCAGGTATTTTACGGCCGCCGCACCGGCGATTTCGCAGATCTCGGCGAGGACAAAGACGCTTTTCGCTGGCAGTTCCCGCAAGGCGGCGTCGATGATTACGAAGACATCGCAGCGGCGGCGTTTCGTGAGCTGAAAGAAGAAACGGGCGTTACCTCTGCGCGCCTTCTGACCTTGACGCCTGGCTGGCTGGCCTATGATTTTCCAAAGGAATACAAGAAAAAAAACTGGCGCGGCCAGCGCCAGAAATGGGCGGCGATGTTGTTCGACGGCGCCGATGCCGAAATCGACGTCGCCGCCGATGACCATCAGGAATTCGACGGCTGGCGCTGGGGCGAACTTGCAGAAGCGCCGTCGCTGATCGTGCCGTTCAAACGCAAGGTCTATGAGGAGCTGGTCGCCGCGTTTGCGCCGCTGCGCGATTTCATACGCGCGACTTCATGAAATACGCGCCGGATTTTCTCGTTGATCGCATACTCTACCGCGACGGACTGATGCTCGTCGTCGACAAGCCGTCAGGACTTCCCGTTCATGCGAATCCAGGCGCGAAAAAAGGCGAAGGCGGCGAATCGCTTGAGGATTATTTCGACGCGCTCCGCTTCGGGCTGCCGCGCGCGCCCGCGCTCGCCCACCGGCTCGATCGCGACACGACGGGGTGCCTTGTTCTCGGGCGCCACGCGAAGGCGCTGCGCAAACTTCATAAGCTATTCTTCGAAGGCGCAATTGATAAGACCTATTGGGCGATCTGCCGCGGCGTTCCTGAAAAGCTGTCGGGCACGATCAACGCCCCGCTTAAAAAGGGGACCGAAAAGGCAGGCTGGAAGATGTCAGCGGCTGAGCCGCAAGACGAAGGCGCAATGGACGCCGTCACCACCTATCGCACGTTGAAGGCTCAGGGCGGCCTTTCGTTCATCGAGGCCAAACCAAAAACCGGACGAACGCATCAGATCCGCGTTCACCTTGCCTCGATTGGCGCGCCGATCATCGGCGAACCGCTTTACGGCGACCTTACAGCGGAAGACCGCAAGCAGCCGATCATGCTGCACGCGCGCCGCGTCATCATTCCGATTTCGAAAAACAAAGTGGCGGTCACTGTCGAGGCGCCGCCGCCGGAATGGATGACGCGAGCGCTCGCCACGATGGGCGTTGAGATTCCCATGGTGAAAAATTAGGAAATTTCTGCAATCGTTGACGCGCCGCAGGCGTAGGATCGCCGTCTTCAACGCCACCTCATCAACGCCCCAGGAAACGCCGCTCCGCCGCTTCATGATCGGCGGTAGGGTCTTTGTTGCGGCGCTGCTGCTCGGCGCCCTGCTGACGATTTACGCCGCGACTTCGTTCATTGACGGCATTGCGAGCTTCCCATTGGAGCGCGCCAGCGCAGCAGTCGCTGAGGACCTCGTCGCGTTCCACAGGGCAGGCGAGATGGCGCTTCGGGGTGAGGCGGCGGACGCTTACGATCCAGCGATATTTGGCGAAGGGCTTGGCGCCCATCAACAGGGACTTCTCTGGCTCAATCCGCCGCATGCTTATTTTCTGACCGCCCCGCTCGCGCTTCTACCCTATGGCGCGGCGAAAGCGCTCTTCATCATCCTAGGAGCGCTTTCGATATTCGGCATGATGGCGGCGGCGAAACTGCGCGCGCCCGCCTTCCTTGCGCTAGCGCTTTTCTCGCCTGCGGTGCTGATCGCAACGATGCTCCTGCAGCTCGGGGCGTTCATCGCGCTCGGCCTCGCGGCCGCGCTCGTTCTTGCCCCAAAGCGGCCGATCGTCGCCGGAATTGTTCTGGCGATGCTGACGATGAAGCCGCAATACGGGTTGATGGCGCCGATCTTTCTCATTGCTACCGCACAATGGCGAGCGCTCGCTTGCGCTGCAATAGCGACGATCCTGCTCATCGCCATGTCGGCGGCGGCGTTCGGCGTCGAGAGCTGGATCGCATTCGCGGAGGCCCTGAAGACCGTACACGGACCGTTCGCGCATCAGGTGATGGAAGGAACCGCTACGTTTTCACAGACCGCAGCCAAATTAGGCGCGAGCGATCCGGTGCGCATGGCGGCGCAGGGCGCAGGCGTCGCGCTCTGCGGGCTTGCGTCGTGGTTTTCAGCCAAACGGCTGGAACGCGGCGACGCGATCGCCATGACACTGCTGTTTTCCCTCGCCGC
Organism: Parvularculaceae bacterium; assembly: GCA_041740755.1. GTDB lineage: Bacteria > Pseudomonadota > Alphaproteobacteria > Caulobacterales > Parvularculaceae > Amphiplicatus. The sequence goes on along the minus strand of JBGSLM010000041.1, from coordinate 19,278 downwards.
CGCACCATCCGCCTGGATTTATGACTGGCCGCTGATCATCGCCGCCCTCGCCTTTCTGGCGGCGCGGCGCGGCTGGCCGCTACCGGTTCAGGCTTGCGCCGCGATTGTCTGGCTCGCCCCGTTGGCGCCTGCCGTTTCGGATGGGCAAATAGCGAGCCTTGCGCCCGCTCTCTCGCTTTATGCGATGGTCGCTGTCGCCCTGCTCTGGCTAATTCGCCAAGAGCGTCAAAGCGCCGCCTGAAATTCCTTCATTCGCGCAAGAGTGGATTCGGCGGCCATCTTCGTTTCGAGCGTCGCGTCCTGGTCGGCGAGGTCTTCTTCGGCGTTTTTGATGCGCTGGGCGATCATCTCACGTGAGAGATCTGCAACTGCAATCGCTTCCTCGGCGAGGATCGTCAGGCCGACCGGCGTCACTTCGGCAAAACCGCCGCGCACAAAGATGCGGCGCTCCTGTGAGCCCTTCTTCACCTTGACGACGCCGGGCGCGAGCACGGTCATGAACGGCGCGTGGTTCGGCAGCACGCCAAACGCGCCCTCGATGCCCGGCGCTTCGACCATATCAACGTCATCGGAGATTAATTCTTTCTCCGGCGAGACGAGATTGAAGTGAAGTTTGTCAGCCATATGTTTTGTTTTGCGAATGGCGAATGGCGAATGGCGAATTTGGCTGCCGTCGCATTTTCCCTATTCGCTACTCCTTATTCGCTATTCGCATTCTCACGCCGCTTCCGCCGCGAGGCGCTGCGCTTTTTCAATCGCCTGTTCGATCGTGCCGACCATGTAGAACGCAACTTCCGGCAGGTGATCGTATTCGCCCGCGACAAGGCCCTTGAACGAGCGCACGGTGTCCGCGATCGGCACCTGCACGCCCGGGCTTCCGGTGAAGACCTGAGCGACGTCGAACGGCTGCGAAAGGAAACGCTCGATTTTGCGCGCGCGCGCAACGACAAGTTTGTCGTCTTCCGAGAGTTCGTCCATGCCAAGAATTGCGATGATGTCCTGCAACGCCTTGTAGCGCTGGAGGATGCCCTGAACCGAGCGCGCAACCTGATAGTGCTCCTCGCCGACAATGCGCGGGTCAAGAATTCGCGAAGTCGAGTCGAGCGGATCAACGGCCGGATAGATGCCCTTTTCCGCGATTGAACGGTTCAAAACCGTCGTCGCATCGAGGTGCGAGAACGAGGTCGCCGGCGCCGGGTCGGTCAAATCGTCGGCGGGAACGTAAATCGCCTGAACGGACGTGATCGAGCCTTTGGTCGTCGTCGTAATGCGCTCCTGCAGTTGTCCCATGTCGGTCGCAAGCGTCGGCTGATAACCGACCGCCGACGGAATTCGACCAAGAAGAGCCGAAACTTCCGAGCCTGCCTGCGTGAAGCGGAAGATGTTGTCGACGAAGAAAAGAACGTCCTGGCCCTGGTCGCGGAAATGTTCAGCGACGGTAAGGCCGGTGAGCGCGACGCGCGCCCGCGCGCCCGGCGGCTCGTTCATCTGTCCGTAGATCAGCGCGCATTTGGAGCCTGCCGCTGAGCCCGATTTGTGCGGGTCCTTGTTCACGCCCGACTCGATCATCTCGTGATAGAGGTCGTTGCCTTCACGCGTGCGCTCGCCGACGCCGGCAAACACGGAATAGCCGCCGTGAACTTTCGCGATGTTGTTGATCAGTTCCTGAATGAGAACCGTCTTGCCGACGCCAGCGCCGCCGAACAGGCCAATCTTGCCGCCCTTGGCGTAAGGGCACAGGAGATCGACAACCTTGATGCCGGTGACGAGGATTTCCGACTCGGTCGATTGCTCGACAAACGGCGGGGCTTCTTGGTGGATTTCGCGTCTTGCGGTGTGACTGATCGGGCCGGCTTCATCGACCGGCTCGCCGATCACGTTCATGATGCGGCCGAGCGTGCCGTCGCCGACCGGAACCGAGATTGCGGCGCCCGTATCTTTGACCTTCTGGCCGCGCACGAGACCTTCAGACGAGTCCATCGCAATCGTGCGAACCGTATTTTGTCCGAGGTGCTGCGCGACTTCGAGAACGAGCCGGTTGCCGTTATTTTCGGTTTCCAGCGCATTCAGAATGGCCGGCAGGTTTTCGTCAAACACGACGTCGACGACGGCGCCGATGACCTGGCTGATGCGACCTTCTTTGCTCATGTCTCTACCTTCTTCTTTATTCGCTCTAGAGCGCTTCGGCGCCCGAGATGATTTCGATCAGTTCCTTGGTGATCTGGGCCTGACGCGCACGGTTATACTGCAGCGTCAGCTTGTCGATCATGTCGCCCGCATTCCGCGTCGCATTATCCATCGCAGTCATCGACGCGGCCTGTTCCGAGGCCACATTTTCGAGCAACGCGCGGAAAACCTGCACCGAGACATAGCGCGGCAGCAGCGCTTTCAAAATCGCGTCTTCTTCCGGCTCGTATTCATAGACCGCGCCCTTGAGATCGGGCGCCGTCACGCCCTCCGGCGCGATCGCCGGAATAATCTGTTGCGCAGTCGGAACCTGAGAAACGACAGATTTGAATTTGCCGTAGAAAAGCGTCGCGACGTCGAATTCGCCAGCGTCGAACTTCGAAAGAACATTCGACGCGATCTCTTGCGCCTGAGCAAAACCGATCGTGCGAACGCCTGTGAAATCAGTCTTGAAGATGATGAGATCGCCGTAAAGCCGCTTTAACTGGTCATTGCCCTTGCGGCCGACGGTGATGATTTTGACCGTCTTGCCTTCGCCCTGAAGTTTTACGATGCGCTCGCGGGCGAGGCGCACGATCGACGAGTTGAACGCGCCGCAAAGCCCCTTGTCGGCGGTCGCGACAATCAGAAGATGAACCTGGTCCGACCCGGTGCCGGCGAGCAGCCTTGGCGCATTCGGATTATTCTTCGATGCAGAAGTCAGATTCGCAAGAACGCCTTCCATCCGCTCCGTATACGGACGCGCAGCCTTGGCGGCCTCCTCCGCGGGGCGATGCTTCGCCGCGGCGACCATTTGCTTCGCCTTGGTGATCTTCTTCGTCGACTTGACGGAAGCGATCCGGTTTTTGAGGGCCTTAAGGCTCGGCATTTCTAATCGGCCTTATGCAAACTTCTTCACGAACGCGTCGAGAATGCCGGCGAGCTTGTCTTCTTCGGCCTTGTCGAGCTTGCCGGTGTCGCGGATCGTTTTCAGCAGGGACGCGTGATCGCCATGAAGATGGCGCAGGAATTCCTTCTCGAAATCCTGCACGCGGTTTTTCGGCATCTTGTCGAGATAACCCCGAACGCCCGCGAAAATCACGCAGACCTGCTCTTCGACCTGCAGGGGCGAGAATTGCGGCTGCTTCATCAGCTCGGTGAGGCGGTCGCCGCGGTTCAAGATGCGCTGCGTCGTCGCGTCGAGGTCGGAGCCGAACTGCGCGAAGGCTGCAAGCTCGCGATATTGCGCAAGCTCGCCTTTGATCTTGCCGGCGACCTGTTTCATCGCCTTGATCTGCGCAGAGGAGCCGACGCGCGACACGGAAAGACCGACGTTCACCGCCGGGCGGATGCCCTGATAGAAAAGATCGGTTTCAAGGAAGATTTGACCGTCGGTGATTGAGATGACGTTCGTAGGGATATAGGCCGAGACGTCGTTCGCATGCGTTTCGATGATCGGCAGAGCCGTCAGCGACCCTGCGCCATGCGCCTCGTTCAGCTTCGCGGCGCGCTCGAGAAGACGCGAGTGAAGATAGAAGACGTCGCCAGGATAGGCTTCGCGGCCCGGCGGACGGCGAAGCAGCAGCGACATCTGACGGTACGCGACGGCCTGTTTCGAAAGGTCGTCGTAGATCATCAGCGCGTGCATGCCGTTGTCGCGGAAATATTCGCCCATGGCGCATCCGGCGAACGGCGCGAGGAATTGCAGAGGCGCCGGCTCCGACGCCGTCGCGGCGACGACGATCGTGTATTCAAGCGCGCCGTTGTCTTCCAGCGTCTTTACGATTTGCGCAACGGTCGAGCGCTTCTGGCCGATCGCGACATAGACGCAATAGAGTTTCTTTTTCTCGTCGCCTGTCGCGTTAATCGCCTTCTGGTTCAAAATCGTGTCGATGCAGATCGCGGTCTTGCCGGTCTGGCGGTCGCCAATGACAAGTTCGCGCTGACCGCGGCCGATCGGGATCATCGCGTCGATCGCCTTGATGCCGGTCTGTACAGGTTCATGCACGGATTTGCGCGGCAAAATGCCAGGCGCCTTGACGTCGACGACACGGCGCTCAGTCGCAACGATCGGGCCCTTGCCGTCAATCGGATTGCCGAGACCGTCGACGACGCGACCCAAAAGTCCCTTACCGACCGGCACGTCGACAATCGACTTCGTGCGCTTGACGGTGTCGCCTTCCTTGATGTTGCGGTCTTCGCCGAAAATAACGACGCCGACATTGTCGCTTTCGAGATTGAGCGCCATGCCTTTAACGCCGTTAGCGAACTCGACCATTTCGCCCGCCTGGACGTTGTCGAGGCCATAGACGCGCGCGATGCCGTCACCGACCGAGAGCACTTGGCCGATTTCGGATACTTCGGCGTCTTTGCCGAAGTCCTTGATCTGCTGCTTCAGGATGCTCGAAATTTCCGCCGCGTTGAGTTCCATGGAGCTTAAGCCTCTTTCATCACGGATTTCAGTCGATTGAGTTTTGTCTTCAGCGAAGAGTCGATCATCTTTGATCCGACCTTCACAATCATGCCGCCGAGAAGGTCTTTATCGACCCTGACGGTGAGATTGATCGCCTTGCCGACGACGCGTTCGATTTCGCCGCGAAGGCGCTTCGTCTGGTCGTCATTGAGGGGCGCCGCCGCAACCGCCTCCGCCGAGACCTCGCCGCGATGCGCCGCGAGCCGCTGACGAAAGGCCGTCATCATTCCCTCGAGAGCAAACAGGCGCCGATTGGCGGCGACGACGCCGAGGAAATTCTTCGTCAGACCTGAAACGCCCGCCTTCTCCGCGATGGCGGCGATTGCGCGCGCCTTGTCTTCTGCGTCGTATACAGGGGTCGTCAGAAAATCGCGGAAATCGGCGGACGCAGCCACCGCGCGGGACAGCGCTGCGAGGTCAGCTTCAACCTTTTCGAGCGCGTTTTGATCGAGCGCGAGATCAAACAGCGCTTCCGCGTAGCGAAGCGCGGCGCCCGAGACATTCGGCGAGGCTGCGGCATCCGACGACATGAGGGCGTTAAAGCTCCCGTCCGGTCCGGCGCCATTTGGCGCCTAACTAGTTGAATTTACAGCGAATTTCGGAGCTGGACTTGCGCGCGCAAACAGCCCCTGAACGCGAATTGCGACGCCGTTAGCATGGCCCTCGCCGCGACGCAACAATCCTTTCTGCGGCTGAATGGCCGAATTGGCTGCGGGGTTCGAATGAGCCGCAAAACGCCGACCTGGCGCTGGTCCGCTCGGGAATGGCGAGCGCCATCCGGAAGCGTCGGGAAGGACGACCGCCTGACGTATAAAATCGGCGACGGCGTTCGACCTGACAATTCATTTCATTTCGCGGACCGTCGTCACCCAAACTTTGCGGGCTAAATCCGGCCGCGATCGCGTTTCGTTGTTCTTCAACGGTTTTCCGGCGCAGACGCGGCGAGGTCCGACGCGGTTGTTCGCCGCCCGGCCTGTTTTCGAGGCCGTATCCAGCCAAGCTGACAACAAGGCGGCGGAGCATAAAGCGGCGGGCACGGCGGAAGCGTCGCAATCGATTTCGGCGATTCCATTTTGAATTTCGCCCGCACCGCATGCGCCCGCCGGAGACCTCGATGCCGCGCGCACGGCAAAGCCGAAGGCGCGATTTGTCAATTCGATCAATGGCGACGCGTGAAAGCCTCGCGGCCGCACTCCTGCGGCCGCGAGGCAAAAATTCCCCAGGTTCGAAACGCGCCCTCCCAACAGCGGCTTGGCGCGGCGGCGCTTTCAGCAATCCTATTTCATCCGTATACTTACTGTATTAGATTTAATCTGAGCAAATCCAGCTTCATTACAATCCCGCTATTTTACAACTTGTAAGGTGCGACTCCTGCGCGCCGTCCATAGACCTCCGCACCGTGGTGTTTGTGGAGGCTTGTTAGTGCGTCATCATCTGATGGGGAGATGGTCCAGGTTCGCTTCTTCATTTTCTGTCTTTGCGATTACGCTCTCTGTCACATTTGGCGCAAACGCCGACGCCCTCGCTGCGGCGCCCGGCCCCGTCGCTTGCGCCGCCGCGCGATCCCCAATTACTCCTCTTGGGTCGCAGCATCTTGCGAGCCTTGCAAAATACGATGCGCTCGCGCCGAAGAATGCCGGTGTGATCGCGATCAGGTCCGGCGCGTGGTCTGACTCAACCACATGGGGCGGAAAAGCTCCTCTCGGCCGAGTTGTTATTCCAGCCGGCGTCAATGTAGTTTTCGATCTTCCCGCGAGCGGTCAAATCAAATCGCTTCGCGTTGACGGATGCCTTGAGCTTTCAAACCGCGTTTCGACGCGCCTGAATGCAGAAACGATTTACGTCGCGCCGGGCGGAGAATTGCTCGCCGGAACGCCGGCCGCGCCGCTGCCGCCGACGGTGACCGCAGAAATCGTATTCCCTGATTTGGGTCCGCTCAATGCGTCGATCGATACGACGCTCGTCGGAAAAGGCCTGATCGCCGCATCTCGCGTGCGGCTATACGGCTCGCTGAAAACGCCGCGCATGAAGGTCGCGTCCGCGCCAAAGGCCGCCGATAAGGCGATCAACCTCTCGCAAGCGCCTGTCGGTTGGCGCCTCGGCGACCGCGTCATTCTCACAGGCACCCGCTTCATCTCGCAAAAAACCAGTAGGGAAGTCGTGCTGAGCAGCCCCACCGAAGATGAAATCCGGTTCATTACAGCGATCAACGGCGCCAGCGTGACGCTCGATGCGCCGCTTTCATTCAATCATGCGTCGCCTGATCCGGCGCTTGCGGCGTATCTCGTCAATTACTCCCGCAATATCCGGATGGCGACGCAATCGGACGCGATCTTGCCGGCAAGCCAGCGCGCGCATTCAATCTACATGTCGACGGAAACGACGCTTCAGGGCGTTGAATTCTTTGAAATGGGGCGCACTGACAAATCCGTGCGCGCGGTCGATGTCGCTTCGCTCACCTCGGTAACTCCGACCTCGAACATCAAGGGGCGCTATCCGCTTCACCTCCATCTTTCAGGCTTCCCATCCGACGCCAACGCGCCGGTCGTCCGCAATGTCGCCGTCTGGGGCTCGCCGGGCTGGGGCGTCGCACAGCACAATGGCAAGGCGTTTTTATTCCAGAACAACACGTGGAATACATTCGGCGCTGGTTTCGTGTCGGAAAGCGGAAACGAAGTCGGCGCATGGGTTGAAAACACCGCAATAAAATCCGTCGGCGTCAATCACATCGTGAAGAACGGGCCGGATGTCATTGCATACGACCTTGGACGCACCGGCGACGGCTTCTGGCTGCAGAGCCGGTCGGTCAGACTAAGCCGCAATCTTGCCGTCGGCATGACCGGCGGGATCGGATTCGTGCTGTTCCATCGCAACAATGATCTTGGATCGTACAAACCGCTGTCGCCTTCCTTTGTCGCAAGCTCGTTGTGCATGCCCGCAGCGCTGCGATTTGACCTTCAAGGGATAGACAAGCCGAATATCACTCAGTTCACAGACAATGAAGTGATCGCCTCCAAGGCGGGCTTTCATGTGGTGAAACCCTCGCCCCAGACGCCCCACGACGTCAGATCGGTCATCGACAATTTCAACGCCTGGGAAGTCAAGGAAGGCGTCGATATCACTTACACGTCAAGGTATACGATCAAGGGCGGAAAATTGTACGGAGCGCAATCGGCGACCGGCAATACTGCCGTCAAATTCGGCCACAACGCGTACGATCTCGCGATTGCAGGCACGAAGATCCAGAATTTCGATTACGGGCTCGATCTGTCGAAAGCGGCGACGCAGATCTTCGCGCCTGATCTGCAATACACGGCAGCCGGCGTGCAGTTCGCACAAATTCGAATTTCGAATTACCGTTATCAGGACGCGACCGATCAGATTCTCGCGGCCGTTCCTGCGCCTGTCCCTGCAACGCTCGCATTTGCATGGGGCGCAGGTCCCGCGCTCGCACTGAACGGGCCGTACCTAATGATAAACGGCGCAAAGAAAGACAGCTCCGGACTGACGCCCTATCCGATCGTCGCCAACGAGTTTGGATTCAAACGGGCGAGTTTTGCCGGCCTTGCGGCTGAACGCGGGTGGTACACGGTCAATTCCACATCGACGAGAGCGCTTGTCATCCCCGAGTTTTATTCCGATCGCCTGACCGGCGAAATATTCCAGACGTCCTTTATCGTAACGCCGACCACAAAGTATTTGTGGCCCGCGACGCGAATTGATGGGACGCCGGCATTTCAGGGTATTGTGACGACGAACGCAAAGCCGCCAGCCGCAGCCAATGATACGGCGCAAGTCGCCGCAAACGGGTCCGTGTCCATTCCAGCGATGGCGAATGACACGACAAATGACGGCTTGCTGCTTCCTGCCGGATATGCGCCGGCGCGTAACGGCAATGTGTCCCAGCGCGCCGACGGCGGCTTTGACTACTCACCCTATCCCGACTTCAAAGGCTCCGATAAATTCGATTATTGGGTTCGCAATCGTCAGGGTTTGGTGTCGCGCGCCACGATATCGATCACCGTACGCTGATCTTTATCGCCAATTTCGGTGACGATGCCGCCTTACCCGGCGGCTTCGTCAAACGAAACTGTAAGGATCGATGTCAACGACGCGCCGCACGGCCCCCGGCAATTTCGTTCGTGCAATCCAGTGAGCGAGAAACGCCTGTATATTGACGTCCCGGCGGGTCTTCACGACGAACCTGACGCGCGCCTCGCCCCGCAACCGGTAAATCGGCGCTGGCGCGGGTCCCCAGACGACAACGCCGTCTGCGGGTTCGAGCGCTGCACGATGCGCGTCGGCTGCTTCTTTCAAAGTCTTCTCTTCACTTGATCGCAGCAGAACCGTTGCAAGCCGTCCATAGGGCGGAAAACCGAGTTCGGCGCGACCGGCCGCTTCCGCTTCGAGAAACGCGTCGCGATCTGAATTCTTGAGCGCGCTGAATACCGGCGATTGGGGGAGATAAGTTTGCAACAGCGCCTCGCCGGGACGCTCCTCGCGTCCTGCGCGTCCCGCCACTTGCGACAGCAGCTGATAAGTGCGCTCCGCGGCGCGCAAATCGCCCCCCGCAAGTCCCATGTCTGCATCAACGACGCCGACAAGCGTCAATCCGGGGAAATGGTGGCCCTTGGCGACAATTTGCGTCGCTACAAGAATGTCGATCTCACATTTTTCCATAGCGTCGAGAATGGATCGCATATGCGATGGCGACTGAATGGTATCGGATGAAAGCACGGCTTGCCTTGCGTCCGGCCACCTTGCGCGCGCTTCTTCTGCGACACGCTCGACGCCGGGTCCGCAGGCGGCAAGCGAATTTACCGCCATGCAGGCAGGACAAGCTGAGGGCTTCGCCATCGAAAACCCGGTGTGGTGGCAGACGAGCCGGTTTTCAAACCGGTGCTCGACGAGCCATGCGTCCGAGATCGGCGACTTCATGCGGTGGCCGCATTTGCGGCACAGCGTCAGCGGCGCGTAGCCCCGCCGGTTGATGAAGAGCAATGACTGCTCGCCGCCCGCTATCCTTTTCGTCACCGCATCGACCAGAACTGGGGACAGCCACCGGCCGTCCTCCGGGCCGTCATGGCGCATGTCGATGAGCGAGATTTTCGGAAGGCGCGCCGCGCCGAAACGAGAATCGAGGCGAACGAGACCGTAGCGTCCCTGCTCGACATTGACGACGCTTTCAAGCGAGGGCGTCGCTGAGGCTAGAACCACCGGAAAATTCCCGCGCGCGCCGCGCGCAACCGCCATATCGCGCGCCTGATAGATAACGCCCTCTTCCTGTTTATACGCTGAATCATGCTCTTCATCGACGATGATCAGCGAAAGATTCCTGTACGGAAGAAACAGCGCCGACCGCGCGCCGACAACAAGCCGCGCATTGCCTTCATTGACGCGCCGCCACACGCGCCGCCTCGCGGCCGATGTAAGATCTGAATGCCACGCCGCAGGCTCGGCGCCGAAGCGCGCCTCTACGCGGGTTAAAAACGGCAATGTCAGCGAAATTTCCGGCAGCAGGATCAGCACCTGCGCGCGGCTGTCGCGCCTCAACGCCTCTGCGGCGGCTTCGAGATAGACCTCCGTCTTGCCGGACCCTGTAACGCCATCAAGCAGGGTGACGCCGTGCGAACCGACTGTTCGGCAAAGTTGATCGGCCGCAATCTGCTGTTCAGCGGAAAGTAATGCGCCGGATTTCTCGGCGTCAGGTTCGGCGAATGGGAGATCGGGATCGATCGATAGGGGCGCGAGAGCGCCGGCCTTTATGAGCCCCCGTATGATCGCGTCGCTTGCGCCTGAGCGCGCCGATATTTCCTTCAAGATGAGCGGGGCCGCGCCGCACGCGCCGAGCGCTGCAAGGCGGGCATTTGTCATTCGATCCGGCGTTATGCCGGTCCGCTGATAGGCGGTTATGCCGGCCGGAGGATCAAGCGCGTCGCCAGAGCGCATGACAAGGCGCAGCACGGCGCCAGGCGCAAACATGGTGTACCCGGCGACCCAGGTGACGAAATCGATGACCGCCAGCGCAAGCGGAATTACCGGCAGGACCCGCGTCAGGGTTTTAAGCTTTGCGGCCGGAAGAGCATCCGCCTCGCCCGGCCAGACGACGCCGATCATCAATCTGCCGCCAAACGGCGCCTCGACCCAGCTCCCGGGCGGCGCGTCGCAGGTCGCTAAATAGTCATACGCCTTGCCAAGCGGCAGCGGAAACAGGACCTTGACCCGCCTTGCGAACGTCGCCGCCGCGCTTTCCGCCTGCCCATTCTCGATCTGCGCGTCCGTCAAGCTTGATCCCTGGCCCAGTTTCGGCTGAATTACCCTGCGCCGCGCCGACAGCGGCGCGTGTTATTAAAGGGCGCGGCGTCGCGATGCGTAGTCTTTTCTTCATTTTATTGTCGATCGCCGGCGCGGGCTTCGCGTTTCCAACAGAGGCGAACGCCAAATACAGCCTCTGCAACAAGACGAGCTACGCCCTTTCCGCATCGATCGGATATGTGGATGGCGACCGTCTGGCGACGCGGGGCTGGTGGCGGCTGCGCCCGGGCCAGTGCAAGGTCGTGCTGACGGAACCGACCAACCCTGGCCGCTATTTCGTTTATGCGGAAGCAATCCCGGGCCACAAGGGGCCCCTTCGCGCATGGTCCGGCGACACACCGCTTTGCGTCGAGAATAACGGCTTCTTCAATCTCAGAAATCAGGAAATCTGCCGCGAGGATCCGGCCAAGCAGCGCAATTTCTTCGATGTCGAGGTGACCCCCGCCGCAAACGGCAACTGGCAGACGGATTTCGCAGAAGCTGCAAATTACACGGTCTACAGCGCCGAGGTTGCGGGCGTGCAGCGCCTGCTCAATGATCTGGGTCTCGCCAGTTCGCGCATCGACGGATCGCTTGGACGCGACACGCAGCGCCTTTTGACAGTTTACCGGAAAGAGAAAAGCATCGGCGAAGGACCGGTCATCGACGACGCGACGATTGATGCGATGATCGAAGAGACCAACGCACGCGAGGCAAAGCTCGGCCTGTTTTTCTGCAACAAGGCCGATCAGCCAGTTTGGGCCGCCATCTCCGAGCCCAAGGGCGAAAGCCGGTACGAATCGCGCGGCTGGTGGAAGCTCGAGCCGGCAGATTGCGCCAAGGTCATCAAGGGCGGGCTTACCGCCGACCATTATTATGTCTACGGCGTCATCGAGGATCAGCGCGGCGAACGCCGGCTTGCGGGCGGAGACAAGCCGTTCTGCGTGAACGCGGTGCGGTTCGCATCCTCGACGGATTCAACCTGCCCCGATCAGGAACTCGACGAGGCGATCTTTAAACGGGTGGAGATTGGCGGCGCATCGTCATCGACATTTGACTTCACCGCCGATTCATTCGTAGCGCCGCCCAGCGAAGCGCCGGCGCAATAACGTAATGGCCGATTTGCGTCACGTCGAAAGCTGGGTTTTCGATCTCGACAACACGCTTTACCCGGCCGAGTGCCATCTTTTCGCGCAGATAGACAATCGCATGGCGGACTTCATGCGCGAAAAGCTCTCGATTGATTATTCCGAGGCGCGGCGGCTGCAAAAGCACTATTATGTAAAATATGGAACGACGCTCGCCGGGCTGATGGCGGAGCACGGAACGCCGCCGGACGAATTCCTCTCCTATGTGCACGATATCGACCACTCGGTCGTGCCGGAAAATGCGGCCCTTCGCGCGGCGATCGCCGCCCTTCCCGGCAGGCGCTACATCTTTACGAACGGCTCGGTCGCCCATGCTGAAAAGACCTTGGCGCGCATCGGGCTGGAGGATTTGTTCGCCGATATATTCGACATCAGGGCCGCAGAGTGGACACCGAAGCCGCATCTTGGAACCTATGAGAAATTTCTCGCCGCAACGCGTGTCCGCCCGCGAGAATCGGCGATGTTCGAAGACCTTGCGCACAATCTTGAGGCCGCCCACGCGCTTGGCATGACGACTGTGCTCGTCTGTCAGAATGCAAGCTGGTTTGCCGATGAGCCGCAGGACAAGCGCCCGGCGAGACCCGGCGACATTCATGGCGATCACGTGCATCATGTCACCGACGATCTTGCCGGATTTCTCAGCATGGTCGATAAGGCCGCCGCTTAGATTGGAAGGATGCGCGATGACGATGAGCGCAACGATAGAACAGCGCATCGACGCCGCATGGGAAAAGCGCGCCGAGCTTTCGCCGACGACAATGGGCGATGCGCGCGAGGCGGTTGAAGAAGCGTTAACGCTGCTCGACAGCGGCGCAAGGCGCGTCGCAGAGCCCGAAGAAGGCGGCAATGTCAGACTCTGGCGCGTCAATCAATGGCTGAAGAAGGCGGTGTTGCTGTCATTTCGCCTGAATGACAATTCGATCATCGGCGTCGCGCCCAATCAGTATTGGGACAAGGTTCCGCTGAAATTCGGAAATTGGACGCCAGAGGAATTCCGCCGCGCCGCCTTTCGCGCAGTCCCCGGCGCCGTCGCGCGCAAAGGCGCCTATATCGCGCCGTCAGTCGTGCTGATGCCGTCCTTCGTCAATATCGGCGCTTATGTCGGCGAGGGCACGATGGTCGACACATGGGCGACGGTCGGGTCGTGTGCGCAAATCGGCAAGCATTGCCATATTTCCGGCGGCGCCGGGATCGGCGGCGTCCTCGAACCGCTGCAGGCGAACCCCGTCATCATTGAAGACAACTGCTTCATCGGCGCGCGCAGCGAAGTCGCCGAAGGCGTCATCGTTCGCGAGGGCTCGGTCCTGTCGATGGGCGTCTATCTCGGCCAGTCAACGAAGATTGTCGACCGCGAAACGGGGGAAGTCCTTTATGGCGAGGTGCCGCCCTATTCCGTGGTCGTTTCAGGCTCGATGCCGTCGGCGAAAGGCGGGCCTGCGCTCTATTGCGCGGTGATCGTCAAGCGTGTCGATGAAAAGACGCGCGCAAAAACGAGCGTCAATGAATTGCTGAGGGATTAGATTTCGAGTTCCGACAGGCGCTTCAAATCGCCGGATTACGCAGTCTCTGCAAACTTCGTCCGCATCAGCACCAACTCCTCAGACGATGTCGGATGAAGCGCCATCGTATCATCGAAGTCCCTCTTCTTGAGGCCGGCTTTGACCGCAATCGCAAGGCACTGGATCATTTCGGGCGCGCCTTCGCCGACAATGTGAACGCCGAGGACGCGGCCGGTCGCCGCTTCAACGACGAGTTTCATGAAGGTTCGCGTCTCAGCGCCTGAAAGCGTGTTCTTCATCGGCCGGAAATCGGTCTTATAGATATCGACAGCCCCGAATTTCTTCCTCGCCTCCTCTTCCGAATAGCCGACGCTGCCGACAGGCGGCTGCGCGAATACTGCTTTTGGAATGAACTGGTAATCGACTTTGGTCGGCTGCCCGTGAACTTCCGTTTCCGCAAACGCCGCGCCTTCGCGGATCGCGACCGGCGTCAGTTGAACGCGGTCGGTCACGTCGCCAACCGCCCAGATGTTGTCGACATTGGTTTTCGAGAATTCATCGACAATGACAGCGCCGTCACGGCCCAATTTGACGCCGGCGTTCTCCAGGCCGAGCCCCGCCGTCGCGGGCTTTCGCCCGACCGCCCAGAACACAAGATCCGCGTCGATATGCGCGCCAGTGTTGAGATGCACGCGCCGCGCGCCGCGCCCGACATCTTCGATCTTCGTGAAAACTGCGCCTGTAACGACACGAATGCCCATACGCTGCATTTCGCGGTGTACCTGCACTGAGATATCGCGGTCGAAATATCTCAAGACATCCTCGCCGCGATAGACGAGGCTGACGTCGGCGCCGAGCCCTCTGAATATGCACGCGAACTCGATCGCTATATACCCGCCGCCGGCGATCACGACCCGCTTTGGAAATTTCTCTAGATGAAACGCCTCGTTCGACGTGACGGCGAGTTCATGGCCCTCGATTGACGCATCTGTCCACGGAGCGCCGCCGGTCGCGATAAGGATTTTCTCCGCCGTTACATCGCGGCCTTCCTTGATAAGGCGGATCGTGTGTGCGTCTTTGAGGACTGCGCGGCTGTCGATGATCTCGGCGCCTGCGTTCTTCAAATTGCGGATATAGATGCCGCTGAGCCGGTCAATCTCCGCATCCTTATTTGCAAGAAGCGTGTCCCAGTCAAATCGAGGAGCATCCGCCGTCCAGCCATAGCCTTTCGCATCATGGAACATATGCGCGAATTCCGACGCATAGACGAAGAGCTTCTTGGGAATGCAGCCGCGGATGACGCAGGTGCCGCCGACGCGATATTCCTCCGCCATGGCCACGCGCGCGCCGTGGGATGCTGATATGCGCGCCGCGCGAACGCCGCCGCTGCCCGCCCCGATGACGAAAAGATCGTAGTCGAATTCCATGATGCCTGCCTTATTCCAATGTGCCCCTCATGTCGGGACAGGCGGGGCGAAAGGCAACCGAATTTTTTAGGTCAGGGTGAATGCCTTACCCAATCGCGCGTTGGATCAGCGCCATGGTGGAGGCGTCAAAGCCGCTTGGCCCCTCATTGGCGATTTGCTTTGCGATGGCCTTACCCAATTCAACGCCAAATTGGTCGAAGGGATTGATGCCCATCAAAACGGCGCCCGCGAACACGCGATGCTCGTAAAACGCAATCAATGCGCCGACCGTCGCAGGGGTCACATCCTGCACCAGAATTGTTGAAGATGGCCTATTGCCAGCATAGCTGCGCGCCGGATCGTCGTTCGCTTTCCCACTCATCAACGCTGCCCCTTGGGCAAAGCAGTTGATGAGGAGGGTTTCGTGGTGCGCTGGGTCCAAATCATGCCCCGGCGTGGCGGATGCAATGAACTCGACGGGCAGGATATGTGTTCCCTGATGCAGCAATTGGAACACCGCGTGCTGCGCATCCGTGCCAACGCCGCCCCACGTAATCGCGGCCGATGGGACAGTCAGTGGTTCGCCGTCCAAAGTCACCGACTTGCCGTTCGATTCCATTTCCAACTGCTGCAAATAATCGGGCAGCAGGCGCAGGCGCTCGTCATAGGCGAACACCGCGCGGGTTGAAACGCCCGCCTCGGCATACATGCGGTCGGCGATAGCAGCCAAAACGGGTGCATTTTCGGCCAAGGGCGCGGTCATGAAATGCTTGTCCATGAGCGCGGCACCAGACAGCATTTCTTCGAACGCCTCCGCGCCTAACCCAATGGCGGCGGGAAAACCGATAGAGCACCAAAGCGAATACCGCCCGCCAACCGACTCGGCGAAGGGCAAAATGCGGCTTTCATCGACGCCCCATTCAACGGCTTTGTCAGGCGCAGCGGTCAAAGCGATGACGCGGCCGTAAGGGTCCTCCACACCCTGCTCCGCCATCCACGTCAGTACAGTTTGCGCATTCATTAATGTCTCAGTGGTGGTGAAGGTTTTGGATGCGACAGCTAGCAACGTGGTTTGCGCGTCCACCTTGGCGAAAATTTCGGCGAGCGCAGCGCCATCAACATTGGAGGCGATGTGGATTTGATATTTAGGCTCATCGCGGCCCAGCGCATCCATGAGCAATTTCGGTCCCAACGCAGACCCGCCAATACCGACGTGAATGATGTGCTTTATCTCACCGAAAACGCCTGCATCAATTGCGGAAATCAGGCCAAACATCCGTTGACGCAACAGGGTCGCCTGCGCCACCGCTGGCTCATTGCCGGTGCCACGCTCCGCCATATGTTCTGCCGCACGGCCCTCGGTCACGTTCGTGATTTCACCCGAAGCCAGCGCCTCACGCCGGTCCTGAAAACCCACCGCCTGCGCCTTCGCCACGCCAGCGGCGACAACGGCATCATCCAAATGCAGCTTCGAAAAATCGAAATACAGGTCGCCGACCTCCATTGATAATTTCGCCAAACGGTCGGCGTCTTGCGCGAACAAATCGGTGAGTAATGGGAGGGTTGGTGCAGTCATGGGGTAATCTCCGGCCTAAATGTCTCGCAATGGCGCGGGACCGTTGCGGCTTTGGCCTAGCCAATATCGCATTGCTCCCCTAAAAGGCCAGCACAAAGGCGGACCGGCGCCGATGAATAGCTAATCAATTGCAATGAACAGGATTACGTCCCCTTGGCGACATTTCGTCCCACCAATGCCGCGCGCTACACCGACCCCGCCAAGGCCGCGTCAGCAAAGCTGGCCGTGCCTTACGGGATTAAGGTGCGTACACCCTATGCGCGATTGATGCGGGTATTCGCCGGATTTTTGGGTTTGGTGGCCACCATATTGTTGCTGCGCATATTCGTCATAGCGCCCTTTGGCATCCCATCGGAATCCATGCTGCCAAGGTTGATGATTGGCGATTATATCATCGTGACGAAGTGGAATTATGGCTATTCCAAACATTCCCTGCCGTTTGCCACTGCGCTTGGCGAAGGACGCATATGGGCGGAATTGCCCGAACGCGGCGATGTCGTGGTGTTTAAGGCACCGCCGTCGGGGCAGAAGGATTTTGTAAAGCGCGTCATCGGCCTGCCCGGCGACCGCGTTCAGGTGCGCGGTGGGCTGTTATATATCAATGGCCATCAACTCAACCGCGTGCAAATGGACGATTTCGTGACCCCCGCTACCCCAGCGATGCGCGCCGCTGCGAAGCGAGAGGGCAATCCAAACCCTTGCTTTCAGGCCGCCTTTGCTGAAGTAAAAGATGGCGCAACGCAATGCCGTTACCCGCAGTTCAGGGAACTTTTGCCGCCGCATCGCGCCTATGCGACATTGGATCTCTATCCCGCACTCGACGTGGATGATACCAAGGTTTTTATCGTGCCAAAAGGCCAATTGTTCCTTATGGGCGACAACCGTGACCGCAGCGCGGATAGCCGCTTACCTGCTAAAGAGGGCGGAGCGATCGGCATGGTGCCAATCGACAATGTAGTGGGCAAAGCATCCGTGGTAGTCTTCTCAGTCGATGGCAGCGCGACATGGTATAATCCCAAAAGCTGGTTTATCGCCGTCCGGTGGGACCGCGTTGGCGAGGCAATTTGATGAGTGATACGAAGACATTGGCATTCGAACTTACGACAATATTGCAGGTACAGCCCAACGACATTGCCCTCTATACCCGCGCGCTCACCCATGGCAGCACGGGCGAGGACGACTATCAACGGTTGGAGTTTCTGGGCGATCGCATTTTGGGGTTGGTCGTTGCCGAACTCCTCTATCGCACCCATCCCGATGAGAATGAGGGGCGCATGGCGCACCGGCTCAACGGCCTCGTCAACGGCAGCAGTTGCGCCGATGTTGCGCGCGACATTGCGCTGGCCCCCTTGGTTCGCCTTGGCAAGCAAGCCCGCGATGACGGCGCGCGCGAAAGTGACAATGTGCTGGGCGATGTGATGGAGGCGCTTATCGGCGCCTTGTTCCTCGACCATGGGTTTGACACTGCCCGCGTCTTTGTCCTGCGCCATTGGGAACCGCGCCTAACGCTTCAACAAAAGGCACCGAAGCATCCCAAATCCGCGTTGCAGGAATGGACGGCAAAGGTGCAAAAGCGGCCTCCCGAATACGCCGTCTCCAAAAAATCCGGCCCTCCCCATGCCATGCGGTTTGAGGTGACGGTGACAGTCAAAGGTCTTGACCCCGTCACGGGTGAAGGCAACAGCAAACAGGCGGCAGAGTCCGATGCCGCCGCGCAATTCTTGGAAAAATACACATGACCGAAGCAACTTCCGCTGAACAACCCGCCCCGCATTGCGGCCTAGTCGCCATCATCGGCGCGCCAAATGCGGGCAAATCCACCTTAGTCAACCGCTTGGTGGGGCAAAAGGTCGCCATTGTCAGCCCTAAGGCGCAAACCACGCGCACCCGCCTTATCGGCATATCGATTCATGAGCATACGCAAATGATGCTTGTCGATACGCCCGGCATTTTCGACCCTAACCGCCGGCTCGACCGTGCCATGGTCGCCGCCGCGTGGGAGGGTAGTCAGGACGCCGATGTCATCTGCCTGATCATCGACGGCAAGGGCGGATTGGGCGCGAAGGTCATGAAAATTGTCGACCGCTTGAAGGGCCGCACGGACCGCATCTGGCTGGTCGTTAACAAGGTCGATATTGCGCGCAAGGACAAATTGTTGCCGCACGTGCAAAAACTGTCCGAGGCGCTGAATTTGGAGCAAGTCTATTTCGTCAGCGCCGAAACCGGCGACGGGGTGGCGGAATTGAAAATGGCGCTTGCTGCGCAAATGCCAGAGGGGTCGTGGCATTACCCCGAGGATCAAGTGTCCGATGCCACCGACCGACTAATGGCGTCCGAAATCACGCGCGAGCAATTGTATTTGCAACTGCACGCCGAACTTCCCTATGCCAGCGCGATTGAAACCGAGAAATACGTCGAAATGCCCGATGGCTCTGTCGAAATTCACCAGCAAATTTTGGTCGAACGCCCGACACAGCGCGCCATCATCCTTGGCAAGCAAGGCGCGCGCATTAAGGAAATCGGCAGCCGTGCCCGCGCCGAATTGTCGCGCATCATGGGCGTGCGCGTGCACCTATATCTGCATGTAAAGGTGAACGAAAAATGGGACGAAGACCGATCGCTCTATGAGTCGATCGGCCTTGATTGGGTGGAGTGATTACTCCGCCGGTTCCGCCTTTTTCTTTGCCGGAGCCTTTTTTGCAGCCGGTTTCTTTGC
>JBGSLM010000040.1:0-9256 GCA_041740755.1 Parvularculaceae bacterium | reverse complement strand
CTATGACCGCGCGCTCGCCCTGAAGGCGGGCAAATGAGGGCCCGCAGCGAAATCCCGCACCGCCGCCGGGCGGAACAGGCGGGCCGCCGTGCTGAGGCGCTGGTGCGAATTCTCTACCTGATACGCGGCTATCAGATTCTGGAACAACGGTTTCGAGCGCCAGGCGGCGAAATAGACCTGGTCACCCGGCGAGGCAGGACGATCGCGTTCGTCGAAGTGAAGCTGAGGCGCGCTGAGGACGCGGCGATCCTTGCCGTGACGCCCTCGAACCGCAGGCGGCTTGAGAAGGCGGCGGCGAGTTTTCTGCCACTTCGCCCTCATTTCGGCGAATTCGCCGTGCGTTATGACATCGCGGCGGTTTCGGATTGGCGCGTAAAGCTGATCAGGGACGCCTGGCGCGCGGCGGCGTAAGCGGCTTGCCGCCGCCGCCCGGCGCACGGCATCAGTCAAATGCGCCGCCGTCAACACGATCAAGGAGCGTTTCGATAATGAAACCGATCTTCTCCGCTTTGCTTCTCGCCTTCGCCGCCGCCGGCTGCGCGTCGAGCCCCAATCTCGATCAGAGTTTTTCCGATATCGGGACCGATGCGTCGCTAAAGGGCGTTCTCTTCGCCGATCGGACCCATGATTACAGCGATGTTGATCTGTCCGTGTACGAAGGAAGATTGATGCTGACCGGCACGATGAAATCGGAGGACGGTCGTAAAAAGCTGATCGAGAACGCCTGGAAGGCTGAAGGGGTGGATCAAGTCATTGACGAAATCGTTGTCGGGGACGGCACATCGCTCGGACAGGGTTTTGAAGATTCAAGGATCGACGCCACCTTGCGGGCGCGCCTGATAGGCGACAGGGATGTCAAAGCCGGTCAATTCAAGGCCTCCGTATCGAAGGGCGTCGTCTATCTGATCGGCGTCGCGAGAAGCGAGTCTGACCTTAACGCCGCAATCGATATCGCGCGATCGATCAGCGGCGTTGACAAGGTAGTGAGCCATGTTCTGGTAAACCCCTTGTGACAGCGTCAATTTCGCTTGAACAGGCGATTTGCGCTTGATTGCCGCATATGCCTGCCTTAACGGCGCAGTTGAGATCGAAGGACGCCGCTCATGAAAATCGCCATTCAGATGGACCCGATCGGCGCGGTCAACGTCAACGCCGACACCTCTTTCGACCTTGCGCTCGAGGCGCACGGACGAGGCCAAGAGATATGGATTTATCAGCCGCAATTTCTCGCGATGCGCGACGGGCGCGTATCTGCGCGCGCGAACAAGGTTGTATCGTTGAAGCGCGAACAGGGCGCACACGCCAGTCTTGCGCCGGATGAAATCCTCGACCTTCACAAAGTCGATGTCGTGCTCATCCGCCAGGACCCGCCGTTCAATATGGCCTACATCACTGCGGCGCACCTCCTGGAACATCTCCTGCCGGATGTCCTTATCGTCAACAATCCCCGCTCGATCCGCGATGCGCCGGAGAAGCTGTTCGTTACTGAATTTCCTGACCTGACGCCGCCGACCCTCATTACGCGCGATGTCGGCCGCATCCGCGAGTTCAGGGAAGAGCATGGCGACATCATCTTGAAGCCACTTTACGGAAACGGCGGCGCTGGCGTTTTTCGTCTGTCATCGGACGATTCGAATTTCAACGCGCTGACCGAGCTGTTCTTGCAGGCGTTCGCCGAGCCCGTGATCGCGCAGAAATATCTGCCGGCCGTCAGAAGCGGCGACAAGCGGATCATATTGCTTGACGGCGAAGCGGTCGGCGCGCTCAACCGGGTTCCGGCGAGCGGCGAAACCCGCTCAAACCTTCATGTCGGCGGCAAAGCCGAGGCTGTCGACATGACAGAACGCGATCAGGAAATCTGCGACCGCATCGGGCCGGCGCTCTCTGAGCGCGGGCTTATTCTCGTCGGCATTGACGTCATCGGCGAATTTCTCACTGAAATTAACGTCACTTCGCCGACGGGGGTTCAGGAAATTCGCCGGTTCGGAGGGCCCGACATTTCCGCCCTGTTCTGGGATTGGGCCGAAGGGCGTCGCGAAGGCTGAACAAGATTTCGACGGTTTTCCGCGCGAGACTTTTGGTCTAAGCCGGACGCAATATGATGAAAGCCGTTGCGACATCGAGCCGTCAGAGCGCGCCTGCGTCTTCGAGGCGCGAGCTTCGCGTTGCGCTTTTCTCAGGCAATTACAACTACGTGGTGGACGGCCCTGTCCGGGCGCTCAATCGGCTTGTCGGGCATATCGAAGCAAATGGGCACTCAGCGCTTATCTTCGCGCCGACAACTAAGGAGCCCGCTTTCAAACACACTGGCGAACTCGTTTCCATTCCATCAGCGCCGCTCCCCGGTACGCGTAGCGAATACAGGTTTGGGCTCGGCCTCTATGGAGAGGCTGTGCGCCGGCTCGACGCTTTCGCGCCGACGATTGTTCATGTCGCAGCCCCAGACTGGCTTGGACTTTCAGCGCTCAACTACGCGAGCAAAAAAGGCGTCCCGGCCGTTGCTTCCTTCCACACGCGCTTTGACACTTATCCCCGCTATTACGGCATGGCCTGGCTCGAACGGCACATCACGACCTACATGCGCTATTTTTACGGCCGTTGCGAACGCGTCTATGCGCCATCGCAATCGATGGTCGATGAACTTGAACGCGACGGAATAGGGCGCGATATCCGCCTTTGGGCGCGCGGCGTCGATCAACTGCAATTTAATCCGCACCGTCGCGACAACGCTTGGCGCCGTTCGCTCGGATTTGCCGACGACGACGTCGTCGTCGCATTCGTCGGGCGCATCGTTCTTGAAAAGGGCATCGATATTTTCGCGGACGCTGTGAATTCGGCGAACGGCGCCAATTCAGCGATCAAGGCGCTTATTGTCGGCGAGGGTCCCGAGCGAGCGCGCTTTGAAGAAATACTTCCGGCCGGCATATTCACCGGTTATCTTGAGGGCGATGCGCTTGCGCGGGCATATGCGAGCGCGGACATTTTCTTCAATCCGAGCATCACCGAGACGTTTGGAAACGTGACGCTCGAAGCGATGGCTTCCGGCGTTCCGTCCGTTTGCGCCGCCGCTTCAGGCAGCCGGTCATTGGTGGAGAACGGGGTCAACGGCATATTGATTGCTGATGCGTTGGATGTTGGCGGGTTTTCATCCGCCCTCGAACAGCTCGCCGCAGATTCTGCGCAACGGATGCGCATGTCGGAGAATGCGCGCGCCCGAAGCGCTTCGTTTGATTGGGATGTCATCCTCGATCGTCTGATTGCGGACTACCAGGACATCGTCAATCTCGGCGTATCGTGATCAACCAGACACAAATTGTTGAGGCCCTTGTCACAATACCGCTTTAGCCGGTTTGGCTTTCGCGGATCTGGCGCATGCGTTTAGTCGATATTTCGGAGTTCTTCAGCGACTTTGGGGGAGGCGTAAAAACCTACGCGCACCAGAAACTTGAAGCATCGGCAAAAGCGGGCATCGAGACGACAATAATTGCGCCCGGCCCTGCGGATCGGCGCGAGCGACGGCTTGGCGGGGAGATCATATGGGTGCGCTCGCCGGTGCTTCCCTTTGATCACCGCTATCATCTCTTTGCGGACATGCGTCCTGTCCATTCGCTGCTTGACGAACTGGCGCCGCATGTCGTTGAGGGTTCATCGACATGGAGGGGAGGATGGATCGCCGCGACCTGGCGCAATCCGTCGGCGCGCGTCCTCTTTTTGCATCAAGATCCCGTCGCCGTATATCCGCAATCCCTGCTGAGCCCGGCGCTTGGCGCCTCGCAGGTTGATGCGCTTTGTTTCTGGTTCTGGGCCTATATGCGCCGCCTTGCCAGGCGCTTTGACGCAACCGTCGCGCCGAGCGCGTTCTTTGCAAATCGGCTCAAGCGGTTTGGAATTCCAGAGCCGCTCGTTTGCCCTCTTGGGGTAGATAAGGCGGCATTTTCACGCCAGCTTCGCGATGAGGCTCTGCGGAGTCAGATGCTGGCCGATTGCGGCGTCTATGATTTGAACGCAACGCTATTCCTTTCCGTCGGTCGCCATCATCCGGAAAAGCGTCTGCCAATGCTGATCAAGGCGTTCGCAAAATATAGGGCGACGCGATCTGCTGCGCTTTTCGTGATCGGCGACGGGCCGATGTGGCGAGCGGTGAAACGCGTCGCGGCGGGCGTTCCAGGGGTTTTTATCGCCGGGCCGGAAAGCGACCGCTGTATGCTTGCGCGGCGACTTGCGAGCGCGGACGCCCTCGTGCACGGCGGCGCTGCGGAAACGTTCGGTCTTGTGGTCGCCGAAGCGCTTTCGTCCGGCCTTCCGATCGTTGCGCCCGACACCGGCGGCGCTGCCGACCTGTCGCACCCGGCGTTCAGCGAGTCTTATCGATTTGGGCAAGCTTCAGATCTCGCCGATGCGATGCGCCGCATCGCGAATCGCGATCGCAACGATCTTTCTATCGCCGCACGCGCCGGCGCGCACCGCATCAACACGCCCGATGAGCATTTCGCCATGCTCTTTCGTTTCTATGCTTCGCTGACGCGCGATTCGAACGCGCTTCAGGCGGCACGACATGCATCGTGATCCCAAGTGACTTCACGCAGAATCCGATTCGAAAATTCGCAAGCGTCAGGAATAGCGGGTGCGAAAACCTGGGGAGGCCGCCCGCAGGACGAGGATGATGGCGCGCGGCGTGACAGTTTTGCGGAACTATTCTCTCCCCCATTCACTTTTGTCGCCGGATCCGCAATCAGAAGAGCGCCCAGCTGCGCCGCAGGCCGATGCCCCCTCATGCCTTGATATCCGCCGGTCTTGAATGCTTCCGCGCTTTTGCGGGCAAGCCCGGCGTCCGCTTGGCGAGCGCTATTGTTCAGTATGCGTTTCTTTTCGGCGTTGTCGGCTATCTCATTTACCAGCTTGCCGATGTCGGATGGGAGCAAATCGCCGGCGCGCTGCCGACGTCGCCGCTCTTTTACGTCATCTTTGCGGTGCGCTATTTGGCGCCGCCCCTGTCGGAGATCCCCGCCTATGAACTCGTCTGGCGCCGTCCGCTCTGGCGGCGCTACTCAGCCTTTCTTAGAAAGCGCGTCTATAATTTCGCTGTCATGGGCTATTCGGGCGAGGCTTTCTTCACATTGTGGGCCCGCAGATCGCTTGATCTGTCCGATCGGGAAATTTTC
The DNA here is from genome assembly GCA_041740755.1 of Parvularculaceae bacterium. Classification (GTDB taxonomy): domain Bacteria; phylum Pseudomonadota; class Alphaproteobacteria; order Caulobacterales; family Parvularculaceae; genus Amphiplicatus. The sequence goes on along the minus strand of JBGSLM010000040.1, from coordinate 4,094 downwards.
CTGGGGGTCAAGGATAACAACCTGATCTCGGCCCTCGTTTCTAATACGGCGACGGCGGCGATTGTGATCGCGCTCTTTGTCACTGACGGGATCCAGGACGGGCTTAAAGCCTTTCCGGGATCGGGAACCTTGTTCGCGCTTGCCTTTTTGTCGGCGTTTGGGCTTGCGGCCGCAGTCGTTGTCTTCAGGCGAAAAATCATCGGCCTGCCGAAGCGGATCATGGCGCAGCTAATCGCGATCAATACCATTCGTATTGTCTTCGTCTTCGGCCTTCACGCCCTGCTCTATTCTGTCGCGATTCCAGGCCCGCCGCTTTCGGCATGGTTCATTTTCATCGCCCTGCAGCTGGTCCTGAGCCGCATACCGTTTCTGCCCAATCTCGACATTGTGTTCCTGACGGCCGCACTGCATCTGTCGGCGGCCGTCGATGTCCCGGAAGCGGAAATTGCCGGGATGCTGGTCGCTGAGGCGGGATTGTCGCAACTATTCAACCTCGCGATGTTCGCGGCCACAACCCACCTCGCCTTTAGCGCTCCTTCGGGGGGAGCCTTCAATCGGCGCAAGGCTCAGCCGCCGGCGTCGCTTTCTTGATGGCGCGGAATTCGCTACAGACGGCCTTCGACCCCGTTCCGAAACGCTAGAGAGCCCCAAGGGGCCAATCCGCAAATGGGTCTTTTGGACCGCTACATCCTGCGATCGGTCGCAACTCCGTTAACGCTATCGCTTGCGATAGCGGCGATGCTTCTACTTATTGAGCACATGCTGCGCCTGTTCGACTTTGTCCTTGCAGAGCAAGGACCCGTCGATGTCGTCTGGCGGATGCTGGCGAACCTTATGCCGCACTATCTTAGCCTAGCGCTGCCGCTCGGCGCGTTCCTCGGCGTCCTGCTCGCTTTTCGCAACCTGTCGATGTCGAGCGAACTCGATGCGATGAACTCAAGCGGAGCATCGATCGGGCGACTGCTGCGGCCGGTCTTCGGCCTGCTCTTGCTCCTCGCCGCCCTGGATTTCTTTTTGGTCGGCTACATCAAGCCCTATGCCCGCTATGAGTACGACAAGATCCGCTTCGATGTGACGAGCGGCGCATTCGGCATCAAAATCCCGCAAGGGGAATTTGTCGACATTACGGATGACGTGACGATAAGGCTCGGCAAGGTCGATGCCGTCGCACGCGAGGCGCAGGACATTTTTCTCGAAATGCGGGAAAGCAAAGGCCGGCGCACGGTAATCACCGCAGAAAAAGGCGGCATATCGACCAATCCCGAAATTTCGCACCTGATCTTGAAACTCTCCAAGGGCCGTCAGCTCTTGATCGACAACAACGGAGAGCGCCTGCGTACGCTCGATTTCGACAGTTTCGATCTCGATATCGGCCTGCCGGCGATCGCGGTGTTCCGTGCTCGCGGCGGCGACGCGGACGAGGCGACCTTCACGGAAATTGTGAAATTGCTGAATTCGCCCGATGGAAAAAAGTCGCCCCTGTGGCGAGCCTACCGGGCGCAATTTCATTGGACGATCATTCACCCGCTGACGTTTTTGAGCTTGCCCATCCTCGCCGTTGCGATGGGCGTCACCGGACGGCGCAAAGCTTCAAACCTGAAACCCGTCGCAGGCGTTGCGATCTTGATCGTCTATCACGAACTTCTTGAAGAATGGGCGCTTGTAAACGCGGCGCTCGGCCAGATGTCGCCCTATGTCTCGATGTGGGGACTGTTTGCGGTTTTCATCGGCCTTAGCATCTGGATCTATCGCAGCTCGATCGATCAGGCTCGTATTGCAAGAGCCGCAGCAAGCCGCGAACAAGAGACTGTGCGCGTGCCCTCCGCCGTCGAAGCCGGCGGCGACAGCGTCAGCCGGAGCGCCGTCCAATGAGGGAAATCGACGGCGTGTTTCTTCGTTACGTCGGCCGGCTTTTCGTCACGCGTTTTCTCGGACTGCTCACCTTTTTCGTGATCATCCTGCAGGCGCTCGATCTTCTCAATCGTTCCGAGGCGATCATGGCGGCGGAGGGCGCGACGTCGAATTCAATCGTTCAGTACATCTTGTTGCGCGCGCCCCAGATCGTTAGTCAGTTCACGCCCTTCGCCGCGCTTCTCGCCATCGTCGTCACATTGTCTGCGCTCAATCTTTCCAGCGAAATCGTCATCATGCGAGCGGCGGGAATGTCGGTGCACAGGGTGCTCGCGCCGATCGGCATTTCCTGTTTTGCGATCGCGGCGGCGCATTTCGCCTACCATGAAATCATCGTCGTCAACGGATCGGAACGCCTTGCCTATTGGGAGGCGAACGACTTTGCCGTAGGCCTTAAATACGACTCGGCGACGCGCACAAATATTCGCGTCACGCACGAGGGCGAGATCGTAAGCGCGGCATCCGCCGCCCGGATCGATGACGGTGTGGCGCTGACCGACGTGGTGATCTACGATCTCGATGACAGGGGTCTTGTGCGCGCAATTCTGGAGGCGCGGTCCGCCGTCTTTGAAGACGGCGCGTGGCGCCTTTTCTATGTGCGGGAGGCGGCAGACCCTACGGCGAATTCGGAGGTTGAACAGTCGAGGCCTTGGGCGACGTCGCTCAATCCCGAACTTCTCTTCGCGCTGACGCTTAATCCCGACCGGTCGTCCATTCCGACAATCGTGCGCCAGATCAGCCAGCTTCAGCGCGACGGCGCCGATTCTAGGCCGGCGATGACCTCGCTGCTTGGCCGCTTTTCCAAACCAATGGCGACACTGCTGATGCCGCTCCTTGGCGCGATTGCGGGTTTTGGCGTCAGCCGCCAGGGAAATCAGCTGGTCCGGGCGACAGGCGGCGCGGCGCTCGGATTCATCTATTTCGTCGCTGAAAACCTGATGATAGCAGTCGGCAAGCTTGGCGTTGTGCCGCCGGTGCTTGGGGCGTTCTTTCCGTTTGCGCTCTTCCTTGTGCTTGGATTTGCGATCCTTCTCGCAATGGAGAGCTGACCGCTCGACAATAATGTTTCCCCCGCTAAAACCCGGGGCATGTCAGCCGCCGCCCCCATCGATGATAAGATACCGCCTGTGCGCTCACCTGGCGCCGCAAGCGTCATCTCGCTTGGCTGCCGGCTCAATCTCGCCGAGGGCGAAGCGATACGCCGGCTCGCGGCGGAAGCCGGCGTCACGGATGCAGTCGTCATCAACAGCTGCGCCGTCACCAATGAAGCGGTGCGCCAGACCCGCCAGCAGATCCGCCGCGCACGGAAGGCAAATCCTTCGGCCCGCATCATCGTTACCGGATGCGCAGCGCAGATCGACGCAGGCGCCTTCGCAGCGATGCCTGAAGTTGACGCTGTCATGGGCAATGCCGAAAAGCTCGACGCCGCCGAATGGGCGATGCTCGGCCGCGGGGTCGGCGACGTTCGCGTCAATGACATCATGCTGGTGCGCGAGAACGCGGCGCATCTTATCGACGGCTATGGCGACCGCGCGCGCGCCTTCCTGCAGGTTCAAAACGGCTGCGACCATCGCTGCACTTTCTGTATCATCCCGTTTGGGCGCGGCCCCTCAAGGTCGGTCAGCGCGGCGGACGCAATCGCCGCCGTTCGCCGGCTCGTCGATAACGGACACAAAGAAATCGTGCTGACCGGCGTCGACATGACCTCCTGGGGGCAAGACCTCGAAGGCGCGCCACGTCTTGGCCGGCTCGTCGGCGCGATCCTTGACGGCGTCCCCGATCTTTTCCGGCTTCGCCTGTCATCGGTCGATTGCGCCGAAATCGACGAAGAACTGTTCGAGCGGCTGACAGGAGATCAGCGCACCGCGCCCTATCTGCATTTATCGCTGCAGGCCGGATCGAACCTTATTTTAAAGCGGATGAAACGGCGCCATTCTCGTGAGGATGCAATCAAGCTCAGCCAGGCGCTTCGCAAAGGAAGGCCCGAAATCGCAATCGGCGCAGACCTTATTGCCGGATTTCCGACCGAAGATGAGGCGATGTTTGAAGAAAGCGTCACGCTGATCGACGAGGCGGGGATAAACTACGCCCACGTATTCCCATTCTCTGCGCGATCGGGAACGCCGGCCGCACGCATGCCGCAGCATCCGGGGGACGTGGTCGACGGCCGGGCGCGGCGGCTT
>JBGSLM010000039.1:0-18702 GCA_041740755.1 Parvularculaceae bacterium | reverse complement strand
TCATGTCCATCGGAAATCGCGAATGGGCCAATGCATGATGCTCAACGCAAATTGGTATTACGACCGCGGCGCCGCTCATTCGCCGCGATGAAGCGGACGGCGCGCCCGCCGACCGGGAAGCCTATGACGCAGCCGCGAGCGCCGGCGCCGGCACAGGAGTTGCGATTTACAGGATTTCCGGCGCGGTGTTCTTCGGCTCTGCGGCAAGCCTTGGCCTTGCGCTTGACCGCATCCTGTCTGGCGAAAAGACGTTCATTCTCGACTTCTCCGCCGCCGCGTTCATCGACTCGTCCGGCGCGCAGGCGATCCGCGGGTTTGTCGACAAGGCGCGCCGCCAGAATGTCGAAGTCGTCATCACCGCCGCCGCTGACGCCATACGCAGCGAACTTGAGAGGGCGGGCGTCAATGAACCGCGCGTGCGTTTTGCAGCGTCGATCGACGACGCCGTTTAGACGTCACTTTTTCAGGGCGCCTGTCGCAAGGTCGACGCCGGCGGCCTCTAACAAACGCCGCAGCGGATCGAGCTTTTCGCCATAGAGCCGCGAGCGATCGCCTTTCAATTCAACTTCTTCGCGCACCTGCATGGCGCTGATCGTCGGCGCGATTTCGCGCGCATCCTGGAACGAGCCGCAGCCATCCTCCCATCCAAGTCCGCACAATGAAATCAACCGGCGGGATTCGACTCCGAAGTTTGCGACGAAATCTTCGTACTGAATCGTATGGAAGCGTTCCGCGAATGCGTTCTCGAAATGATCGACGAGCTTCGCGTACAGGCCATAGCGGCGCGCCAGATCGTTGAAGCTCGTGGCGAACGCCCAATGCTTCAGCATGTCCTGACGCCAGATCGAAAATGCGTTCTCGACCGGATTGCGCCGAACGTTGATGATTATCGCCTTGGGAAAAATCTGCGCAATGAACCCGGCCGATTCGACATTCAGGAGGTTTTTATCGGTGAACCGGGCCTTTTGAATCGGCGTCGGCAGGCCGGCCATATAGGCCGCCGCCAGACGACGACGTTCGCCAATCGGCATGTCCGCGGCGCTGATGCGGTGATTTTCCCGGAACCAGGGATTGAAAATGTTCGGCAACATCGGCAATTCGCCGCCAGCCTGGACCGATGAGTGCGCCGAGATGACGCTTTCAACAAGCGTCGATCCGCTGCGCGGCAGACCGACGATGAAAATCGGCTGCGGTCCTTCGTGAAGGGCGCTGTCAAAGCGGGTCCCTTCGCTCTGAAAAACATTGATGATCGCGTCTGTCCACGCTGAATGACCTGCGTAATCATAGGCGATCTGATCGGTGCGGTTTCGCTCGGCAGCCTGCTCGTTTGCTCTCGCGTATTCTTCAAAGGCCGCATCAATGTCGCCGCGCGCTTCAAGGCTGTGGGCGACGACGAAACTCGCCGTTGCGCGACTTGCAGCGGCGATATCCGGGCGTCTGGAGTGAGCGCGGATAATGCCTTCTTCCTCTGCGGTGAGCTTGCCGTTCCGCAGAAGACTCAATTGCGGAAACACGCCGACAAAAGAAGGATCAGCCTTCAGGCAGCGTTCGCAATATTCTTCAGCTTCCTTCTTCCTGCCCTGATAGGTAAGGAGCAGCGCCTTTGTCGAAAGCATGCGCGGATGTTGGGGCGTGAGCGCTTCGGCTTCCGCCAGCGCTTCCTCGGCCCTTTTGAAATTGAGGGCATTGATCGCGACCGATGCGAGCTGGCTAAGGGTCTCAGCGGTTTTACCAGCTAACGACATCGCTTTTTCGAAGGCGAGAAGCGCATCGCCATAGACGCCCGACTCATAAAGCGTCGTCGCCATATCGCGCCAGCCTGAAGGATCGTCCGGCGCAAGCTTTGTAAGGCGCGATGCAAGAGGCAGCATGGCTGCAAAATCGCGGCGCGTGCGGGCGATTTCGAGGCGAAGTTTCAGCGTATCGATGTTGTCCGGCATAATTCTCTCGGCATGGTCAAGAACATGATATGCGCCGCCGTAATTTCCGGTCGCCGCAAGCGCGCGCGCCAGAATTTGCGCTGTCGGCAGATCGTCCGGCTTCAACTGCAATGCCGCATCAAACGCGTCTGCCGCCTCCGAAAGCTGCTGGCGCGCAACCAGCGCGTGGCCAAGCCTCTTCAGCGCAGGCGCAAAGGTTGGATGACTCGCACGCACTTTGCGGAGTTCTTCAATACCCGCTTCGTCCTCGCCGACCTTGAAATATAGCTCCGCGAGATTGGCCCGGTAGCTCGGCTGGTTCGGCTCTTTTTCGATCGCCCGCTTCAGGGGGCGCTCCGCTTCCGACGGGCGGCCGGCCTGCACCAGGGCGAGACCATAAAGGCTAAGCGCTTCAGCGTCGTCCGGCGCCGTCGCCAGCGCGCGCTCATAAACCGGTATGGCGCGGGTCGGGGACCCCTGCCGGTGGATCGACAGGGCTTCATTGAGCGTGGCGGTGAGCATCGATTGAGACATCGGGGCGGCGCGCTTTCTAATTGGTTTCGATCATAACCCCCTGCGGCGGGGGCAGCCGCGCCGCTTATACCGATCCAACGCCAAATTGCCACCACGGCGCACCGCTAAGCCCGGCCAAACTGGTCCGCAGCCTCTTCGTGTTTTCAGAACCCTCTTGACAAACTTCGATACTTTCATAATTATCAAAATATGGAAACGAAAGACGCCCTACCGGCCTTTGCCGCCCTGTCGCAGGAAAATCGCCTCGATGCGCTGCGGATGCTGGTGAAATCGGGACCTGCGGGTTTGTCCGCAGGGTCGCTGAGCGACGCGCTCGGCATTGCTGCGCCGACCATGTCCTTTCACCTCAAGGAACTGGCGAATGCAGGCCTCGTCACGTCGAGAAAAGAAGGCCGTCACGTTTTCTACGCCGCTGATTATGGCGGCATCCGCAGAGTGGTCGACTTCCTGATGGCGGACTGCTGCCAGGGCGACCCGAGACTGTGCGGCCCCTACATCATCAAGGAGAACAGCCGTGAACCGTTTGCATGTGCACCTAAAAGTTAAAGACCTCGACCAGTCGGTCGCCTTCTATTCCGCCCTGTTCGGCCAGCGTCCCGACAAGATCGAGGCGGACTACGCCAAATGGATGCTCGAAGATCCGCGCGCCAACATTGCGATCTCGACACGCGGCGAAAAGGTCGGCGTAGATCACGTCGGGCTTCAAACCGACGAACGCGAGGGGCTGGACGCCATTGCGTCGCGCCTCAAAGCGGCGGGCGTCGGCCTTCTCGAGGAGGCGGATGCGGCCTGCTGCTACGCGCGAAGCGATAAATTCTGGACGCAAAGCCCCGACGGCGCGAAGTGGGAGCTTTATCACACCTTCGGCGACAGCCGGACATTCGGCGCGTCGCCCGCCCGCGACGCGATTGAAAAGGCTGCCGGTCCTTGTTGCGGGGTCGTGTGAGCGTTGAAGCGCCTGATATCGCCCTTGATCGACGCGCGCTCGCAGACCGGCTGAACCGGGAGTGCTTCTGCGGCGGTGTCGACGGCGAACAATTGCGGCACTCGCTCGCCGACACGATCGGCGACGAAGCGCTAGCGGACGATATGCTTCGAAAACGCCCGCATCTTGTGTCCGGCGCGCTCGCATTCGTGTCGAGCGACGATTTCGCCGCGATGCGCGCGTTCGTTCGCGCGAGCGAAGCCGCCGTGCAGCTTGACGGGTTTCGCGATGCGGTCCTGGCCCGCTCGCCCCGCGACGCATCGATTGACCATGGGCCCGCCGGCGTATTCATGGGGTATGATTTCCACCTGACGCCTGATGGTCCCCGGCTCATCGAAATCAACACCAATGCGGGCGGCGCCTATATCAACGCCGCGATCGCATCGGCGCAGCAGGTCTGCTGCCCGGAAATCGAACAGGGGCGGGACCGTCTGGCCGCCGAATTCGAACGCGCCGCAATCGCCATGTTCGCAAACGAATTCAAACGCCAGTTCGGCGACCGGCCGCTTCGTCATATCGCAATCGTCGATGACGCGCCGGAAGATCAGTTTCTTCATCCGGAATTTCTGTTGGCGCGCCGGATGTTCGAGGCTGCCGGAATCTCCGCGGAAATCGTTGATGCGAAGAACCTCGTATATACGGCCGGCGTTTTGCGCGCGGACAGCCGCGACATTGATCTCGTCTATAACAGGCTCACCGACTTTCAATTCGCCGACCCCTCGCATGCCGCGCTCGCTGGCGCATGGCGGGACGGCGCTGTTGCGGTGACGCCATCGCCGCGCCATCACGCCCTCTACGCCGACAAGCGAAATCTCGTGCTATTGAGCGACAAGACTTTGATGCGCGCCATTGGGCTCGCCCATCATCATGCGGATGCGCTCGATATTGCTCCTTCAGCGACCCTCGTCGCCGAAGCCGACGCTGATGCGCTGTGGTCTGGCCGCCGCGATCTTTTTTTCAAACCGAGCGCAGGTTATGGATCGCGCGCCGTATACCGGGGCGACAAGATGACGAAGTCTGTGTGGTCGCAGATCCGCAAGGGCGGCTATATCGCGCAAAATTACGCGCCGCCGAGCGAGCGCCATGTTCTGCTCGACGGCGAAAAGGAAGTCCGCAAGATGGATGTCCGCCTTTACGCCTATCAGGGGGAAGTCATCCTTGCGGCGGCCCGCATCTATCAGGGTCAAACGACGAATTTCAGAACGCCCGGCGGGGGATTTGCGCCGGTGTTCGTCATTTAATCCGGCGATTGAGGAGAAAATCCGGTGACTGGCACGACGAGGGGCGCCGAACGGCGAATTCTGTTTCTTTGCACGGGGAATTCGGCCCGTTCAATCATGGCGGAAGCCTATATGAATTGGAAAGGCGCGCCCCTTTGGCGCGCATATTCCGCCGGATCAAAGCCGGCCGGAAAGCCGAACCCGTTTGCTCTTTCCGTTCTGTCCGAGCACGGAATAACGCCGCAAGCGCCGCGCTCCAAAAGCTGGGACGAGTTCGCCGTGCCGGGCGCCCCGGTCATGGATGTCGTCGTCACCGTCTGCGACAACGCGGCCGGCGAAGTTTGTCCGATCTGGCCAATGCAAGGCGGCAAGGCGCCGAGAAAGCTCCACTGGTCGTTTCCAGATCCGGCGGCGGCGGAAGGAAGCGACGCTGAAAAGCGTGCGGCGTTTGACGAGATATTCGCCGATATCCGAAAGACGATCGATGCGTTTTTGGCCGCCGAACCTTCCTGAATCACTCCAAAGCGGAAATTGCGGATTTCGTCATGAGTCTTTTTGAAAAATATCTCTCGATCTGGGTCGCGCTCGCCATTGTCGCGGGGCTCGTCCTTGGAAATCTCGCGCCGGGCGCGTTTGCGGCGCTTTCCCGCCTTGAATACGCCAATGTGAACTTCGTCGTCGCGGCGCTGATCTGGGCGATGGTCTATCCGATGATGGTCAATGTGGATTTCGGAAGCCTTCGCCGGGTCGGCGAGAAGCCCAAGGGCCTCATCATCACGCTCGTCGTCAATTGGCTGATCAAGCCCTTCACGATGGCGGCGCTAGGCGTCCTCTTCTTCAAGAGCGTGTTCGCGGAATTTATCCCGCCCGCAGATGCGCAGGAATATATCGCGGGACTCATTCTGCTCGGCGCCGCGCCTTGCACTGCGATGGTGTTTGTGTGGTCGCAGATGACGAAGGGCGATGCGACCTACACGCTTGCGCAGGTCGCGATCAATGACGCGATCATGGTCGTCGCCTTCGCGCCGCTCGTCGCGTTCCTCCTCGGCGTGACGAACATCTCCGTTCCGTGGGAGACGCTGCTCTTGTCGGTCGGCCTTTACGTCGTCGTTCCGCTCGCAGCGGGGGCGGCGACCAGGCGGCGGCTGCTTGCTAAATCCGGCGCTGAAGCGCTCGGCGCATTCACCGCGCGATGCAAGCCGTTCTCGGTTATCGGGCTGCTTGCGACCGTCGTTCTCCTGTTCGGGTTTCAGGGCGCGACAATCCTTGGCAAGCCGTTCCTGATCGCTCTCATTGCGGCGCCGATCATCGTCCAGTCCTATGCGATATTCGCTGTCGCATACGCAGCCGCGTTCGCCTGGCGCGTCCCGCATGATGTCGCCGCGCCATGCGCCCTGATCGGCACGTCGAACTTCTTTGAACTGGCCGTCGCCGTCGCGATCAGTCTTTTTGGGCTTCAGTCCGGCGCGGCGCTTGCGACCGTCGTCGGCGTCCTCGTCGAAGTGCCGGTGATGCTTTCGCTTGTCGCCTTCGCAAACGCCACGCGGTCGAGGTTCCCGGCGCAAGAGGGGTGATGACGCGGGGCCGCATGCTCGTCTATAGACGCGGGCGATGAGGGGCCCCCTTCCGCGATACAGACAGCTTGTCGAGACCGGCGCGCTGGCGCCCGATCCGGCGCAGGAAGACGCTGCAGCGCAGCTGCAGGCGCTGTCGGATGCGCTCACGCGGAGCGCCCCGACTGTCTTTTCACTGTTCAGAGCGAAAACGCTTGCGCCAAAGGGCGTTTATCTTTGGGGCGCGGTTGGGCGCGGCAAGTCGCTGCTCATGGATATTTTCTATAACAACACGGAGACTGCGCGAAAGCGCCGCGTCCACTTTCACGAATTCATGGCGGAAACCCATGACCGGATCGCCAAATGGCGCGCCGCGGATGAAAGAGCCAAACGCCGGCATCGCGGCGCGAGCAGGATTTCCCTCGACGACCCGATGCCGCCTGTCGCATCCGACATCGCGCAGGACGCAAGGCTGCTTTGTTTCGATGAATTCCAGGTCAGCGACATCGCCGACGCGATGATCCTTGGACGCCTGTTCGACGCGCTCTTTGCTGAAGGCGTCGTCATCGTTGCAACGTCAAACCGGCATCCCGACGATCTTTACAAAGACGGGCTCAATCGTCAGCTGTTCCTCCCGTTCATCGAGACGCTGAAGCAGCGGCTCGATGTCATCGAACTTTGCGCCGCGCGCGATTATCGCCTCGACCGGCTTGGCGGCGCGCCGGTTTATTATTCTCCGCTTGGAGCGGACGGCGACGCAGCGATCGATCGCGCGTGGAAGATCATGATCGCGGGCGCCCATGAACACGCCGAGACGCTAACCGTTAAAGGCCGCGAGGTCATCGCGCCGCGTTGCGCGCGCGGGCTTGCGCGCTTCACCTTCGCCGAACTTTGCGAGCGGCCTCTCGGCGCCTCCGACTATCTCGCGATCGCTCGCCGCTACAGCGCGCTTTTCATCGATCGCATTCCAAACATGGGACCTGAAAACCGCAACGAGGCCAAACGCTTCGTCACGCTGATCGACGCAATCTATGAAAGCCGGACAAAGCTCGTCTGTTCCGCAGCCGCATCGCCCGCCGCCCTTTATCCGCAAGGCGACGGCGCGTTCGAATTCGAACGGACGGCAAGCCGGCTTGTTGAGATGCAGAGCGCCGACTATCTCGGCGCCGAGCATGAAATCGGCAATCAGGCGAATTCCGGCTGACGCCTGCGTATCAAACAGGCGCGCCTTTATCCGGCGCCGACGTTGCTTTCGTCCCGGCGCGGCCTTAACCGGACGGCCATGTTTGCGAAATTGAGATCCGCCGGGCCGATGGCCTTCGCCGAGATCATCGGCTTTACGGCAGCGACGATGGCGCTATCGGCGCTATCGATCGACATCATGCTGCCCGCGCTCGGCATTATCGGCAAAGAGCTGGCGGCGGCGAGCGACAATGACGCGCAGCTCGTCATTTTTTCCTTCGCCGTCGGTTACGGCGTCGCACATCTCTTTTTCGGCCCGCTCGCCGACCGGTTCGGGCGGCGCCCCGTGATGCTTTGGTCGATTGGCGCGTTCTGCGCAGCGGCGGCTCTCGCCGCACTCGCATCTTCCTTTACGCTTCTTCTCGCCGCACGCGCCTTGCAAGGATGCGCCGCTGCCGCGGCGCGCGTCGCCGTGTTCGCGATGGTCAGGGACCGGTATTCCGGTCGGCATATGGCGGAAGTCATTTCGGCGGCCGTCACCGTATTTATCGCAGCGCCCGTTCTTGCTCCGGCGATCGGACAGGCGATTTTGTTCGCCGCGCCCTGGCGCGCCATTTTCGGCGCGCTTTTTGTCTACGGCGCCGTTCTTTTGATCTGGACGGGAATTCGCGCGACCGAAACGCTCGACCCGGCGGCGAGGCGGCCTTTCAACCTGAACGCGTCGCTTGCTTCCTATGCGGAATTCGCACGCAATCGCTGCGCCGCTGGATATACAGCGGCGAGCGCGCTTCTCTTCGGCGCGTTCTACGCCTATCTCGGCACGGCGCAGCAAATCTATGTCGACCGTTTCGGGCTCGGGCCGCTTTTTCCGCTCGCCTTCGCGGGCGGCGCCATTCCCTATGCGGCGGCGACATTCTTCAACGCGCGATTTGTCGGACGCCTTGGCATGCGGCGCATCGCTCATGCGGCGCTCATCGGCCTGATCGCGATCAATGCGATCCACCTTCTCGTCATTTCGCTGTTCGGCGAGCATCTTGCCGTCTACATCGGCTTCATCTGCGCAACGCTTTTTGCGCTTGGCCTCTTCAGTCCGAACGCCACAGCCCTCGCGATGGAGCCGATGGGCCACATCGCAGGGTCAGCGGCGGCGGCGAACGGGTTTGCCAGCGCGACTGGGGCGGCGCTTATCGGCGCCCTTGTCGGGCGCCTTTACGCCGGCGACGCGGCGCTCATTCCGTCGGGTTTCCTCATCCTTGGAGCAGCAGCGCTCGCCGTCGTCTTCTCGACCGAACGGGGCCGCCTGTTTCACCCTCAGCAGGTCGCTGCGGAGGCGGCCGAATGAACCGCGACCGGCGCATCTGCATCGGCGCCTTTGCGGGCGCGCACGGCGTCAAGGGCGAAGCAAAGGTCAAGACATTCACGATGACCGAGGACGCCATCGCCCGTTACGGCGTTGTCGAAAGCGAGGATGGAAAGCGCCGGTTCACGTTCAAGTTCATTCGCGTGATAAAACCGGGGCTCGCGCTCGTCTCGGCGCCGGAAATCTCCGTTCGCGAAGACGCAGCAGCGCTTGCCGGAACAAGGCTCTATGTCGGGCGCGACAAGCTTCCCGACGCAGAAGACGACGAATTCTACATTGAAGATCTCGTCGGCCTTGAGGCGCAGGACGCGAGCGGCGCTGCAATCGGGCGCGTCATCGCCGTCCACAATTTCGGCGCTGGCGATATTCTTGAGCTCTCGAGCGCGCCGGGACGCACGGGCCACGTCATGATTCCCTTCACCAAGGCCGCTGTGCCGGCGGTCGATATCGGCGGCGGGCGGATCATTATCGATGCGGCGGCGCTTGCCGAAATCGAAGCTGAAGGCGGCTCGGACGGCGAGTAGCGGCGGCGACCCTTGCCTATCACCCCTCCCCATGCGACGAGCCCGCCGATGTGGCGCGCGACCGTATTGACCCTCTATCCGGAGCTTTTCCCGGGTCCCCTCGACGCCTCGGTTCTCGGCCGGGCGCGGGGCGAAGGCCTGTGGGAGCTCGAGACGGTCAACATCCGCGACTTCTCGGACAACCCTTACGGGTCGGTCGACGACACCCCGGCCGGCGGCGGCGCAGGGCTCGTCATGAGGGCCGATATCCTCGCCGCAGCAATTGACAGCGTTCCCCGAAACGATCGGCCCCTGATCTGCCTTTCGCCGCGCGGACGGCGGTTCGATCAGCAAAGCGCCCGCCGGCTCGCCGGCGCGCCCGGACTTATCGCGCTTTGTGGGCGGTTCGAAGGTATCGACGACCGTCTGATCGAGGCCCGCGGGATCGAGGAAGTCTCGATTGGCGACTATGTCCTTGCGGGCGGGGAAGTCGCCGCCATGGCGCTGATCGAGGCTTGCGTCCGGCTCATTCCGGGGGTATTGGGCTCGCCTCTTTCGCTGGGCGAGGAAAGCTTCTCCCCGGAAGAAGGCGTTTCACGCGGCCCCGGGCCTGAGAATATTCGTCTCGAATATCCCCAGTACACGAGGCCGCGAATTTTTGAGGGTCGCGAGATCCCCCCGGTGCTGCTGTCAGGCGATCACAAGAAAATCGCCGCGTGGCGCAGGGAAAAGGCTGAAGAAATAACGCGCGCGCGACGACCGGATCTCATCGCCTCCGGTCCTATCCGGCGGGACAACAAGGATAAGGACTAGGCCCATGAACATCATCGAACAGCTTGAAAAAGAAGAGATCGCGCGCCTCGCAAAATCGGTTCCGGAATTTGCGCCTGGCGACACGCTGAAAGTCGGCGTCAAAGTGAAGGAAGGCGACCGTGAGCGCGTGCAGGCCTATGAAGGCGTCTGCATCGGCCGCGCCGGTTCCGGCCTCAACGAGAATTTCACCGTCCGCAAGATTTCGTTCGGCGAAGGCGTCGAGCGCGTGTTCCCGGTACACTCGCCCGCCGTCGCCTCAATCGAAGTCGTGCGCCGCGGCAAAGTCCGCCGCGCCAAGCTTTATTATCTGCGCGATCGCCGCGGCAAGTCGGCCCGCATCACCGAAAAGACGAGCGCCAAGGACGAAGCAGCCGAGTAGGCCGCGCATCCAAATTCGATCTTATGAAAAGCCCGCCGGAAGGCGGGCTTTTTTTGTCGTTCGCTATTGAAGCGAATTCAGATCGAGCGCTTTGCGCAGAACAGTCGCGCCGGCGGCATCGACGATTGCAACATCGACCGTGTCGCTTTCCCAATTGATGTCGATGCGTCCGTAATTGGCGTCGTAATACGTATCGCCGAGGCGGTTCGGGTCGGGCTCGACCCATGTATCGCCTGACTGCGCGCGCCATTTCGACGCCGGAAGATTGAGCGATGAAGATGTCGCTTCAAACAGCGGATAATCGATCACATCATCGCGCTCATAAAGCGCGGCTGAATGCCGGTCGCCCGAAAGTGCAATCAGATTGTCGGCGCCGGTCCTTTTGATCACGTCGTAAAGCTTTTGCCGCTCAAGCGGAAATTCGCGCCACGCCTCCCAGCCATGACCCTCGGACATGATCTGAATCGATGAGACGAGGAGGCGAATATCGGCGGGTTCTTTGAGCTCTTCTTCAAGCCACGCCCATTGCGCATCGCCGAGCATCGTCTTTGCCGGATCCGCATCCGGCAGCCAGCGTTCCTTGCCGCGCGCGCCCATTTCGTCGGTCGGCTTTAGCGGCGAGCGGAAATAACGCGTGTCGAGCATGATGATTTGAACGCGCTTGCCCGGTTCGCCGAGCGTCCATGCGCCGTAGACGCCGGGGCGCTGCGCGCGCGGGTCGTCGGCGCCGATCGCCCAGACATATTCAAAGAGCTTTTCCGATTGCTCCTTGAACTGATAATCGCCGCCTGCGTCATTCATTCCGTAATCATGATCGTCCCAGACCGTGAGGACAGGCGAGGCGGCGCGCACCCGCGAAAACGGCGCGCTGTCTGCAAGGCGCATATAAGCGGCCTTCAGCTCGGGAAGCGCGGCGTCGTTCGAACGGACGTCGCCATAGACATTGTCGCCGAAATAAATGACGAGGCCGGGATTTTCTGCGGCGATCCTGTCCCAGATCGTCTGATCTTCGTTCTGCTGCGCGCAGGAGGCGAACACGATCCGCGTCAGCGTTTTCGTCTCATCGAGCGGTGCCGACAATATCGGGCGCGCACGGATGGCGCCCGATGGCGCTTCCGGCGCAATGGAAAGCGAATGCTCTTCCTTATGAGGCGTCGAACAGGCGGCGATCGCGGCGAGTGATGCGGCGATAAGCATTTTTCCTGGATTCATGGCGGCCTCCCGAATGCGCGGCCACAATAGGACGCCTGCGTGACGTTTCAACGACGAAACGCCGCCCGGCGTCGCCTAATCCCTAAATCCCCCGGGAAGTTCAGCGGCGAGATAGAGCATCGCCGCCCAGGCGGCGACATTTTGTTTCAACGCATCGGGATCGATCTTGTCGAGCGTATCGTCAGGCGTGTGGTGGAGGTCGAAATAATCCGTCCCATCCTGATTGAGATCGATCACCGGAACGCCTGCTTCGCGCAGCGGGCTGACGTCGGCGCCGCCTGACGCCTCATTGTTCCCCGGCCCGACGCCGAGCGGATGAAGCGTCTGTGCAAAGATTTTCGCCTTCGCGAGCGACGCTTCGCCGAATTTCGTCTGCATCGACCAGATCTTCCCAGCGCCGAAATCGGATTCCGCCGCCAGCGCATGACGCGCAATCTCGTCCTTGTGCGCCTCAGCGTAGGCCCTTGCGCCATGAAGGCCGACTTCCTCGGCGCCCCACATCACGACGCGAATGGTCCGCCCCGGCTTCCCCTTCATTTCGTCGATGAGTTTGGCCGCCGCCAGCGTGATCGCAATTCCAGCGCCGTCATCGACAGCGCCAGTGCCAAGATCCCAACTGTCGAGATGGCCGCCGATGACGATCAATTCGTCCGTACGCCCCGGTATTTCGCCGACGACATTCCCGGAGACCGCCCTTTCCGCTTTGGCGGTTTGAAGATTTAGAGCCAACACGACCGGCGCTTTCGCAAGCGAAATCGCCCGCGCGAGCTGGTCTGCATCAGGGTTCGAAAGCGCGGCGGCCGGAACTGCGGCCTCGCCCTCTTTAATGCGCATCATGCCGGTATGCGGATTGCGGTGGCTGTCGGTGCCGACCGAACGGATCACGGCAGCGATCGCGCCGCGCTTTGCCGCTTCGTAAGTCGCCTCCGATCGCTTTGCGACCGCGACGCCGTAGCCGGATCCATCCTGCGTCCGCGTCATCTTCTCATCGACAAAGACGATTTTGCCTTCAAGACCCTTCATCGGCGCCTGTTGCAGCGCCGCCAGCGACTCAAAACGAGCGACCTCTCCCCTGACGCCGCTTTCCGGCGTCGATACAGAATTTCCAAGCGCCGTCACATGCAGCGCCTGCGGAAAGGGCGACACGATTGCGGCGCTCTCTGAAATGCGCGACCACGCGGGCATTTCATAAGTCTCGATACGGACATTCTTGAAGCCCATCGCCTTCATTTTCGCGACGCCCCAGTCGCGCGCCCGCGCTTCCGCCTCGCTGCCGCCAAGGCGCGGACCGATCTCTGTCGTCAGGCTCTTGACGGCATCGTACGCGCGGTCATCGGCGTGCGCCTTCTCGATCAACGCGTCGATCGCCGAGCGGTCTTTCGCTGACAGGGTCGGCTCTTCCGCAAACGCCGGGGAGATGAGAATCGCGATTGAGACGGCGACGGCTGCTGCTTTCATTTTGGTCTCTGCTGGTTTGGGGCTGCGGTCAGGGCTTTTTCTGCAGATCGAGTTCCGGCGGGAGAAGCTCGTACCCGGTGAAGAAGCTGTTGTAATTGCAGGTCAGCTCTTCCCCGGCGGCGATATCGCACAGCGCGCGGCCCGCTGCAAAATCGGAATAGTCCGTGTTCGGCTTATCGCTGTGATTCATGAAGCGTGAATTATCGACCTCATAGACGATGACGTCAGGATTTTCGGGATGCGGAAATGCGTAGCGATCGAGCAGCGCTTTGAGATGCGGCGGCGCATTCAGATAGTCGTCTGTCGGAACCAACCGGTCGAAGCCCGGCTCGAACTTCGAGATGACCTGTCCCTTCGTCACCGCTTCGGCGGTGAAGACGCCGACGCCTTCAATGGCGCTTTTGGCTAAATAGGTATTGATGATGAACATGCTGGCTTTCGCTCGAAAAACGAACGCCTTCTAGCGCGCAGCGTCGAGGACCGCCAGACAGTTTTGCTCAAAGGCGCGCGCGGCGGCCTTATGGCTGTATTTCTCCTCGACAAGACGCCGGGCGCCGGAGGCGAGCCTTGTGCGAAGCGCGGGATCTGAGATTACACGAAGGACTGCATCGCCGAAGGCGCGCGCGTCATTGGCTTCGAGATAGTGCTCGCCGCGTGCAACCGGCAGTCCTTCAACGCCAAGCGCTGTCGAGATGACGGGGAGTCCCATCGCCATCGCCTCGAACGCCTTGATTCTTGTGCCGCCGCCGACGCGAAGCGGGATGACAAAAGCTGCGCCTTTGGCATGGTCGCGGATGTCATCGACAAAGCCCGTAAAACGCCAGTTGAGGCCGCGACTGATTGCGCGCTCGGTCATTGCACGCGGCGGGTTCTTGCCGATGACAAGGAAAGCGGCATCGGGACGCGCAGCCGCGATCGACGGCCATACCTCGTCCATGAACCAGAAAAGCCCGCCCTGATTGGCTTTCCAGTCCATCGATCCGGTGAAGACGATCTGCGGCGGCGCACTGTCGCCTGGCGGCGCATAATGGAAATAGTCGAGATCGACGCCGGTCGGAATGGCGAGCGCAGTCTTCGCGCCGAATCTGGTCCGGAAAAGCACCGCGTCGCGTTCCGAGACGGCGATGACGCCCTTTGCCTGCGCGCAGGCGCGTTGTTCGAACCGGCGCATTTTCGCCGCCTCGCGCGCCCAGACAAATTTCATGGGGCCGGTCGCAGTCGCCGCGTGCCGTTCAAGAATTTCGGTCTCGACATTATGTGCAAAAAAGATGTGCGGCGCGGTCATGACCGCCGGCGCCAGTGCAAGCGATTGAGCGTAATCAAACGCAACTAGGTCAGGCCGTTCGGCAATCGCAGCGCTGACGGCGAACTTTGCTTCCCTTCCCGCATCGGCGTGAGCGGAAATCGGCGTCGCGCCGAAAAGGCCGGCGGCGCGCCGCGCCTTCCAGAATAAATTTCGGGGAGCGGGATGAAAGAGAGCGGCGCTATCGGCGAGAGTTTCGATTTCGCCCTTCCAACGCACGCGCTCATCGTCCGTCGCCGGCATGACGAGCCGCGTCTCGAATGCGCCGCCTTTTAGACGCCGCAGAATATTTGCGCTGCGGATTTTGCCGCCAGCATCCATTGGAAAGAGAAACTGCGGCGAGACGAAAAGCAGCGTCGGCCTTCTCGTCACCAGGCGACGCCCCTGTAATCAGCGCCGCAGAACTCAAGATCCTTGTCGCCGGAGAGATCGATCACGACCTTGCCGACGCCGCGTTCGAGGATGGCGCCTTTGTCGACGCCGGTGGCGTGGCCGAAGATGATGATTTCCGCCTCATCGACCGCGTCTTCAGCATCACGCGCCATCATCTCGACGAAGTGGGGGATTTCTCGCTCAATGAATTCCTTGTTTTTTCCCATGAGACGGCTCGCGTCCACATAGGGATCGACGATTTTCAGACTGTACCCCTTGCCGATCAGCCGTTCGGCGAGGGCGACGTAAGGAGACTCTCTCAAATCGTCCGTACCCGGCTTGAAAGCGAGGCCGAAAAGCACCGCGGGCCGCCGGCCGCACGCCCTGACGGCCGCGAGCGCGGCGTCGAGATGCGCTTCATTCGACTGGATTGCAGCCTTCATGATCGGCGCAGACGCCTGTCCGCGTTCGGCGATCGAGATCATCGCGCGCAAGTCCTTCGGCAGGCAGGATCCGCCGAAAGCGAATCCGGGCCTAAGGTACGCAGGCGAAATGTTGAGGACGGTGTCTTTCGCAAATATTTCGAGCGCTTTGCGCGCATCGACATCAGCGGTTTTCAGGATGCGCGCCGCTTCGTTTGCGAAGGCGACTTTCAAACCGTGCCAGGCGTTTGAAAGCAGCTTGATCGATTCTGCTGTCGCCGGGTCGGTGCGAAACACTTCGCTTTCGACACCCGTGTAAAGTGCGCAGACGGCGAAGAACGCCTCGTCAGACATCGCGCCGATGATGGTGAAAGGCGGCTGGCGAAAATCGCGAACCGAGCGGCCTTCGCGCAGGAATTCGGGATTGAAGGCGAGATGAACGCGGCCGCCGAGTTTTTCGCCGATCGCGCTTTCAAGAATCGGGGCGAGACGCTTTTCTGTCGTCCCCGGCGGTATGGTCGACCGAATGACCACGGTATGAGACTGGCTCGAACCGCGGAGCGCCGCGCCGATTTCAGCGACGACGTGATCGACAAAGGTAAGGTCCGGCGTTCCATCGCGCGCGGTCGGCGTTCCGACGGAAACGAGCGAAAGGTCTGACGCGCGGACGGCCGCAGCCGCGTCCTTGATTGCGCGGAATTTGCCGAGCTGCACGGCGCCCGCCGTCAGTTCGGCAATCATCTCCTCGACAATCGGCGCCTCGCCGCGATTGATCATGTCGATTTTGGCGTCTGAAACATCGACGCCGACAACATCATGCCCGAGCTCGGCGAAGCAGGCGCCCGATACCGCGCCCACATATCCAAGTCCGAAGATCGCTATTTTCATTTTGCCGTTCCAGCCGCATTGCGGCGCCGATCATCGCCCGGAGAGTTTAAATTTTCGCGCCGGTCGCGGTCAGGTTGCAGATCTTATCGCACCATTCGCGCGATCGGCGAAATGGCGGCGATCAATCGCCTCGTCAGCGTTAACAATTGTTGAACCGGGCGGCCATCCGCGTCACCATGGCGGCGTCCGGGAGAGGAGCTTTTCATGTCGCGTTTCGTCTACGCCCTTCTTGCAGCCGTCCTTATAACGTCGCCGGCGCAAGCTGCGCGCCTTGTCCACCCAAGCGCTGCGGCGAAGTCTGCGGAGAAGGGGGTCAGCGTCTGGCGCGGCGCAGCCAAGGCGCGCATTGCGGCGCCCGTCATAAAACCTGCGGCCGCTACGCCCTGCGTTGCAAAGACCATTGTCATTCATGCGGACGCTTTCGCCGAGCGGCGGCTTAGAACGCAGGGCTTTTGGTCCGGCGACGGCCTGACGCCCGGCATGAGATCGACGCGCCGGGCGCTGACGCAAGGCTTTTACGCCGACCGCATGGCGGCTGGGCTTTAAGCGGCCTCACCCAAGGCTTGGGTCGAGTTTGACGCAAGCCGCCATCAGCTCGTGCACGGCGGCGACGGAGCTGTCGAACATCGCTTTTTCGTCGCCGGTGAATGCGACCTCGACGATGCGCTCGACGCCGGTCTCGCCGATGACGATCGGGACGCCGACATAAGTGTCCTTGACGCCGTATTGGCCGGTCAGATGCGCCGCACACGGAACAACCATCTTCTTGTTGCGCAGATAGCTTTCCGCCATCTGGATCGCGGACGCCGCCGGCGCGTAATAGGCCGAACCCGTTTTCAGAAGGCCGACGATTTCGCCGCCGCCCTTGCGCGTGCGATCGACGATCGCATCGATCTTCGCCTGCGTCGTCCAGCCCATCTTCACGAGATCTGGAAGCGGAATGCCCGCGACCGTCGAATAGCGGACAAGCGGCACCATGGTGTCGCCATGGCCGCCGAGAACGAAAGCGGTGACGCTTTCGACCGCGACGTTGAATTCTTCCGCGAGGAAGAGGCGAAAGCGCGCTGAGTCGAGAATGCCGGCCATGCCGATCACTTTCTTCGTCGGCAGGCCCGAGAATTTCTGCAGCGCCCACACCATGGCGTCGAGCGGATTGGTGACGCAGATGACAAAGGCGTTCGGCGCGTGCTGACGGATGCCCTCGCCGACGGATTTCATGACTTTGAGGTTGATGCCGAGAAGATCATCGCGGCTCATGCCGGGCTTTCTCGCAATCCCCGCAGTGACGATGCAGACATCGGCGCCGGCGATGTCCTTGTAGTCCTGCGTGCCCTTCAGTTTTGAGCCGTAGCCGTCGACGGGCGCCGATTGCGCGATGTCGAGCGCCTTGCCCTGCGGCAGGCCTTCAGCGACGTCGAAGAGAACGATATCGCCAAGCTCTTTTTGGGCGGCGATGTGGGCGAGCGTGCCGCCGATCATGCCGGAGCCGATCAATGCGATTTTGGTGCGGGCCATTTGTCTAGTCTCCTTGCGGGTCGGAAAAGATTTCGCGCGCTCTATAGAGCCTTTCCGCGAGGAACGGAAACGCCAGAGCGCGGAAAATTCGCCGCAGGAGCTAGAAGAGGAGACGAATGGTTCCCATCACCGAGGAGGAGACAAATGCGTCGCCGTCGGTGCGCGGGCCCGCGGGTCCCGCCAGCGTGAAATCCTTCGGGCCATATTCAATGTCGAGCGTGCGAAAATATACATATTCAGCGCCGAGCGAGAGCTTTGACCCCAGCGCGACTTCAACGCCGGCGCGGCCCTGATAGGCGAAGGCGGCATCGCGCTCGCCAAGTTCGTTTTCGACCCTGACGCCGCCGACGCCGACCCCGATATAGGGCGTGAACATGCTGGAATTGACGAGATCGAAATAGACATTCGACATCAGCGCCTGCGCCGCGAGATCATCGTTGACGACGATTGCGCCTGGCGCCGCGCCGCCGGAATAGGCGACGGCGTCGACCGATATTTCCATTCGGCGATATTCAAGCTCGGTGCGCGTGCGCGCATATTGAAAGCCGATCGCGCCGGAAAGCGCGAGGCCGTCGCCAAGATCGGTCGCCTTCGCGGTCGCCGGCGGGATCATGAACATGACGGCCGGATTCCACGAAAGATCCTGATCCAGCGTTTCGCCGAAGACGATCCCCGCCGCGCCCCTTAGATATACGCCGGTCGCGCGACCGGGCGCGTCTTCGGCTGCAGCGGCGAACGGCGCAAGCGACGCGATTGCGATCAGTGATAATCTTGGCACGGACTAACCCCTCGATTGGCGGCGATGACGGCGTTGCGGCCCCAAAGCGACCTTAACAAGGCGCGCGCCGCGCTGGAAGCCGCCCCGGCAGGGCGAAATGCGAGGAAATACGCCCCTGTCGCTATTCCGCCGCTGCGGCGAGGCCTCGCTCCGCCGGATTGTCATGCTCAAGGATGAATTTGGCGAGGCGCGGCTGGATCTCGGTGCGCCAGCGCGATCCGTTGAAGACGCCGTAATGGCCGACGCCCGGCTGGATATAGTCGAACTTCATTTCGGTCGGAATGTTGACGCAAAGATCGTGCGCCG
>JBGSLM010000038.1:0-33516 GCA_041740755.1 Parvularculaceae bacterium | reverse complement strand
CCATAGGTGATCGCGCAATTGCCGGACCGGAGTTCGGCCTGCACCGCAAAGGGTATGACGCTGCGAATAATTTCGACATAGGGAGGAATATTGAGAAACACGTCCTGCGCGCCCTCATTGGTGCGATAATATTCGTCCATCCGGTTGCGCAGGGCATTGTCGATATGGGCGTTGATCTCGCTGGCGGACAGCAATTCATCATAGGTGGAGCGCCTGATGCGGCGACTCAGCGTCAGACTGGCGAAGTAGCTATCAATGATGAATTGCTCGCCGAGAGTTTCCGGCGCTTGGTCAAGCGCCTTGAGCGCGCGGAGTGCGTGGATTTTGACACGGCTGAAATACTCAGTTCGCGTCGCCATGTCCTTTTGGTTCGCCGTCAGCCCCTCTTGAATGCGAACGACATAGACATGCGCGGCCCGCTTGTTGTTCTGATCGGCGTTCCAGTTCGAGACCTGAGTGCCAATAAAAACGCCGAGAACGACGATAAGGAAATCGAGCCAGACGGCGAACCAGTTCTGGGCTTTGACGTGTTCGATGACGCGGCGCAGGATCATCTGGCCTTCTCCTTGTCGATCATCTCGAGGGTCGCGGCCGCTTGCGCATCCAAGGCGGCCATCTGGCTGAGATGGATGATTGTGTACT
The DNA here is from genome assembly GCA_041740755.1 of Parvularculaceae bacterium. Lineage (GTDB taxonomy): Bacteria > Pseudomonadota > Alphaproteobacteria > Caulobacterales > Parvularculaceae > Amphiplicatus. The sequence goes on along the minus strand of JBGSLM010000038.1, from coordinate 32,874 downwards.
CAAGGTGGGTGCGCATGGTCGCCCGCAAGACCGAGCTTTCCCGAACCAATGCGCCCAGCGTCGCCGGATCGACATTCGTGAAGGGGCTCAGTCCCGATTCTTCGCCGGCATAGACGGCTCGGTCGCGGAGCTCGCGATAGACCGAGCGTTGTGAGCCATCCAGACTTTGCCAATGCACCCGGTAAAGCTGAAACTTGCGAACGAGTTCGACATTCCTGATGATGCCGAGCCGACCGGTGCTGACGAGGGAATCGAACGCCGCCGAACTCGCACCTGGAAAATAGCGCGCGGTGACCTGCGTCCAGGCGCTGGCGTCTTTATCGAGCGGCGCAAGGACTGACGCAGAAACATCAAGCGAGCGATAATCGAGTTGCCCGACATTCGGGTTCGGGAATCGCACTGCGACCGTCGGCGGTTCGCCCGCAGCGATTAGCGCAGCGTTCGCCGCCCGGATGCTCATCAGGGCGCTTTCGCGTCCGATTCCCAAATCCTCGCGTTCACGGCGAATGTCGTCGGCGATGGCGTCGATTATCTCTCTTTCCGCCAGCCGGTCGGCGCGCGCGGCGTTCCAGTTGTTGACCTGCAAACCGAGAAAAACGCCAAGGACGACGATCATGGTTTCAATGATGACCGTGAACCAGTCCTGCCGGCGGAAGGCGGATGCGACGCGGCGGAGGATCATTTATTCGCCCTTCAATTCAGAAAGTATGGTCCGAACCGCAGCCAGATCACGCCGGTGCAACTCCAGTTGCTGCCACTGCAATTGCTGTATCGTCGAGATCGCGACGCCGGCTTCCTTCAATTTGATCCAATCGTAGTCGTGAACAATTGACGGCGACATCGAGAATCCATCAGTGTCGACTACGATCGTAATCGCTTGCCTGAATCGCGACTCTTCATTTATTTGCGCGCCGGCCTGACCGTCGAGGTAAGACCAGAACGCATTAACCTGGCCGTAATGGACCAACGCCTTGCGAAGCGAAATAGCGCTCAACTCAGCGAAGAGACCTGATGACACGAGCTCGGCATAACTCGCCGGCGGCGCCTGGCGGTATGTGACGGCGAGACACCAAAAGATCAGTTCCTTGATATGTTCGCGATCCGCAGGTTCATCGCCTGCACGTAAGAGGGCGAGCAATTCTCCGGATTTTCGCGTAAGCATTTCAGCGCGCTCCACACGCTCAACAAGTAATTTTTCCTGAGCCTCGAAGTCAGCCAATAACCGGGACATCGTCGCTTGTTCCTTGTTCGCTTGCTGGCGCGCCTCATTCCAGTTGTTGACCTGCAAACCGAGAAAAACGCCAAGGACGACGATCATGGTTTCAACGAAAACCGTGAACCAGTCCTGCCGGCGGAAGGCGGATGCGACGCGGCGGAGGATCATTGACCATCCTCGCCATGCTGAATTGACCGCACCCGATCGAGTTCGGCGTGAAGGCCGGAAAATGCAGACAGGACAGGCTCGATTCGCCTGTCGACCGAATCCTGAAAGTCCCGGTTCAGCGCAAGAGCGTTGAGAAATTTCTGGTCCGTCCGCATCTTTTCCAGATTGCATTTGGTCGCCATGCGAACCTCGCCGTCATCGCCGATCCAGTTGCTCAGCGCAATGAGTTCGGGGAACGCCTGACCCGGTTCAACCACCGTCAGCAGTTCCTTTTCGATGAAGGACTCGACCTGGTCCACGCTCTGGCTGAGAGCGGCGATGGATGTGCGAAGGCTGGCGTCGGTAATGACGTCAAGTCCCGGCCCGCTCTGCAGGACACTGATCGTTGGCAGAATGGGCAGAGACGCCGACGAAATGAACGATGATCCAATCGCGCTGCATTCGCCCTGGGTCAGCGGCGCGTCGGTTTTAACAAAAACCTTCTCATAGGCGGCGGCGAGATGGATCAACCTTTGCGGCCGGCGAACGCGATCTAATTCCAGCATCGCCTCTGCAATCATGACATCCTTGTGCAGACCTTCCAGCAGTTGCTGTTCCGAAACCTGCGCCTTTCGCGCCTCATTCCAGTTCGAAACCTGCAAGCCGACAAAGACGCCGATGACGACGATCAGAAAATCAATTGCGATCGGCGTCCATTCCTGTTTCTTAAAATGCGCGATGACGCGGCGCAGGATCACTGGCTGGCCTCACGCTTTTTCAGCAAATCAATCAATCGCTCGGTCTCGGTTTCAAGACGGTCGAGGGCGTGAACGGTCGAACCTGTAATCCCATAGCGATAGGATAGCTGATTATCGAGTTCGCGGCTTTCGGCGAGCGCCTTGACGTCATTCCGGAATTTCGACCGCCCTATGGCGCTCCCGACAATATACGATTGTTCGAGCAGCGGACCGTAGGCGATGCTTTGCATCATGTAGGGATTTAAAACGCCATCCCTCTGCCGCAGCGCATCCAAATAGTTTCTCTCGACGTTCGCCTGTTCCCGCTCCCACGCGCTGATCGCCTTTCGAATGTCGGCCCCGGACAGCCGCCTTAGGCCGCCAGTCTCGGCAAGCTCCGTCAGCGCAGTCAAATCAGGCGAAAAAATCTTGATCCGCTGTATGTTGAGGAATTTAGCGTCTACTTCGTCCTGCGTTATTGACAGCACATCCTGCTGAAAGGCCGATCGCAATTCAGCGACGTCCTCCATCTGCTGAACGAGTTCCGCCCGGAAGGCGCCGAAATGTATCTGGTTTTCTTCCAGTTCGCTGCGCAGACTTATTAACTGTTGATCCAGCTGCGCGCGTTCGCTTCGCGCGGCGTTCCAGTTGCTGACCTGCAAGCCCACAAAAACGCCGACGACGACGATCAGGAAATCGATGGCGATCGCCGTCCATTCCTGTTTCTTAAAGTGCGCAATGACGCGGCGCAGGATCATGGCTCGCTCCTTCGTAGGGCGGGCCTTGGCCCGCCGACGCAGGCGCAGCGCAGGCCAGCGTTGATAGACGGAGAAGACGGCGGGCCAATGCCCGCCCGACAAGATTGCGCGATGATGCGGCGGAGGATCATTTGCGTCCCTCCAGTTCTTCATCGAGCAGCGAGCGCACTTGCCGGGCTGTCGTCAACGAAATTTCGAGAAGATTTCGAATATCGGTTGTGATTTCCCATTTCACCGAAGCGACATTTCTAAATTCGCGCGTCGGCAGCGCCGCAACGATCAGATTCGGATCGAACGGCGCGACGGGTTCAATTCCTCCTGTTGTCGAGAGCATTCCCGAATAATCCAGATTAGCGACGATGTAGGGCTGGAAAATGTTTACAAGCTGCATTTCATGCGTCTCGCCGACGAGCGAGATCACCTTCGACCGGCTGTAGAAGTCGGACAGCGCATTCCTGATTTTATGGTTCCTGACGATTGAAAGATCGCCGGATCCGGTAAGATTCTCATATGTGCCCGACGCGATCGGCGTTCCCTCCATTGTGGTTAGACGCTTGGCCGCCGCATTCAGGACTTCCACCGTCGCATCGGGTGTTTCCTTTCGAGATTGTTCGAGCAGGAGGCTCATCGCCTCTGCGATTTTTTCATACTCGCCGGAATCGTCTTCAAGTTCGGCGATGATCGCGTCGAAGTCCTGCCTCAGCGCCGCAAGATATGCCGTCTCGCGTTCTGCGTCTGACCTGTTCACCCACCAGCTGTTGACCTGAACGCCGACGAAGACGCCGACGACGACGATGACGAAGTCGAGAAAGATCGCCGTCCATTCCTGCTTCCTGAAATGCGCGATGACGCGGCGGAGGATCATTTTGCAGCCTCATTGGCGTGCTGCAGGTCTAGGATTTCGTCGACGAGCGCATGAACCACATCAAATTGAGATTTCCACGGCGCCAGCCCGTCCCGTACGAAAGCATCGAACCGGTCAACATTCTGACTGAAGTCATTCATGAAGCCCTGATCGGCGCGCAGCGCATTCGTGTCGCATTGGGTTGTGACCCGCGCCTCGCCGTCATTAGGGTCAAAGACCACCGTCAGCTTGAACAAGTCAGGATATTTCGAGGGTATATCGACGACGCTTGCTATTTGCGTATTAACATAACCGGCGAGGCCGGCTTCTGTTTGCTGCAGACTGACCAGCGCAGTGCGCAGATTGGCGTCCTTGATGATCGTCATGCGGCCAGAGCTTATGAGTTCCATGATCGACGGCAAATTTCCGGTATTGATATTGTAGTAGTGCGATGAGCCGATCATCCGGCACCCTTCGGCGTCTATCTGGGTCTCAGCAGAGCGTTCGAACATTATGTCAGACACTACTCGCAGCCTGTCCGGATATCCAAGGCGGCGATCGATAAGTCGTGCGCTGAGCATATTGGTTTGTTCAATATCCTCGTGCAGACGCAAGAGAAACAACCGTGCGTCGGATTCATCCCTGCGCGCCGCGTTCCAGTTCGAAACCTGGATGCCGATGAAGACGCCGAGGACGACGATGACGAAGTCGATCGCAATCGCCGTCCATTCCTGTTTCCTGAAGTGGGCGATCACGCGGCGCAGGATCATGGTGTCATTCTCTCGTTGCCTCTTGAAAGCCGCTCATCCCGGCGAAAGCCGGGATCCAGCGCATAGGTGCAGGAGTGCGCAGCTAAGAAATGGATCCCGGCTTTCGCCGGGATGAGCGGGGAGTGTGTTGAGCTTGCGAGGGCCGCTGTCATTTCTGCGCCTCAACTTTGGGACACAGCGCGCCGCCGCAATTCATCGTCGCGAAGGTTTCCGCCTCCAGCGTCCAGCGATTTTCGACGTTGCGCCATTTCGCCGTGTAAATTCCGCCGACATAGTCGGCGCCGCCTTTTTCCGGCGCGCCGTGCCATGCGCCTGTCTCCACCGCAATCGGATAGAGCGGCGACAATGAAACGCATTCCGGCGAGCGGACATAGATGAGCCGCTCCGGCCGTTCGAAATCGCTGCGCCAGAGATCGACCTGCGCTGCGCGGCCGTTGAAAATATCGCTGTCCGTTCCCGTCACAAGGATGACGTCGTCGGCGAGAACGCCTGCAATCGCCTCCACGTTCTTATCCGCAATCGCCCGGTTGAATGCGTCGCGCGCGGCGCGGATCCGCGCCGCCGCAGCATCATCTGCGGAAGCGCAAAGTGCGGCTGCGGCCAATTCGATAAGCATGGAGCCCTCCTTACTGCGATTTTACCGGCGAGCCGCTGAGCGCGGCGAGCGCGTTTTCGAGAAACACGACGCTGCTCGACAGATTGAGCGTCGCCGACACCACATATGAATATTGGTAGTTGAGCGCTTCGGCGAGCGACGGATCGCGGCGAAGCGCCAGCGCAGTCGCTGCGATCAGATCGGGATCGGCGTCAATGCGGCAGTCGTCCATGAAGCTGACGATGATCTGTTCGATGTTTCGAACGTCGCTGCATCCCTCTCGCATCGCCGCTTGAATCTCCAACGGAATGATTTGCCGGGCACGGCTCCTGTATGGCGCGTCCGTGAGCAGGTCATAAATGTCCCGCGCTATGTCGAAGGCGTAGTAATCGGCAAGTCTGCTGTCGACAGCGCTTTTCGGCAACAGGCCGAGATGCCCGGAAGAAACGATCTGGTTCCAGGTTGCGTAATTGGGCGCGACGAACATGATTTCGCTAGAGCGATAGGCGGCGATCACCAGCGCCCTGGGGTCGGACGCTTCGTCCTTCAACAGCGCGTTCGTCTCTTGAACCGAGCGCAGCACTTCTTCGTAATAGGCGACCTGCCGGAGCGATGACGCGAGGTCTTTGCCCAGATCGACGATGAGCCGCTCAACATAGTCCTCGCCAAGGCGCGCATTGGCGCGATCATTATTGAAATTCCCAAGCTGAATGCCGACGAAAACGCCGATGACGACGATGGCGAAGTCGATCGCGACCGCGAACCAGTTTTGCGCTTTGACGTGTTCGGCAAGGCGGCGAAGGATCATGGCTCGGCCCTTCGTAGGGCGGGCCTTGGCCCGCCATGGTGCATTCGCTCCGGCCCCGGCGGACTAAAGCCCGCCCTACTGAAATGAGCGATGACGCGGCGCAGGATCATTGTTGCGCCTTCTTCGCGGCGTCAGCCTGAGACGCAAGGTCCGCCTGCTTGGCTCCGTTCAATTCCGCCTTGATCGCTGTTCGAAGATCGTGCGCCAGTTCTATCCGGTCTTTGCTGATCAGCGGAGCGACCTGCAGCGTCGACAGCCAGTACCGAAGGCCGGACATCAAATGTTCGTCGCCCGCCAGTCGATTGACGATTTCCGCCGAGCGCTCTTCGCTGACCGGCGGCGCGCAGTCGAGCAGGCTTTGCCCATTATAGGAATCGGAATCGTAGCAATTGGTCCAGATATAACCTTGTATATCGACCGGAATTGCGCCGCGCACCGTCTCTCGATAGGCGGGCGATTCCGACAGGGCCTGAAAAAAAGCGTTCGCATAATATTGCGACATCAAGGCGCGAAGCGGCACGCTTTCAATGAGGCCGGTATCACCCGCATTGGTCAGTTCGTCAAAAGTCGTGCGCGTTATGTTGAAATTGTCGATCTGGCTCGCCTGGAAAAACGCGACCAGCAATTCCCAATAGGTCTTGCCACCGGTCTCGCCCTTGTCGGCATAGGCGGCCGCGGCGGTCCCAAACGCCGAGACCTGCGACCAGAACATTATACGCTGCTTATACTGAGCGATGTCAGCCGCGAGATCGCCGTCAACCCGCTCAAGATATCCGATTGCGCGCGCATGATCGGCGCGGCGTTCGTTCCAGTTGTTGACCTGCAGACCAACGAAGACCCCGACGACGACGATGATGAAGTCGAGAAAGATCGCGGTCCATTCCTGCTTCCTGAAATGCGCGATGACGCGGCGGAGGATCATGGCACGGCGCCGTCGCTCGATGTGACTGCCGTGAGGTCCATCGTCACCAGCGCGCCGGGTTTTGGGAGGTCTGCGACCGCGATCGCCGTCCGCGCCGGCCGCCGCTCGCCCATGCCGCGAATATAGGCCGCGTTCATTCGTTCGAAATCGCTGATGTTTTTAAGAAAGACGTTGACGTGCAGGACGCAGTCCAAACTCGATCCCGCCGCTTCGAGCATGATTTCGAACGAATTTATGATCTGTTCCGTTTGCGCCTCGACGCCGGGACCTGCAAGCGCGCCGGTCCGGGGATCGACGCCGGCGATGGCGCCGATGCGGATGAAATTCCCCGCGCGCGCGATGTGGCTGTACGGCCCTATCGGCTTCATGACCGTCGGCGGCGTGAAATAGTCAACCTTCATCTGACGCACCTTTTGCTGTCTCCGGTCTGGCGACGCGGCGGAGGATCATGGGGCTACCTGACATAGGCCGTATTCGTCATCCCGTGCGCGCTGCGATATGCAATATCGCTGCGCTGACACGGGATCTCTCGCCGCAAAAGATCCCGGATCAGCAAAGCGGCGCCCCGCGCCGCATCGCATCCGGGATGACGAGAACGCGCGGGCGGCGATCATGCGATTATCTCACGCTCATCTGGCCGCGCCGTCCCGCGCGATTTTCACCCAGTCGACGCTTTCCTCATGTTGTTGATGCGTTTCGACCGGGCCGTTTCCGATGATCTGGACAACCGCATCTTCGTCGCCTGCGGCGCCGTCCCAGTGAACGCCGCCCGCCGGATGAAACATATAGTCGCCGGCGCCGAGGGGAACGGCCGCCTTCGGATCAAAGTCCGGGCCGGTACCCGCATGCCAGACGCCTTCCAACACCGTCACATGCCGGTCGCCGGTGTGTGAATGCGGATAATCCATGACGCCGGCCGGGAAGCGCACCCTGATGACGTAGACGCCAGCCTTTGACGGATCGCCGTGAACGACCGAATAGGCGGCGCCAAGCCCATTCGGAATAGGGACCCATTTAAGATCTTCGGACGCGACGGTTTCAAAATTCATCGGCGGGCCCTCGGCATAGGTCGGCTGCGCGAATGCAAGCGCAAGGCCGCTGGCCAGAATAGCTGCGAATCCCTTTTTCATGAAATACCCCTCCAGCGTTGGCGGAGGCAAATACCTCCGTAGACTTCCTAATTCAGAAATACGCCTCCCCCGGAAACGCTGTCACGCCCTGGTTGCAGGGATCGTCAGCGCGGTCGATGCTCGTCAATCTCCTCCGTCGGCAAGCGGCTCAACGCCAAGCTCACTAGCCAGCGTCGCCTCGAGCGACATCAACAATCGCTCCCGGTCTTCGAAAGACTGAATGGTATTCGCGGTGCGCGCAAGATTGTCGACATAATCATTGAGGAAACCGACGCTTTCGCGCATTTTTCCGAGTTCGCAATTCACTACCCACCCGTAACCCTCGCCGCTCAGATAATCCCAGCGCCCGCTATATCCTTCTTCTTTCGGCGCGCGGGTGATGGAAATCAGCTCAGGATAGCGGCTATGGAGCCGGAAGACTTCGCTTGTTCTTTCCGCATGGGCGCTGCGCACGCGCGCCCTGAACAAAACATAGTCGCGCAACTGCGTTTTGATCGCTTCGTTTTTCAAGAGATCGAACCGGCCGGTCTCGAGCATCTCGTCAATGACGGGCAACTCGTCTGGCCCTAATCGGTAGACATGCGTGCCGGCGATTCCCTCGCATTCATCGACGCTCGCCGGACGGACCGGTTCCTGCGAGAACAGCACCGGATTGACGCTCAGCACGCGTTCCCCGCGCGCCTTCGCCATCTTGTACTCCTCCCTGTTCGCCGCAATCAGACCGCGCGTTTCCATGTGAAGCCGGCCGAGCAAAACGCGTTCCTCGACGCGCTCGCGCTGCGCCTCGTTCCAGTTGTTGACCTGCAAGCCGACAAAGACGCCGACGACGACGATGACGAAGTCGAGGAAGATCGCGGTCCATTCCTGTTTCCTGAAATGCGCGATGACGCGGCGGAGGATCATTTGCGGCGCTCCAGTTCGGCGTCGACTTTTTCAATGGCCAGCTTCGCCGTTTCAATCTGGTCAGACATTTCCGCCGGATTTCCAAGGATTAAGCCGGTCCATAATGTCAGCTGGCGTTCAATATCAGGATCCCCCGCAATTCGTTCCACCGCCAGCGCGGCGGCGTCGTTGGACAAGCCTTCCGGGCAATCGAGCGAGTAAGTTTCCAGACCGCCGGACAGGTCATAACAATTTCCCCAGTAAAACGCTTGCGCGCGCGCCGGAATGAATTGGCGAACGAGCGCGCGATACTCGGGAAGCTCGATCATGGTGTTTGCAAGACTGGCGTTCTGCGCGAGATAGTCGTCAACGGAGTCGACGATTTCCTGCGACTTCGGCAGGCCTAGCCGGCGCATGTCGTCATAGGCCGAGCGGTCCACCTCGATCGATTGCCATTGCGACGCGTGATAGAAATCGACGAGCACGCGCCAGCACTTGTCGCCGCATGATTGACGCGCGGCGATGAAATCAAGCGAGCGCAAGCCCGCGTCGGCGACCTGCTGGATAGCGTCGGCCTTCTGCGCCGTTGCGACGACGGACGCCTCAAGCTCTCGCCGGAGCGCAATCAGGAGTTCGGTTTCCCTTTCGCGAAACGCCCTCGCCTCGTTCCAGTTGTTGACCTGCAAGCCGACAAAAACGCCGACGACGACGATGACGAAGTCGATCGCGATCGCCGTCCACTCCTGTTTCCTGAAATGCGCGATGACGCGGCGAAGTATCATTAGTCGACCTCCCCCGTGGCCGCCGCGCCCAATTGTACGCCCCACCGCTCGGCGATCTCCGCCTCGATCATTGGCGGCAATTTTCGATATAGAGCCGCGAGCGCCCGATAGGCGTAGAATCGATCCATCGTTTGCAGTCTGATTGCAGAAACGGCCGAGGCGACCTTCCGGTCTTTGCACAATTCGCCGATGTCGTATTCGACAGAGGCCGTCGACCCAAAATCATCGTAGGGTTTTATGTTTGTGAACAGGACGTTTTCCTCGACGGTAAAACGGTGATGTTCGGTCAGACGATAAATACTTTCGACGGTATGATTTAAATGCCCGACCCTTCTGACGACGTCTGCAAGGCCGGTCCTGATAGCTTCGTTTTCAATTATGTCGAAGGACCCGCTTGACGAGAGCTCATCATAGGTCCTGCTCGAAAATATCGGCGCGTTTATGTACCCGAGGGTCGAAATCGCGTATTCAATGTCGCCGTCTGCGCCCGGCGGAACCGCACATCGCGCAAGCGCGTCGAGAAAAACCGTTTGCCCCGCGGCTTGCCGTTCCAGCATCCCCACCGTGCGTTCAATCGTAGCGATGCTTCGCGTCAAGTCCTCGTGAAGACGTACGAGATAGCCATATTCCTTCGCACGTTCGCCGCGCGCCTCATTCCAGTTGTTGACCTGCAAACCGACAAAGACGCCAAAAACGACGATGGCGAAATCAATCGCGATCGCGGTCCATTCCTGTTTTCTGAAATGCGCGATGACGCGGCGCAGGATCATTTCGCCTCCGCTGGAAGATTGGCGAGAACCTGACGGGCGAGAGCGAGTTGATTGGCCTGCAGGACGCGATTGTTTGATTGGGTGCGCGCGAGGGCGCTTAGCGCCGCCCTGAACTCGCCCTCATTTCTCATTCTCTGATAGTCGAAGCGAAGGACGTTTATGACATCCGTTCCTCTGGTTACGCCGACCTTTGGTCCGTATTCTATCAATGAAAACAGGATCGGCTCGACGAACTCTATCTGGCGATTGATCAAGGTGCCCCAGGCCGTATGCGCGATAACCGCGCCTTGATCGTAATCGACGAGCGCCTGCTTCAGGCGGGCATTGTCGATCAGGTCGAGCACGCCCGCAGATTGCATCTCGGTATATGTCGCGGAGCGCCAGGCGGGAATGGACGATGCGTCAATGTTGTTAAGCGCCGAGCGAAAGTCAGACGCCTGCTCTTCTGTAAGTGAGGGGCGATTGTCAATTTCGTCTTGTATGTATTCGACCGATTGAAGCGCTTGGTCGTACTCGGCAATATTTCCCTCGAGCCGGTCGCTGATCAATTTGAAATCGGAATGGAGTCGTTCGAGGTAATTGTCCGCACGCAGCCGATCTACTCGCAGTGCGTTCCAGTTCGAAACCTGAATGCCGACGAAAACGCCAAGGACGACGATGAGGAAGTCGAGCGCGATCGCGGTCCATTCCTGTTTCTTAAAATGCGCGATGACGCGGCGGAGGATCATGGAGCGCCGCCTTCAGAAACAGTCATGTCGAGCGACGCCCCAATCCGTGCGCGCAACTCCCGGGCGGAGGCGAGCCAGGCAGAATAATCATGGACGGCGGTGCTGCGCTCGGCGACGCCGGGCAGCCATTCAATGAAATCAGGGCGTTCGAGCATGCGCTTATACGCCGTCATGGCGTCGCCGGATGCTATTTCGGGCACGGCGCCGGATCGCGTCGCGAGCGCCATCTGCTCAAGCGTCAAAATGCCGGCCGACCGCTTCGTGTACTCCGTCTGATAAAGCTCGCGCAGGTAGTTCCACTGTTCGGAGCCTTTGACGGCTGTATGAAACTCGGTGAGATCGAACAACAATTCCTTGTCGCGCAAAATATCGAGATCGCCCGCCGATTTGATTTCCTCAAACGTATGCCCGCGGATGTTGGGCGAATAGGTGTAGCCGGCTTGCACGACCGCCGCGATGAAACGGCCGGGTTCCGCGCTGACGACTTCCGGGCGGTCGATGCTGTCGAGGAGAAATTCGCCATACGCCGCGCGCATTTTCGTCAGTTCGACGCCGCTTTCGAGCGACGCGATGCTCTGGTCAAGTTCCGTCGCAACGCGCATCAGATAGGCGCGCTCGCGGGCGCGGTCCTTTCGCGCTTCGTTCCAGTTGTTGACTTGCAGGCCGACGAAGACGCCGACGACGACGATCAGGAAGTCGAGAAAGATCGCTGTCCATTCCTGTTTCCTGAAATGCGCGATGACGCGGCGAAGGAGCATTACTGACCCGCCTTTTGATTGACTTCAGCGAGAATGGCGTCGACCTCGGCGCAGAATTCCGGGTTGCCGGCAAAGGAACGCTTGCGCGCGAGCTGCCACCAACGCTGCGCTCGCGGCGGGGCGATATAATCGCGCATCGAAGAACGCATGCGGGGCCAGAAGCGATCGGCGATCATTCCGCTTTGATGCATCGTGAATCCATTTTCGAAAGTGACGAACATGCTCGACATAACGAGGAAGAGGCGTGTTTTCTCCGCATCGGTGATTTCGCCGGCGCCGAACAGAGCCCGTTGCAGGAAGTCGGCTTTTTCCGCATCCTCGACTTGAGTCATGATGCGCGCGCCCGCTTCCGACCAGATGGCTCTTGTCGATTCCAGTTTCGCCAGCCGGTTGGCCTGGCGCATCTGGATCCAGATAGCGCCGAGCGATGCGAGGATGGCGATGACGGCGACGGTCTGACCGATATAGTAGATATTCTCGAGAGTCATTGGGTCTTATCCTCTTCGGTCTTTGGACTCGTCCGCCGATGCGCGCTTGCACGTTCGATTGCGCAGCACGGGATCATCGGCGCAATTCCGCCTTGATCGCCTCGATCAGCGCCTCGGTTTCCTTGCGCAAGCTCCTCAACCGGCGCGCATGAAAGGCGCTGGCCGTCCAATAGGTTTCCATTTCGGCGCGAAAGCGCGGATCCGCTACGACGAGCGCCCCGAGATCGTCGACGGTGACCCATCCGGTCAGCGATATCCCGAGGCGCCGGCGCGATTCATTGATCGCTGCGGCGTGATCCGTCACCGCCTTTTCAAGATTGTTCGTCTCGATCATGGCGGAATAATACGCCTGAATCTTGCGGGCGAGCGCCCGATTGCGGATCAGGCCGAGATCGCCGGTGCTGACGAGCGCCTGGAACGTGTTGCGTGCGCCGTCGAGTTCCGGCTTGTTGGTGAGCTGATAGTTGGCCTCATAAGGGTCATTGCTGTCATAGTCCGGCGCCGGGTCGAAGGTGAGCTCCCGGCCATCATCGGTCAGCGTTCGACGGGGCTTTATGTCGACGAATTCGAGAATCTTTTCGATCGCCGCCATACGAATTTCGGACGTCCGCGTGATTGAATCGATCTCTGCAAGATCGGCGTTGAGGTCCTCGATCAGCTCTTCGAGGTAAAGCGCTTCTTTTTTTCGGTCCCCCCGTCCCTCGTTCCATGTCGTGATCTGGAATGCGATCAAAATGCCGACGACGACGATCAGAAAGTCGAGAAAGATCGCTGTCCATTCCTGTTTCCTGAAATGCGCGATGACGCGGCGGAGGATCATGAGGGCCCTCAGATTTTTGTCATGTCGTATGTCGCCTCGGCGCCGGCGACGAGGCGCTCGACATGGGCGACGAATTTCGGATCGAGCCCCTGCTTTCCGAACTCTTCCCAGATGCGCTTGCCGCCGTCGGAGCGCACGACGCTGAGGATATCCTTGCGGATATTGTGCCACTGCGTTTCGGGCAGAAGGCCGTCTTCATAAAGCTCGAACATGACCGAGTGAATCTGAAGGTGCTGCCCGACAATAATCAGGAACTGCCAGCGCTCGTCCTCGTTGAGGCTCTCATAGCCGCTGATCCCGCGGCGAAAGACCGACGCGGCGCGCGTATCGCCCGCCATCACCGCGTTGATCTGGCCCGTCGCTTCAACGAACTGATAGCGTGCGACAGCGCGCAGCTGCACCGTGTTCTGACGGACCTGCAACGCGAGATAGAGAAGCGTCGGCGCAACAAGGATTGCGGCGACGATCTGTGAGACGAGATAGACGTCATTCAATGTCATCTGGTTGCTCTCGTCCCAAACCTCCGCTTGCGGAGTTTTGAGCGCCGGCGATCCCCCATTGCGGCGCATGGGCCAAGGATGCGAATGACGTCAAAACGCTGCCGATCAACGAAGGTTTTCATCAGTTCAGCCCCGGGGGACCATTGACGCGACCGTACATCCGGTCAAGTCTTCAGCGTCTGTTCGACAGCCGGCGCTGATCGCAGCCCTTCCCGGCTCTCCGGTTTCATCCTCCGTAGGCGTCCTGCGCCTTCGCAAATGCGCGATGGCGCGGAATGACCTGTCTTGCTGCGCCGCCGCGAGTTTTGAATTCCGGCGGACTATGGTAACTTGAACGCAAGCCCGTCCAGGGAAAAATCGCATGGCGGACATCTTCCTTTCCTACGCCCGGGAGGACATTGACCGAGCGCACGCGCTCGCGTCCGCGCTAGAGAGCGAAGGCTGGACCGTGTGGTGGGACCAGCAACTGGTGCCCGGCGATCGGTATGCAGCGGAAACAGAGAGCATCCTGAAATCCGCATCCGTCATTCTCGTTCTATGGACTGAAGCTTCAATCAAATCGATGTGGGTCGCCGATGAAGCGATGGTCGGGCGCGATCAGGGGACCCTCGTTCCCGTCAGTTTCGACAAAGTCCGCCCGCCAATCGGCTTTCGTCAGATTCAGACAATGGCGTTCGACAACTGGGACGAGTCCGCCGCGTCGCCGCATTTTCGAAAGCTCGCCGATGCGATTTGCAGCCGGCTGCGCGCAGAAGGATCGCACCCTTCGACGCCGTATGCTGACGAAAACGCGAGCGCAATCGACGCGGCGCCGCGCTTCAAGCTGAAGATGCCGTCTGCCGGCGTTCGTCGCGCCGTCGCAGCAGCAGCCGGCCTTCTTGTCATCGCATCGGCCGCTGCGATCTGGGCCGGCGCCGGGGGTCTGAAGCTCGCCGGCGCATCGAGGATGAGCGTTGCAGTTCCGCCGTTTGAGGTCAGCGGCGCCAACCCCGAACTTCTCTGGCTCTCCACCGGCATGGCGGCGACCCTTGAAAAGGGTCTTCGCGCTTCGGGAATTCAGACAAAGGGCTACGACTTCCCAACCAGCGGACGCGACGGCGAACTGGCGCGATACATCGAACAGCTCGGTGTCGACTATGTGCTCAACGGACAGGTCACGCGCGTCGGCGCCGAACTTTTGTTCAACGTCAAGTTGACCGACGTTCAAACGCGCGCGACGGTGCACGCGATCGAGCGGGTCGAAAGCGCAGACGTCAATTTCGCCGTGATGCAGGATGTCGTGAGCGCTGTCGTTTCAACGCTCTCCGGCGACACGGGCGGAGGCTACAAGAATGGCGACGGCAAAAACGCAAGGAACGTAAGGCCTCAGAGCAAAGACTATCTGATGGCCGTCGGGCTTACATCCGATGCGGCCGTCAAGGCCGATTTCGAAATGGCGTCCGATCTGCTGCGGCTCGTCATCAGCGAGGATCCGGACAATGGGGAAGCCTACGCGCAACTAGCTTACACACTGGCTAGCATCGACCGTCTCGACGACAGAAGCGACCGATATGCCGACGAGGCGCGTGACGCGATCAAGAAGGCGTTCCAGATTCTCGGTGAAGATTCCGAAGCCCATTTCGCAAACGGACTGATTGAATATGTCTACCGCGAAGGATCCGACCGTCTGAAACGGGCGCGCGACGAATTCGCGCACGCGGTCCGGCTCGATCCGGGAAATGCGCGCGCGATCAAATGGATGACAAGCGCGCTCATTCAACTCGGAGACTACGGCGAAGCGATCGTCATGGCCGACAAGGCTCTTGAAATCAGCCCCAATTATCTGGACGCCATCGGCAACCGGATTTCAGCGCTTGTGTTTGTCGGCCGGCGCAAGGATGCGCGCGCCGAACTTGACGCCATGCTCGAAAATCAGCCCGACTGGTCATTCGCTCACCGGATGCGGGCGTCTGTCGCGATTACCGACGGCGACCTTCTGAAAATGCTTGAGCATGTCGCGATTGCGGAAAGGATTGAGCCGATCGTTCTCAATGCGCGCCTCGACAGCATCGCCTACGCCAATCTGGAGATGAAAGAAGAGGCCGGAAGAGCGATCGAGCGCGACAGCCTGCTCTCGAAGCTCGATCAATCGTGGGCGGCCTATAAAAAGCAGATCGTGGCGGGCGACATAAACGGCGCGCTCGCTTCGCTGAACGCGGTCGTTGCCCACGAAACGCAGGAGGCGAAGCGAGCCGACCCGCTGACGGCTGCGGGCTTTCTGCGCCTTTATCTCCTGGACTTTGAGGGCGCGCGCGAATACTGCGCCGAGGCGCTGTCGTACAGCAGACGCCTCCTCGGCGACGACGCCGTCATGTCGCTCCCCGGCGCGTGCGTCGCGATCGCCGCGGCGCGCCTTGGCGAGAAAAGCGAGGCTTTAACCCTCGCGAAGGCCTATGAAGCGAGGCTTTCGAAGCTGCCTGGCGAATATCGTCCGTACTGGGATCAATCCGTTCTCGCCAGCCTTTATGTCGCCGTCAATGATAAAGAACGGGCGCTCAAAGCGATCAGGGATTTGGTCGCTGAAGGCTGGCGAACGCCGAATACGGCGATTTGCCGCCACTGCGTGCATCTTGCCGTCGATGACGAGCGCGGGCTTTTCGGCGCGCTGCGCGCGGACCCCGAATTTCTCCGTTTGATGACGGAAGTCCGGTCAGATCTCGATCGCCAGCGCCGCGCGCTTAGCCGCTGAGCGCTTAGTCAATCGCACTTGAAATCGTCTTTGCCAACCGGCTTGCATTGCGGCGGGAAGCCGTGCTTGCGCCAATATTCTGGGAGGTGCAGACGGCGAATGAGCATCTTGCGCTCAGGCGATTTGAGCCATGCCGGATCGTGGCGAAGCCAATGATGATCCGGACCGCTCAACGGATAGGGGTCGCTGACGATGCTGTCGTAATCCTTGATAAAATATAGCACGCTCTGGCCGTCGACGATCGACGCCCGAACGGGATCGGCGGCGAGCGCGCGCGCCGCGACGCTCGCTTCGACTTCGACTTTCTCACCCATCATCGAGCGGTAGACCGGTTCGACAAGCTGCGGCGCATCGACGAAGGAAAGGTTCAAGAGCGCGAGCGCTGCGGCGCGCTCGCCGCGCCGCGCATAAACGGCCGCGAAGGGAAGATTGGCGTTGGAAAACCCTTCGCCAAGCCCCGCTTCGAAGAGGGGGAGCGCCTCATCTTCGCGCCCGGCGTGCAAAAGCGCCAGCGCCGCGAACCGCCGGCAATTCTGGTAGGCGGGATCGAGGCGGAAACATTCGTTCATCTCGGCGACGGCCCGGTCGAAGAAACCAAGATCGTTGTAATGAAGGCCGCGCCAGAAGCGTATTGTCGGATTCTTCGGCTCGCGCCGCACCGCCTCATCGATATCGGCGAGCGTCTTTTCCCATGTCCACGAGGCGTCGGTCAGCATCAGCGTCTTGCCGACGAAGGCGCGTGTCGCATAGGGCTGCGCCAGAGCCGGGTTGAGGCGCAGCGCTTCTTCCGCTTGCGCGAGGGCGAGCGTTTCATAATCGCGGTCGAAAATTCCCCAGTTCCGGCAGATCGCGTAGACGGCGGAAAGGCTCTCATGCGCGCGCGCAAACTGCGGATCGATTTCGATCGCCCGCGAAAGCAGCTCAATCGCCGCGATGAGATTTTCGCGCCCGCGCGCGACGAAAAGCTGATTGCCTTTCAGATATAATTCATAGGCGTCGAGGTCGGCGGTGTCGGCGGCTCTGGCGGCGGGCGCGTCGATCTTGCTCGCGCCCGTCATCCGGCTGGAGAGTTGAGTGACGATCGCCTGCGCGATTTCGTCCTGGATGGTGAAGACATTCTCCGTCGTCAGCGGCCGGTCGAACGTTTCCGACCACAAATGCGCGTCGGACGTTGAATCGATCAGCTGCGCGGTGATGCGGATCGTCCCGCCAGCCTTCCTGACCGAGCCTTCAAGCACATGACGGACGTTCAGCTCTTTTGCGATATCGGGTATGCCGACGTCGCGGCCCTTGAACTGGAAGGACGACGTGCGCGAGGCGACGGTGAGACCGCTCACCTTGGCGAGCACGTTGAGGATTTCTTCCGCCATGCCGTCGGAGAAATATTCCTGATCCTTGCCGGGCGATAAATCAGCAAACGGAAGAACCGCGATTGAAGCCGCTGGCGCATCCTTCGCGACGGCGCGTTGCGCCTCCTCTGGATGAGGGGGGGATTTTGCTGAGACCTCACCCTGAGGAGGCTGCGAAGCAGCCGTCACGAAGGGCTCGGGCGTCATGCGATCATAAACGAACATCACGGCGACAAGGGCGACGCCGCCAAGGATCGCGTAATCAAGTTTTCGCCCAGTCTTCGGCGCGATGCTCTCCCCTTCCGGCACATTGGCGGTGAGCTTGACGCCATCGGGCGTCATTTCGAACGCCCAGGCGAGGATCAGCGCGACCGGAAAGCCAAGCAGCAGCGCCGAGACGATCACCGTGTCGAACCAGCCCGGCATGTTCAGGGAGTTTTCAAGAACGCCCGCCGCCTGCGCGATCAGCCAACCGGCGACGGCGTAAACGCCCGCGACGCGAAAGACGTTCCGTCTGCGGAGTTCTGCAAAGAGCTTATCCATCATTCGCACTCGAAATCGTCTTTGCCGCCATCTTTTGAGACAACGGCCTTGCACTGCGGCGGGAAGCCGTGTTTGCGCCAGTAATCGTCAACACCTGCATTGCGGATGAACGCCTTGAACTGAGGCGAGCGGCGATAGGCCGCGTGGCTTGGCGCCCAAAGGGTGACGGGGTAAGGCGTCACGTCGAACCCGCCGATCGGAATGAGAATGCTGCTGATCGGGTTAAAGCGGTTTTGCGTGCGGCTCGGCAAATACTCGATAATGTCCGCGACAAGCGCGCTGTGGTCATCGCCCGGCCTTGTGAACGCGTCGTAGATCTCATCATGCCGGCGCCAATCCGGCATCCACGAGGGATCATTGGCCGCCTGCATGAACGCGGTTTTTTGACCCAATCGCGCGAGCATTTCGAAATTCGTCCAGCCGCTGATCGGAATTCCCTTCGCGAGCACGCTTTGATACTGCGTCAGCGCCTCGTCATAACGCGCTTTGACGACGAGCACGTCGTAGTAATTTTCCGCACACGGTCCGAAATAGGGATCGAACGCGGAGCAGGCGGCGAAGGTCTCAAGAGCTTTGTCGCTCTCGCCGACAAGTGCGTAGTTCATTCCGAGCCAGTTCACGGCGGAAGAATCCCGCGGATCGAGTTTTATGGCGCGCTTCAAGTCGACCATGATTGCGCCGATGTCGAACTTGAGCGCGAGGCTCCACGTCGCCGTACTCTGAAAATTCGCGCGGGCGGCGATGGCGCGCGCGTTGTCGGGGTCGAGCGCCAGCGCCCGGTCCGCATAGTCATCAACAAGCTTTCCGTATTCCGCATAGCTGCGGTCCGTCGCCAGATATTCCTTGAAAAGCGAGACGGTCGCCGCGCGCAGCGCCCAGGCGTCGGCGAAATTCGGATCGCGCTCGACGGCCTGTCCAAGCAGCGCCTCGGCTTCCACGAGATTCTCGCGCCGCTGATAAAAGGCGCGCGCCTTCAAAAAGAGATCGTAGGCTGAAAGATCGGCCGTCGACTTCTCGATCGCGACGCCGGCGGCCGCTTCTGCGGGCATTTTCATGACGTCCGAGAGCGCTGCGACAATCGCCGCCGCGATCTCGTCCTGCACCGCAAAGACATTCTCGGCGGTCAAGGGCCGGTCATAGGTTTCCGACCACAGATGCCGGTCGTCCTGCGCGTCGATCAATTGCGCGGTGATGCGCAAGGTGTCGCCGGCTTTGCGGATTGATCCTTCGAGCACGTGGCGCACGCGCAATTCCTTCGCGATCGCCGGAATGCCGAGCGTCGATTGTCCCTTGAAGGCGAACGACGACGTGCGCGAGGCGACTTCAAGCCCCTTCATTTTTGCGAGCACGTTCAATATCTCTTCCGACACGCCGTCTGAGAAATATTCCTGATCCTTGCCGGGAGATAAGTCTGCGAAAGGTAGAACCGCGATCGACGCGTCCTTCGGGACGGCGCTTCGCGCCTCCTCAGGAGGAGGAGGAGTTTCAGTAGAGTCCTCACCCTGAGGAGCGGCGCGAAGCGCTGCGTCTCGAAGGGCGGAGGGCGACGGGTTCAATCGATCGGCGACGACGACAATGACGACAAGCGCCAATCCGCCAAGGATCGCATAGTCCAGTTTTCGTCCCGTTTTCGGCGCGATGCTCTCACATTCCGGCACGTTGACGGTCAGCTTCACGCCTTCGGGCGTCATCTCGAACGCCCAGGCGAGGATCATCGCGATCGGAAAACCAAGCAGCAGCGCCGAGACAATGACGGTGTCGAACCAGCCAGGCATGTTGAGCGAGTTTTCAAGCACCCCCGCCGCCTGCGCTATCAGCCAGGCGGCGACAGCGTATACGCCTGCGACCCGAAAGACGTTCCGTCTACGGAGTTCCGAAAACAGCTTTTCCATCACCTGCACTCGAAATCATCTTTGCCCGCCGGCTTGCATTGCGGCGGGAAGCCGTGCTTTCGCCAATAGACGGCGGCGCCGCTCGCGCGCATATGCGCCTTGAATTCGGGCGAGCGGCGATAGCCGGTCAGCGCGTCAAGCCACTGGACAGTGATCAGCGTCGGCGTTTCATAATCGCCGAGCGCGTTCAAAAGCGAATTGACGCGCTGGGAGCCGTCATTCTCCGCGATCAGCGCCTTCAATTCCGCCGCCAATGCGCGATCGTCGACTGAGGGATCGGCGAGCGCGTCGTATAGCGCATTGAATTTTTTAAAGCCGCGCAGCGCCGGCACGTTGAGCGACAAAAGGAGGAACGCGTCGCGCCGCTTCATGTCGGCGAAGAGGAGCATCTGCCCCGGCCCGACAGCGAAGGAGCCAATATCGATCGCCGCATCAAGAACGGCCGCCGCTTCCTCGCGCTTTCCCTGAGCCCATAGCTCCATCACGAGATTGCTGCGGCAGGCGGCGAGCGCGGGATCGACCTCGATGCAGCGGCGATGGACGTCTTCCGCCTTTTCATGCTCGCCGAGATAATTATGGGCGATGCCGAGCCAGTTGAGGGCGTTGGCGTTCTTCGGCTCGATCGCGAGCGCCTTGTCGAAGGCGGCGAATATTTTCGCGTAGTCCTCGGTTCCATATCCTTCGATGCGGTCATAAAGGAGGCTCAACGCCGTGATCGCGAGCGCCAGCGAATTGTCCGGCGCGACCTTCAACGCCTCGGCTGCGAATTCGCGGCCCTTGGCGCGTTCGCCGCGTTCATCGATAAAGCGCGCGCCGTATTCTCCGCCGAACTGGTGAATCGCCGCGCGGATTGCGAGCGCGTCGGCGAATTTCGGATCGATCGCGAGCGCCTCCGCAAGCAGTTCGTCCGCTTCGCCGAGATTGCGGCGCGACTGAAACAGCGCGCGCGCTTTTAAAAACAACTCATAGGCTTCAACGTCGCTGGTGCGGACGGATGAAGCGGGCGCCGCCGCCGCTATGGCGCCGCCGATGCTTTCATGCAGCGCGGCGACGATGGCGCTTGCGATTTCGTCCTGTATGGCGAAGACATTTTCCGCAGTCAGCGTGCGGTCAAACGTCTCCGACCACAAATGCGCATCGGTCTTCGCGTCGATCAGCTGCGCGGTGACGCGGATCGCGTCGCCGGACTTCCTGACGCTCCCCTCAAGGACATGGCGCACGCCGAGTTCCGCCGCGATCGCCGGAACTCCGCGTTCCGATCTGCGAAACTGGAACGACGACGTGCGCGAGGCGACCTTTAGCCCGTCGACGCGCGCAAGGACGTTGAGAATCTCTTCCGCGACGCCGTCGGAGAAATATTCCTGGTCTTTTGCAGGCGACATGTCCGCGAAAGGAAGAACCGCGATCGAGGCCGCGGGCGCATCCTTCGTGACGGCGCTTTGCGCCTCCTCAGGATGAGGGGGAGTTTCAGTCGAGCCCTCACCCTGAGGAGCGGCGCGAAGCGCTGCTTCTCGAAGGGCGGAGGGCGAGGGATTCAATCGATCGGCGACAACGACAATGACGACAAGCGCCAGTCCGGCGAGGATTGCATAATCAAGTTTGCGCCCCATCTTTGGCGCGATGCTCTCGCCTTCGGGAACGTTGGCGGTCAGCTTCACGCCTTCCGGCGTCATTTCAAACGCCCAGGCGAGCACCATTGCGATCGGAAAGCCGATCAGCAAAAGCGCGACGACCATTCCATCGAACCAGTCGGGGAGGCCGATGGCGTTTTCAAGCGTCGAAGAAACCTGCGTCAGCAACCATCCGACAACTGCGTAAACGCCCGCGACGCGAAAGACATTCCGTCTTCGGAGTTCTGAAAAGAGCTTGTTCATCATTCGCACTCGAAATCGCCGCTGTCGGCTGTCTGGGGGCCGACCGGCTTGCACTGCGGCGGGAAGCCGTGTTTGCGCCAGTAGTCGTCAAAACCCCGCTCGCGCATCCATTGTTTGCGCTCGGGCGAGGACTTCCAGTCAGGAAATCCTCTCGTCGTCCACCACCAGCTGTCGCCCTTGTTCCGCACTTGGCCATGCGCGCCGAAAATCAGATAGGTCATCGCGCCCATCGCTGATTCCGGTTCAAGCCGCGACCCCATGCCGTCAAGACGCGCCTCAAGCACTTTGAGTGCGGCCGCCCGGTCATATTTCGGATTTTTCATCGCCTGATACATCATGTCGACCGCCCACCGCATCTCGCCATCGGCGAGAACGCGCGCCGTTTCATTGAGCTCGTATAGCAGCGCGGCGTCGTTTCCCTGTTCGGCGTAAACGCCGATCACCGTCGAATTGGCGCCGCCGTCAAAGCCGCGCCGCAGATTGTCGTTAAGGGTTGCAAGGCCGGCTTCGACTTCGCCCCTCATGATCAGCGCGTTGCCTTTGCCGTCGCGGCAATTGCCGTAATCGGGGTTGATCGCGAGACACTGTTCGAAATCAGCGATCGCCTTGTCGAAAAAGCCGAGATTGCGCCATGATTCCCCGCGCCAGCCGAAGGCGACTTCATCGCGCTGATTAAGTTCGATCGCCTTTGCATATTCGGCCATCGCGTCCGCCTCTACGACCGCGACGCTGCCGAGGACCGTATAGGGAAGAGACAGCGACGGATCGAGCGCGACCGCTTTCTTCGCCGCGCCTTCCGCCAGCGCCAGGAAATCGCGATCAAGATCAGCGCCGCCCAGCCAGCCGCCCGCCACCGTATAATCGGCGGAAAGCGCCGCCCAGGCGCGCGCGAAGCCTGGGTCGATCTCGACCGCGCGCTCCAGCGCCTTGATGCTGAACTTTATGTTGTCGGCGCCGCGCTGTACAAAGCGCGTCTGGCCTTCGAGAAAGAGCGCGTAAGCGTCGGTGCTTTCGGTGTCGACGCCGCGCGCGGCCGGCGCCGCAATTTGCGCCGCGCCGATGCGGCTCGACAATTGCTCGACGATCGCCTTGGTGATTTCGTCTTGAACCGCGAAGATGTTTTCGGTCGTGAGCGTGCGATCGAAAGCTTCCGACCAAAGATGCTTGTCGGTTTTCGCATCGATCAATTGCGCGGTGATGCGGATCGTGTCGCCCGCTTTCCTGACCGATCCCTCCAGCACATGGCGCACATGAAGCTGTTCGGCGATCAGCGGAATGCCGATCTTTTCCTGACCCTTGAACTGAAACGACGAGGTGCGCGAGGCGACGTCCAGCCCCCCGACATTCGCCAGCACGTTGAGAATTTCCTCGGCGATCCCTTGCGAGAAATAGTCCTGATCCTTGCCGGGCGAGAGATCCGCGAAGGGCAGGACGGCGATCGAGGCGGCCGGCGCATCCTTCGTGACGCTTTCGGCTGGCGCCGAAAGCTCCTCAGGATGAAGGGGTTTTCCGTCTTCACCCTGAGGAGGCTGCGAAGCAGCCGTCACGAAGGGTTCCGGCGTCATGCGATCATAAATGAACATCACCGCGACGAGGGCGACGCCGCCAAGGATTGCATATTCAAGTTTGCGCCCCGTTTTCGGCGCGATGCTCGCGCCTTCGGGCACGTTGGCGGTGAGTTTGACGCCCTCCGGCGTCATTTCAAACGCCCAGGCGAGGATCATCGCGACCGGAAAGCCGCCGAGAATGAGCGCGATGAAAACCTTTGCAACCCATGCAGGCGCCTCAAAGGTTGGCAGAACGGCGACGGCGACCTGAATGAGCAGCCAGCCGACGACGGCGTAAACGCCGGCGACTCTAAAGACGTTACGCCGCTTCAGTTCGTCAAAAAGTTTCATCGCTGCGAAAGCCCCGCCGGTTGACCGTTTTTGCCGAACAAATCGGATTGGCCGGGGTGCGCGCCCCGACGCCCCGGCGCGTCATCATTCGCCGCGTCCGCGTGAGAGGTCAATGGATCAAGGCTGGTCTTTTTGCGCCGCAGCACAACGCCGCGCGCCGCAAATCGGCTTTATCAGCGCCATGCCGCATCAACATGCCAACTTCGCAGATATCAGCAAGCCGACTTTCCGTTCACGAACCTAAATCCCGCAACCGCCTTTTTTCTTGCAACCAAAATCGAAATCAACGAGCTTCCCGGCTTCGGCGTGCTGGAGGGCGGAGCGTGCTGTTCAATTCACTGACTTTCGTTGTGTTCTTCGCGATTGTGCTCGCGCTGCATAACGCGCCGCTTTCATGGCGCGTGAAGAAGACGAATTTGCTCATTGCGAGCTACATCTTCTACGGCGCGTGGAATCCGCCCTTCGTCATTCTTCTCCTCATTTCGACCGCCATCGACTGGAAGGCGGCGCGCTGGATTCACGCGTCGACGAGCGAGGCGCGGCGGCGGATGTTCCTCGTCCTTTCGCTCGCCGCCAATCTTGGGTTTTTGGGATTTTTCAAATATGGCGAATTCCTGCTCGAAAATTTCACCGCGCTGATGGCCTCGTTCGGCATCGCCTATCAGCCGCCGGAATGGAACATCATCCTGCCGGTCGGCATCTCGTTCTACACGTTCCAGACCATGGCCTACACGCTCGACGTTTACTTGCGCCGCGCCGCGCCGCGCCGACGAAATCGCTGCTTGATTTCGCGTTGTTTGTCACGTTCTTCCCCCAGCTCGTCGCCGGCCCGATCGTGCGCCCGTCGCAGCTCGTGCCGCAATTCGCCGACGAAAAGCGCGCGACGATGCAGCAGTTCCACTGGGGCCTTGCGCTGATGATCCTCGGCCTGTTCGAGAAGGTCGTGCTCGCCGACAGTTTCCTGGCGCCGGCGGTCGACGGCGCCTTCGGCGCGCAAAAGGCGATCGCGCCGCTCGACGCGTGGACCGGCATTCTCGCCTTTTCGGGGCAGATTTTCTTCGATTTCTCGGGCTATTCGACGATCGCGGTCGGATCGGCGCTGTGCCTTGGCTTCGGCCTGCCGAACAATTTCCGCTTTCCCTACGCCGCCATCGGCTTTTCCGATTTCTGGCGGCGCTGGCACATTTCCCTTTCGACATGGCTGCGCGATTATCTCTACATCCCGCTCGGCGGAAACAAGAAGGGCCGCATACGGACTTACGTCAATTTGACGATCACGATGCTGCTCGGCGGCCTCTGGCACGGCGCAAGCTGGACGTTCGTGGTCTGGGGCGGGTTGCACGGGCTTTATCTCGCGGCCGAGCGCTTCCTGCGCGAGACGATCAAGGATCGCCCGTGGTTTTCGTCATGGGCGTTCAAGCTCGCCATGGCGCTTCTCACCTATTTCCTCGTCAACATCACCTGGGTGTTCTTCCGCGCCGCGAGCATCAGCGACGCAGTGATGATGCTCGCCTCGATGTTCGGGCTGGCGAAAGATCCAGCGAACGTTCTCTATTGGAACGAGATCATTCCAGCAGCGCTCGTCGTCGCCGGGATGGTCGCGACGCACTGGCGCCTGCGCTCGACGACGAAAGAGGCGCTGATCGAGAAGATGCCGCTCTGGCTCGTCATTCTCGCCGGAACATTCATGCTTTTCATGCTGGTCATCACGCAGGGGTCGGACAGTGCCTTCATCTACTTCCAGTTCTGAAAACGCCTATCCGGCGCCGAAGACGGACTTCTTCGACCCGGAACATGTCGACCGGCCGGTGCCGTCGCTTTCGTGGCGCGTCGTCACCTTCGCCGTCGTCGCGGCGACGATGGCGCTGACGGCGGGCTGGGAATTCTATTGGCGCGGCAAGGAAATGATCGCCGGCGATTTCAAAAATTCGCCTTCGTTCTGGGCCGACGCGCGGCGCAAGGCGACGGGCGACGC
The DNA here is from genome assembly GCA_041740755.1 of Parvularculaceae bacterium. GTDB lineage: Bacteria > Pseudomonadota > Alphaproteobacteria > Caulobacterales > Parvularculaceae > Amphiplicatus. The sequence continues at coordinate 6,960 of JBGSLM010000038.1, read as the reverse complement.
GACGGTCCTCATCGGCTCGTCGCTCACGCTGTTCGACGTCGATCTCGATACCTGGGAGGAAATCGCCGGCGTGCGCCCAGTCCAGCTCGCGCTCGAAGGCACGAGCCCGCGCATCTTTCTCAAGGACCTGGCGCAGGATCAGAAGTTTCACGGAACGCTCATAGTCGGCGTCACGACCGTCCTCTTCTTCACGCAGGAAGGAGGGCTGCGCGAGGAAGTCATCGCCTACACGCGCGATGAAACGCCGTCGCAGCGCGCCGATCACCTGATGTCAATTCCGCTGGAACGCGTTTTCGCCTTTCTCGACGAGCAGTCCCGGCCGAAACGGCAGATGACCATTGCGCGCTTGCCGCTGCGCGACGGCATGAAGCCGCGTTTCGATCCGCGGAAGCTCTCGATCATGGACGAGAACCGCAACACGCAGATGTGGAGCCGCGTCGTCAACGACGAAGCCTATCGCGAGGAAGCGAAAGGCCAGTGGATGCTTTTGCTGAAACCTGCCGCGCCGCCGGGGGCAAGCGCCGGGCCGCCTCCGCCGATGCCAGACGCGGCGATTGATGCGGTTATCAACGACGTGAAAGCCAGTATCGACGCGATCCGCGCCCGCGGCGGCGAGGTCCTTTTCATTCAGCCGCCGGTCGGCGGACCCTTCGCCCAAGTTGAGCAGGCGGCCTTCCCGCGCGAGCGCTTCTGGGACCCATTGCTTGCAAAAACGGACAGCGCCGGCGTCACCTTTTACGATCATGAGGAGATGCGGAATTACGACCTCCCCGAATGGTCGCATCTTTCTCCGCCCGAGGCCAAACGCTATTCGCGCGCGCTGGTTCCGCTTGTCTACGCGGAGCTTGAAAAGAAAAAGGCGGAGCGCGCCGCGCACTGAGCTTAATCGAGACGACGTCATCCCGGATGCGACGCGGCATGGAATGCCGCTTCGCTGGTCCGGGATCATGTTCGGTTCTTGCGCAAAATCGCACGAGATCCCGTGTCTGCAGCGCACCGCTTCGCGCTGCGCCGCGCACGGGATGACGGTTCTCCCCTCTCCCACATGCGGGAGAGGGTCTTACCTGCGCCGCTTTTTCTTTCTCGGCTTGGGGCGAACGGCGACGACATAGTCCCAGATGTCTTCGGGGTCGACCGTCCGTTCACTGACGGCGTTCATGACCGCAACGCCCGCATCCTCGACGCTTTTTCGCGTACCGGTCAGCAAGGGATGCCAGTCGGGCAGCCCCTCCCCCCGCGCCAGGCGGCGATAGGCGCAACTCTCCGGCATCCAGTCGAGCGCGCCGGAATTGCCGGGCGTCAGCTGCACGCAGTCTTTCACTTTTTTGGTGCGATTTGCGTAATCGGTGCAGCGCCGCCGCTTCACGTCGAACAGCTGACAGGCGACATTCGTCTGATAGAGCCGCCCGCTGTCGGTTTCATCGAGCAGAATGAGACAGCACCGCCCGCAACCGTCGCAGAGGCTCTCCCACTCCGCATCCGTCATTTGCTTCAGGGATTTGGTTTCCCAGAACGGGTCGGTCATTCGCCGCTTTCCTTCTCGATGGCGGAGCGGCAGGCCGCGTGAAGCTCGTTCAGATTCGACGTCGCGGTGGTCCAGACGATGCGTCTCGATATCGCGAGGTAATCGTGGCTTTGAATTTGGCGCATGCCGATGATTTCCGTCCACGGGAGGTCATAGGCGCTTTTGACGCCGTCGTTCAGTTTTATGCAAGCCTCCCCGATCGCCTGCAGGCGGTAGGCGGTCGCGTCCGCGAGATTGCGGTCAGTCTCGTATTCAGCGAGGCCCTTTGCGCCGATCTCGTCGCGTATCGTATCGCAAAGTTCAACGATGTGTTCGAGCAGCTCGCGCTGCGAATATTTCGGGCCCTTCGCCATCAAAACACCGGCACGGCCTCGCGCTCGACGCGCGTTCGCACCTGCGGCCTGAAACTGTCGCGCGGGACGAGATCGACTTTGCGCCCAACCAAACTCTCCATCCGCGACCGCAATTTTCCGAGTTCGACGAGGCCGATCAAGGCCGATGGCGACGCGTCATAGAAAAGATCGACGTCAGATTCCTCCGTCGCATCGCCCCTTGCGACCGACCCGAACAGATAAAGGCGATCGACGCCCGCCCGATTGAACTCAAGCCGATGCGCGCGCAACCGCTTGACGACATCCTTCGCCGACGGCGCGGCGTGCGAACGTGCGGGCGCGTTTCGCCCGAGCCTTTCGCTGGCTTCTTTCAGATCGAATTCCAACTGCAATTCGAGGAGACCTCGCGCATCGGCGCCGAATACGGCCTGAAGCCGCAGCGCCATTTCGGGCGACAATCCCGACTTCTCGCCGACGAGCCGCGTCAATTGCTGTCTGCTGACGCCCGCGCGCTTTGCGGCGTCGATAACGGACAACCCTCTTTCGTTCATCAAGGCGCGAATATGAGCGCCAGGATGCGAAAGAATTGGATCGAAGGCGGCTCTTTTCATAAGGGTATGTAACATGACGCGCGTCATGCGTTAATGTTGCCATCCTTGCCCCGCGCAAGGGTAAACTGTACAGTTTACCTCAAATCGCCCTATATTGCCGGGCGGACGGAGCCTTCATCCATGGATCATTTCGACGTTCTCATCGTCGGCGCGGGCATTTCCGGCATCGGCGCGGCGCACCATCTTCAAAAGCTCTGTCCGGAGAAGAGCTACGCGATCCTTGAGGCGCGGGGCGCGATCGGCGGGACGTGGGACCTGTTCCGCTATCCGGGCATCAGATCCGACTCGGACATGTTCACGCTCGGCTACGGCTTCAATCCCTGGATGGAGGCGAAAGTCATCGCCGACGGGCCGTCGATCAAATCCTATGTGAACGCGACCGCGAAGAAATACGGCATCGACAAAAATATCCGCTTCAACACGCGCGTTGAAGCGATGGCCTTCGACAGCAAGAGCGCGCGCTGGACCGTGACCGCGAAGACGCCGCAGGGCGAGAAGTCCTATTCCTGCAATTTCCTGTGGATGTGTTCTGGCTATTATCGCTATTCGGAAGGCTATACGCCGGACTTTCCGGGCGCTGACAAATTCCGCGGCGAGATCATCCATCCGCAGAAATGGCCGGAAACTCTCGATTATTCCGGCAAGGAGATTGTCGTCATCGGGTCGGGCGCGACCGCCGTGACGCTTATCCCGTCGATGGCGGACAAGGCGAAACACATCACCATGCTGCAGCGCTCGCCCAGCTGGTTTTTCACCCTGCCGCAAAATAGCGCGACCGCCGAGAAACTGGCGAAAATCTTTCCAAGAAGCCTCGCCTTCCGCCTCGTGCGCTGGTGGCGCATCGTCTTTCAGCAGATCATGTACAAGCTGATCCGCGCGCGGCCGGAAAAGACGGGTGAGCGCCTGCTCGGCCTTGTCCGCGATCAATTGCCGGCGGGCTATGATGTCGAAACGCATTTTCATCCGCGCTACAATCCGTGGGACCAGCGCCTTTGCGTCGTCCCCGACGGCGATCTGTTCAAGGCGATCAGGGACGGCAAGGTGTCAGTCGAAACGGACGAAATCGACGCTTTCGCCGAAGACTGCGTTCGCCTCAAATCCGGCAGGACGCTGAAAGCCGATATTATCGTCACCGCGACGGGGCTTGTTCTCGAAGCGATGGGCGGCGCAAGCGCCAGCATCGACGGGCGCGCGATCGACCTCGGCAAGACGTTCACCTATCGCGGATTTGCCTGCTCTGGCCTCCCCAATCTCGCTTTCGTTTTCGGCTACACGAATTCGTCATGGACGCTGCGGGCCGATCTCATTTCGCATTACATATGCCGGCTCATCAAATTCATGGACAAGGGCGGCTTTGACATCGCAACGCCGGTCAATGACGACGCAACGCTGAAGCCCGAGCCGTTTCTCAATCTCAATTCAGGCTATATCCTGCGCGCCGCCGAGCGCCTCCCCAAACAGGGCGACAAGGCGCCGTGGAGAAATCCGCAGAGCTATTTTCGCGACATCGTCATTTTACGGCATGGAAAAATTGACGACGGCGTCATGAAGTTTTCGAAAGCTCCGGCGGCAAAAACGAATGCTGACCGAAACGAATCCGTCGCCATCGCCGCAGAATAAAATCCTGCGCCGACGCGGTTCCCGTCATGGTTGTTCCTATGCGGAACATTCGTCATTCAGCGTCTTGACGCGCAAGGAGTGATTCAATTAGCTGCGTCGCGTTCGCCTCGCTTTCGCTATTTTGCACCGGCGCGCGGCGGAAGCGATCGGGGTGGTCGCGCAAGAATGAAACAGTCGGGCGAAAAGAAAGACGCCGTCTCATTCGACGAGCGTCTGGAGGCGCTGATGATGCGCAGGCGCGTCATCACGTTTGCGCTGTGGCAGCTATTGCTTCTGATTGTCATTAGCATTCCGGCGATCATTCTTTTCGCCGCGCTCGCGGTGGAGGGAACCGAGCGAAACGCCAATCCGGTCGAACGCCTCGCCCATCGGATCGCCGGCGCGCCTCGAACCGCGCTGCATTTAATCTCCGACACACTGCGCAACTATAATCCGCGCCTCGCAAGAGGGCAGCGCTTCAAGGGCGAAGCCGGCCTTCGGCTTCAACCGGGCGCGGCGCCGGCGGGCGCTCTCCTCATTTTGTCGCGCTATGACGGCGACGCCAAGCGCGGCGTTGTCGAAGTCGTCGATCTCGATAGCGGCGACGTGGTTCATTCCTGGCTCCCCGACATCGATGCGATCAATGCGATGTCGAAGCTGCCGGACGATCAAGTCAATCTTCGGCGCGACTTCAGCTTGCGGCGCTACATCGAGCATCATCCCTATGCCCTGACCGACGGATCGCTCGTGTTTCATGGAATGGGTTCGCCTTTCGTCAAAATCGACGCATGTTCGCGCGCCGTCTGGACGATAGACGGAGACTTCCATCACAGCACCGAGCCGGACGCAGCCGGAGACTTCTGGACGGTCGAGACAATCCATCCTCCTTCAATCCCGTTTGTTGATCGGGATTTCGATGACGATGCGATCGCAAAAGTTTCCGCCGACGGGAAAGTTCTGTTCCGCAAATCGGTGGCGCAGATCCTGATCGATGCCAATCTCCAGTATGTCGTCTATTCGCATGACGAATATGACCGGGATCCGATCCATCTCAATGATGTTCAGCCGGTTCTCGCCGACGGTCCCTATTGGAAAGCCGGCGATCTTTTTCTCAGCTTCCGCAATCCGTCGATGGTTGCTCTCTACCGCCCTTCGACCAACGCTATCTTGTGGAGCAAACAGGGCCCCTGGCTCATGCAGCATGACGTCGATATCATCAATGATCACGAGATCGCCGTTTTCAACAACAACACGGTCGCCGCCCCCAGCGGCGGACGGACGATCGGATCGAACAACATCGTCATCTATGATTTTGCGACTGGCGAGACGCGTGAGCCGTTCGCAGCAGGATTCGCAAAGAATCATATTCGTACGGAAACCAACGGACTCTTCCGCTTCCTCCCGGACGGTTCGGTGATCGTAGAAGAGCATGACTATGGAAGACTGCTCGCGATGGACGCCGACGGCGATGTGAGATGGAGTTTCGTCAACCGCGCGCCGAAGGATGGCCGCGTCTATCATCTCGGCTGGTCGCGCGCGATGACGGGCGAGCGCGCTGCGGCGTTGAAGTCGTCCCTCGCCAACGTCAATTGCAGCGGCGCGTAATCCGCCCAAGACGGATCGCTTTCGTCTGAACGCAACCATATTGACGGCGCCCGTGCGGCTGTTCGACTGTCCCGAAGGGAGGACCCTATGGCAAAAACGCCCGCTTTCAGCGCCGCCGATCTTTTCGGCGTCATCTTGTTCCTCGCGCTCTGGGGCGGCTCGACCGCCTATCTTGGCGCGACCGGCGCCGACTGGACATTTCCAATCCTATCGCTCGGGATTTTCGGCGTCGGACTTTCCGCTGTCGCATGGCTGACGACGCGCGGCGCGAAAGCCGCCGCCATCGAGGTCAAAAACCCGGCAAAGGAATCGGGCGCGCTTATCATCTACATGGCGCTTTACGCCGTCCTCTTTCTAGGCTTGGGCATGGGCGCGCTGCGCGAGCAAATTCCCGAAGGCCAGACGCAGGACCTCGCCGTCATGACCGCCAAGGTCGCCGTGCATATCATTCTTCCCGCAATTCTTCTTGTCGCAATTGGCGGGCGCATCGCGCCGCTTTTGAAATCGCAGATCGGACCCAAGCAGTTCTGGCGGACGCTGATCGTCATCGGCGCGATCATTCTCGTCCTTCTCGCCGTCGTCAGTCCGAGCCTTAAACAGATCAACGCAACCAACGCGACGACCGCGACGCTGTTGTGGGCGGCACCGCTAAGTTTCCTATGGATTGCGATCGAAGCCGGCCTCAACGAAGAATTTCTCTACCGCGCCGTGTTGCAGACGCGCCTCTCCGCGCTGTTCAAGTCGGCATGGACGGGCATCGTCATCACATCGGTCATCTTCGGCCTTGCCCATGCGCCGGGATTATTTTTGCGCGGCGGGCCGGAAACCGACGGCTGGTCGACAGATCCGCTGCAGGTCATCGCCTATACGATCGCGACGCTTGCGCCCTTGTCGCTCTTCTTCGGTTTTCTCTACGCGCGAACGAAGAGCCTATTGCTCGTCGTTTTGCTGCACGCGTCGGTGGACTTCCTTCCAAATCTCTCCGAATTCATTGAGACGTGGAGATGAATCGCCGGGCGCTAAGCCCGCCGGTTCCGATGAGGGGGAAAATATGACGTCGCTTGACCTTTCGCTTTCGCTTGAGCCCGCCGAAGGCGGCCTAGCGCGCGCGACCGCCGACCCCGTCTATGAAGCCAACACCGGCATGTTCGGAGGATGGACGGCGGCGCTGTTGCTGAAGGCGGCGCTTGTTCATTCGTTTGCGGATGGATCGCCCTCGGCGCTTGCCGTCAATTTCATCAAACGCGTTCCGCCGGGCGCAGCGCTCGCGTTGCGCGCCGAGCGGATC
>JBGSLM010000037.1:0-5882 GCA_041740755.1 Parvularculaceae bacterium | reverse complement strand
TGCGATCGCTTCCGGATCCTGCAGCGCTTCGAATGGAACATCGGCCTGCGGCAGGCCGAGTTCTTCGCCTTGATAAAGAAAGACATCGCCGCGCAAAGACATCAGCAGGAGCGCGTAAAGCTTTGCTGCGCTCTTGCGATCGCTTGCGTTCGCCCAGCGGCTGACGGCGCGCGGCGCGTCGTGATTGGAAAACGCCCACGAAGGCCAGCCTTCGCCCGGTGCGCCGGTCCAGCCGGTCAGAGATTTTTCCGTTTGTTCCGCTGTCAATCGCGGCGCATAGAGAAAATCGAAATTATAGGCGGAGGTCAGTCTTTTGTTGTCGGCGGTAAAAGCCTTCATCTCCTTCAAAGGTTCAGCCCCGACGATTTCCGCCACAGTGAATATGTTTTGATACTGATCAATCACGCCGCGCACTCGCTCCAGAAATTTTACGATATCGGGATGCGACATGTTGAATTGATGAATCTGATAATCGAAAGGCCGCGTCAGTTTGCGGCCTTCGCGCGGCGCTGGCGGGTTATCGCGAAGCTCTGAGTCATGCATCAGGAAATTCAGCGCATCGAGGCGGAAGCCGTCGACGCCGCGATCAAGCCAGAAGCGCGTCACGTCAAGAATCGCATCCTGTACCGCCGGGTTATGCAAGTTTAGATCGGGCTGGCTCGCCAGAAAATTGTGGAAGTAATACTGCTTGCGGCGGCCGTCCCAAGTCCACGCGGGCCCGCCGAATACCGATTGCCAATTGTTCGGCGGCGATCCGTCGGCCTTTGGATCCGCCCACACATACCAGTCCGACTTGGGATTTTCGCGGCTTTTTCGGCTCTCGGCAAACCAGGCGTGCAGGTCGGATGAATGCGAATAAACCTGATCGATGATAATCCTGACGCCAAGTCCATGAGCCTTGGCGATGAGCGCATCAAAATCAGCGAGTGAGCCGAATACAGGATCGACGCCGCAGAAATCCGAAACATCGTAGCCAAAGTCTCGCATCGGCGATGTAAAAAAGGGCGACAGCCAGATCGCATCGACGCCGAGCCTTGCGACATAATCGAGATGATCGATGACGCCCTTTAGGTCGCCGACGCCGTCATTGTTCGAGTCCTTAAAGCTGCGTGGATAAATCTGATAGATGACAGCGCCGCGCCACCATTCGTTTGGACGCTGCGTAAAAATCTGCGCCGGCATTTCTTTAGTCACCATACGGCGGTTTTCCGTGCGAATTAATCGGACGACATTTTGAACCCGAGATGCGACCCTAAACGGCGCCGCGCAATCTGACCTGCTTTGTCCGCAAACGGTATCCGCGAATTCGGGTCGGTATCAACTGCCTTCTCAAAGACCGGTTTTGCAGATTGTCGAAAACGGGGTATCACGTTGTGTCAAAAGCGCCGCCGCAGTCACGCCGGAGGACTTCGATGGCAGAGCCGTCCCTTGTAGCAGATATCGGCGGCACCAATGCCCGCTTCGCGATCGCTGATTCCAAAACCCGCACGATCAGCCGCACTGAGAAATTCCGCGCCGAGGATTTCAGGACCATTGGCGACGCCGCCGCCGCTTATCTTAAGTCAGCCGGCGTTAGGCCGCACAGCGGCTGTTTCGCGGTCGCAGCGCCTGTCGGCGGCGACGAGATAGTGTTAACCAATTCGCACTGGAAATTCCGCCCGGCCGATATGCAAAGCGCGCTCAATCTCACCCGTTTGCGCGTCGTCAACGATTTCTACGCCCTGGCGTCCGGCATCCGCCATCTGCCTGATGATTATTTCATCAGCGTCAAACCTGGCAAGGACGATGAGGACGCGCCGAAGCTCGTGATGGGGCCAGGAACCGGCCTTGGCCAGGCGTTGATCATTCCCTTCGGCGCCGGCCAGCGTATTGTCGCGACCGAAGGCGGTCATATCGCATTTGCTCCATATACCGACGAAGAAATCGCCGTCATGAAATTCATCGCCAGAGAACACGCGCGTGTTTCGGTCGAGCGCGTTGTTTCAGGCGGCGGCATCGTCAATATTCATCGCTCATTGTGCGTACTCTCCAGCGCGCCGCAGATATCGATGCGCGCCAGTGAAATCACAGCGGCGGCGATTGAAGGGAATAATCCGATCGCAGTCAAAACGGTGCGCATGTTTTGCGCTGTGCTTGGGCGGGTCGTTGGCGATGCGGTGCTGGCGACCGGCGCGCGCGGCGGCGTCGTTCTCGGCGGCGGCATTCTCCCGAAGATCAAAGATTTTTTCCTGGCGAGCGAATTTGTCGATTGCTTCGTCGATAAGGGGCGGATGCGCAGCTATGTCGATGAGGCGCCGATCCGCATGATCGTGAAGGAAGGCGCCGCGCTGATTGGCGCCGCCGCGCTGCAGGGCACCCCAGACTGACGCGGCGCCGACCAATTATGCCAACGTCAACGCGCGATTCAAAGGCAGGTCGAGGCTAATCGCGAGATGCGTTCGCGTGCTGCTGTGTCGAAATTTGCAACCTAGCTGATTGTTCGGCGGCTTTCGAAAATTAGCCGTATGACAGTCGGTGCGAACAATCTCGCAATGGCCTCATGACCGCTAGCTGGCCCGTATGCCGGCGGGTAGCCAATGGCCCGGTAAGCCAACCCACGGAATTTAATTCCGAACTTTTTCCTTGACCGGCTTTTCCAGCCTAGCGCCCGGTCCGCCGCCATTTTCATCGATGAAAACGACGCCGCTTCTTTCAAATACTAATCGAAAGTGCTGCGCCGTGCTTTCCTTGAGGTGGGTTTTTCGCAATTCGAATTTTCGAATGGTGACATCGCTGATCTTCGTCCTTTTAGAGAGCTCTTTCTGCGACCAACCAAGCAAGGCGCGAGCAGCTCTACATTGTTCTGGCGTGATCATGCCGGAACAATGTCTATTAGTTCTGAAATACGCAACAAAGTTATGAATTACTCTTGACGAAGGGTTCCTATTATAGAAACTAAGTTATGTAAATAGGAATATTTTTTACCCTTCGAACCTACCCTAGAGAGGAATTCCACGATGCCCCGCCACCAATGGATTTGCAGTCTCGTCGATCATCCGCCCTTTCCAACGAGTTCGTATGCTGCCTTGGGGAGTGGGAAAGGCCATCCAATGACAACCCGACGGAAATCCGCCGCGTTGAGAAAATGCGGCCGGTCCACGCGAGAAGCCAAGAGGGAGGAGAGCGCGTTTGACACCGCCGTTCTCTCCATCCGGCTTTGCAACGTTATGGCGGAGCTTTTCGTCGGGTTCGATGTTGTCGCTGGGAGCCACCTGCAAGACCCGTCTGTAAGCGGTCTGCGGATGATCCTTCATCGCCGGATCGACGAGATCAGAGCCCTTAAAGACAGTATACGCCCTTGGTCGTCGCCATGTTCTAAAATGACCGCATAATGACGACCCGTCGCACCATTTTGCAGGGCGCCGCCACCCTGATCGCCCCCGCCGAAATCGAACTCGGCAATTCCCCTGATCCGTCCGCAACAGAATCGCCCTTCGGCATCCTCATCGGCGAGTACCGCCTCATGCTCGCCCAGCTCGACGATCTTTTCGCCGCCCGCAATCGCATCGAAGCGCTGGCTTCATCCCGAATGAGAAAATTCCATGACTGCGCCGAACTTGCAGTCGTCGAGAAGAATGAGCGCGCCTGGTACGACGCCGAGAAGAAACTCATTCAGCTCGGAGCGCGCACGCCGGCTCGCTCGATTGACGAGGTCATGCAGAAACTCATTCTCTGGCGCCTTGCCGATCACGACGCCGGGAGTTTCGACAGTCCCTTCGACATGCTCGCATTCGCCGCCTATCGAGATTTGTTGTCGCTGACGGAACAGGCGTCGCTGACGCCTCTAGCCGACGAGAAATCCGTCGCGATTTTATGGAATGATCAGGCGTTTCACGTTGATGAAGACGATGATTACAAGGTCTAGGTCTGCGACTGCGAAGCGAATGAACGCGACATCGAGTCGGCGATCGCCCTTTCACCAGCGTGAAGGTGAAGCGGCTCTTCTTCGTGTTCGCGGACCGGCACGCCCACGCATGGCGCAAACATCTGAACCCGGACGATTTCGATCTCGGCGCAGGTCCGCGCGCGCTCGTCAAAGGCGGAAAATTCCATCCGCTCTACAATATCTCGGTTCCCGAAGAATTTCTCTCCAATCGGCAAGATGGCGGCGATGGCGCGTGAACGATACGCCTATCAAGTAAGGCTGCTCGTCGATTTCCTCCCCGCCGTCGCGGCCGAGAAGGATTTCGCGCTGAAGGGCTGCACGGCGATTAATCTGTTCTATCGCGATATGCCGCGGCTTTCCGTCGATATCGACCTGATCCGTGTTCTCGCCGTGAAGCCCTTGAAAAAGGCGGACTTTTATGCGGACATTTAAGCGGACTAGAAGTCGCTCGCACTTCATACAACTTAATGATAATATTACATTTATGAGCGATAGAAAGCCGGACATGGAAGCGGACATTTTGATGGCGGAAGATCGCGGCGAATCCGTCAGCATGATGGAGCCGCTGCTGGTGCGCGGGAGCGGCCGCCAGCGCGAAACCCTGGCCGACTTGGCGGTTGAGTTGACGGCCGCCTCCACGGGCCTGCGCCGCAGTTTGCCTGACGGCGTCGTCGCCGCGCTTTCCGATCTCGTGCGCTCGATGAACTGCTACTATAGCAACCTGATCGAGGGGCACGATACGCACCCGGTCGATATCGAACGCGCCCTCAAGGAAGATTACAGCGCCGATCCAAAGAAGCGCGACCTGCAACTGGAAGCGCGCGCCCATATCGCCGTCCAAAAATGGATCGATGAAGACGGCCTCAAGGACCGCGCAACGTCCGCCGCAGGCATCCTGGAGATTCACCGGCGCTTTTGCGAATTGCTCCCCGAAGACCTGCTCTGGGTCGAAAACCCCGATACGGGCGAGCGCATCCGCGTCATCCCCGGCGAATTGCGCAAGCGCGACGTCATCGTAGGCCGGCATGTGCCGGTAAGTCCCGGCGCGCTGCCGCGCTTCATCAAGCGCTTTGAAGACGCCTACGCTAGGTTGGGAAAAGTCGATGCGATCATCGCGGCGGCGACAGCGCATCACCGTCTCTTGTGGATGCACCCTTTTCTTGACGGCAATGGCCGCGTCGCAAGGCTCATGTCCTACGCGATGACCCGCGACGCGCTCGATACGGGCGGCGTCTGGTCCATCGCGCGCGGCCTCGCCCGCAGTGAGAGCGACTACAAGGCGCATCTTGCGGCCTGCGACCTGCCGCGCCGCAACGATCTCGATGGGCGCGGAAATCTGAGCGAGGAAGCGCTGGCGGAATTCGCGGCGTTCTTCCTGAACACCTGCATCGACCAGATCAAATTCATGGAAGGCCTCGTTCAGCCGGATCGATTGCGCGACCGCATCTTGATCGGGGCGGAAGAAGAAATCCGCGCTAGCGCGCTGCCGCCGAAATCAGGCGCCGTTCTGGAAGCCGTTCTCTATCGCGGCGAATTGCCGAGAGGCGAGGTCGGCGGCATCATCGGCACAATGGACCGGCAGGCGCGGCGCGTGACTTCTGCCCTGCTGGAGCGCGGCGTTCTCTTCTCCGAAGGCGCGCGCGCGCCATTGCGGCTTGCCTTCCCCGCTGCGCTCGCCTCGCGCTGGATGCCGGGGCTCTTTCCTGAGAAGTCTGGTTAGGCGCATACGCATTTGGAATTCACTGCAAATGTGAATCTTCGAAATGATTTTTGAGGTTGGTCCAGAACAAAATTTAACGTCAGCCGAAGACGGATGTGCGCGCTCATGTCGGCCGCATCGCCGGATCGGGAATTCAAATGCTTCAGCTGCTGACTTAAGGCGGGCTTTCGAAGACGTCAGAACGCCGGCCGCGGCGGACTTATACCAACTCGCGCTGATCGTGACTCATTTGGGATT
>JBGSLM010000036.1:0-7648 GCA_041740755.1 Parvularculaceae bacterium | reverse complement strand
GGGCGGCGGGCGCGGAACAGCCGGCGCGGCGAAAGCGTTCGACTGGCTGTTCAATGCGATCGGCGTCGATCTTGTCTGCGAGACCGCCGCGCTCGATAATATCCGCACACGGAAATTACTCGAGCGACTCGGCTTCAGGCTGATCGGCGAAATTGAAAGCGAACTTCCGGGCGGCGGCGTCCGCCCGTCGCTCTATTTCGAACTGACGAAAGCGGAATGGGCTTTGCGTCAGGCTTCGACAATCGGCTGAAATCCGCCGAACATCATTCGCTTTCCGTCGAAGGGAACATTTTCCGGCGTCCAATTCGAGTTCGCCATCATTTCGTCCACTGCTTTTTTCATGCCGACGTCGCGCGCAGCTTTTGACGGCCACTCAATCCAGGAAAAGACCACGGATTCATTTTCTTCGCGCTTCACCGCCATCGTGAAGGAGGTGAGCTTTCCTTCCGGAACGTCGTCTCCCCAGCATTCGACGACGCGGGTCGCGCCGTGCTTCTTGAAATAGGGCGCGGCTTCCTCCGCCATTGCACGGTATTCTTCCTTCTTCGCATTGGGCACGGGGATCAAATAGCCGTCAACATATGTCATCTCTTTCTCCTATCCTTCGTAAGCTTTTTTCAGAGCTGCGAGGTCGATCTTGCGCATCGGCATGATCGCCTCAAAGACGCGTGCGCCCCTTTCAGGATCGCCCATCATCTTTTCGATCCCGTCCGGGATGACCTGCCAGGAAACGCCGAAGCGGTCTTTGAGCCATCCGCACATGCTTTCGGCGCCGCCATTCGCGGTCAGCTGCTTCCACAGCCGGTCGATTTCCATCTGGTCCTCGCACAAGGCGACGATTGAGGCTGCCTCCGACTGCTTGAACTGCGGGCCGCCGTTCAGAGCGCCGAAAGGGACGCCGTCGAGCTCAAACAATGTCAGCATCGCCGTTCCCTTCGGCATCGGCGCGCCTTCGCCGTAACGCATGACGCTGACGATGCGCGAATTCGGAAACAGCGAAACGTAGAAATTCGCCGCCGCCTCGCCGTTGTCGTCGAACCACAGGCATGTCGAAATGCGCGGTTTTGCCGTCATCATCGGCCGCCTTTCTTGTCGCGCCTGCGCGGCGTCCCTTTTTGCTGCGGCCTATGCATCGGCGCTGACCGGCTCTGACGGGATTTCCGGCTCCACGAGACGCTGCAGCAGCGTAAGCGATTGCTGCCAGCCGGTATAGCACGCTTCAACCGGAATGACTGCAGGCACGCCGGATTGTTCAATATTAACTTCCGTTCCGAATGCGGTCTTGCGCAGGGAAACTGAGGCGATCATTTCGCCCGTAAGGTTCGGATCGTCGAAGCGATCCGTATAGCGAATGAGTTCGTGCGGCTTAAGCTCGACATACTCGCCGCCGAAGGAATGCCTCGCTCCGGTCGTGAAATTCGCAAAGCTCATCTTGTAGGAGCCGCCGACTTTCGGGTCCATGTGATGGACCCGGCAGGTATAGCCGTCCGGCGGCAGCCACTTCGCCATCGCGTCCGGGTCTAGAAAAGCGCGATAGACGCGCTCGGCCGGCGCATTGATAACGCGGTGCAGGCGGATCGTGTTTCCAGTCATAAGTTAGTCCCTTTCACATTGGGCCGGCGTTTTTTGCAGCTTGGGCTATTTGTTCGGGCGTCATTTGCCTGGCCGGCGTCGACACCGCCCATTTGTGGCCGAACGGATCTTCGATTACGCCATAACGGTCGCCCCAGAATTGCTCGGCGACCGGCATCACGATTTTTGCGCCGGCGCTTTCGGCGCGGCTTGCAAGAGCGTCGGCGTCATCGACGATCAGATGCATGGTGACGCTCGTTCCGCCGAGCGCCTTAGGCCCTAAAAGGCCGTAATTCCTGTTCTCATCGACCAGCATGACGGACGATCCGTTGATGCGGATCGCCGCATGCATGAGGCGCCCGTCCGGCCCCGGCAGGCGCATCATTTCCTCGGCGCCGAAAGCCTTCTTGTAGAAATCAATCGCGGCGGCGGCCCCGTCGATCACAAGATGCGGCGATAGAGAATGCATGCCGTATTCGGCGGCTTTGGCGGCGGCTTTGTTCATTCAACATCCCTCCTGAAAAGAAGTTCGACATAACGCTTCAGATGATCGATGCAGTCGATCGCAACGCCCGGATCGTTCTTCGCCTTGGCCAGAATGAACGCGCCCTGGAGGCTCGCCTGCGTGTATAATGCGAGACTCTTCGGGTCTGTTCCGCTTACGCCGTATTTGAGGATCGCAGCGGCGATGTCGGCTTCAAGCGTTTCCGCATGGCCAGATATCGACCGCCAGCACGCGTCGCGGATTTCATCGGAGGCGCCATAGGCTTCCTGTACCATCGTGCCGACAAGACAGGTGAATTCCGGAATTTCGCCGCGCACAAGCTCTTTGCGGAATTCGATATAGGCGAGAATGCGCTGAAGCGGGTCGGCGCCATCGTGATAGGGGGCGTCCTCGAAAAGGGCGCTGGTCGTGTGCGACCAGTGATCGGCGGCAGCGACGGCGAGCGCATCCTTCGATTTGAAGTGGTGGAAGAAGGCGCCCTTTGTGACCCCCGCCCTCTCGCAGAGATCGTCGACCGACGTCGCCGAATAGCCCTGCGCCCGGATTTCTCCGATGGCGGCGTCGAGCAATTTGGTGCGGGCGCTCGGCTTCATGGGTTTTAAGTACCGACCGGTTGGTATGTTGTCAAGGAACGTATCGAACAATCGGTAATCGGGCGCCGGGATGGACCGGCCCTTCCTGTCCATCTCGACTGTTGCCCGATTTCCAATGAGGGAAGGAGAGCTGCGACCGCGCGGATGCGACCCAACGCCGCCGATGGCGAGGTTTTCACACCGCATCTCATCCGCCACTCGCCTAACCGACCCATGCCTCGTTCCTTTCACATTTCGCCTCCCCTCTTGGGATGACGAAGATGATAGGGGCGCCCAAAGGAAGGGGGATAAGATGAGGGATAAGTAGGGGGATCAGTTAGATACCTATTGGGGAATTAACCATCTTTGTGCGGACAAAACAACGGATTGGAATTCCGTATCCGAAATGAATTCGCGCGAAATTAACTAGCAGAAGATTCCAGGATTTTCCCCGGATAGCAGGCATTCCGTAGACGGACGATCAACCGGCGGGGGAAAGAAAGCGCGCCGCGCGCCGTCATTCCGGGGCGCTCCAAAGGAGCGAACCCGGAATCCATTTCTGCGAGCGTATGGATGTTGAGACATGGATTCCGGGTTCCGCCGATGGCGGCCCCGGAGTGACGGTCAATGGGTCCGGGACCTTGCGAGGGATCCCGCTCCTCCCCTCTCCCGCTCGCGGGAGAGGGGTCGGGGGTGAGGGGCGTTTGTGCGCATCAACATTGCGCTCTTTACAGCAGAAGAATTCCCCTCACCCGGCGCTTCGCGCCGCCCTCTCCCGCGAGCGGGAGAGGGCTTCATTCGTCGGCCGTCATCCAGGATGCGATCGGGCTTCAGCCGATTGGCGCGATCGGAAATTTCCGGCTATGCGGGAGGGCGGCGAAGCAGGGCTGAAGGAAATGACGCGCAAAGCGGAAAAGCCGATTGCGGTGATGGGGATGTCGGGCGTCGGCAAGACGCGCATCGCCTCCATGCTGCGGCGGGACGCGAACTGGTTTCACTATTCCGTCGATTACCGCATCGGCACGCGCTATCTCGGCGAGGCAATCGCGGACGAGTTCAAGCGCGAGGCGATGAAGACGCCGGTGCTGCGCGATATGCTGCTGTCCGACTCGATCTATATTTCATCGAACATCACTTTCGACAATCTGGCGCCGCTGTCGACCTGGCTCGGCAAGCCGGGCGACATGAAAAAAGGCGGCATCGCGTTCGAGGAATATCTGCGCCGTCAACGCCTGCACCGTGAGGCGGAGATTTCAGCGCTGCTCGACACGCCGCTGTTCGTTGAAAAAGCGAAGTCGATTTACGGCTATGACCGTTTCATCTGCGACACCGGCGGATCGATCTGCGAGATTGTCGACCCGAACGACCCGAACGATTGCGTTTTAAAATCGCTCTCCGACACCTGCACAATCGTCTATATCGCGGGCGACGAGGCGCACGCCGACGCGCTGAAAGCCCGCTTCGCGAAATCGCCCAAGCCCATGTATTACAGCGAGGCGTTTTTAAAGCGCATCTGGGCGGAGTATCTCAAAGCAAAAGGCGTTGATGAGCGCGAAGTCGATCCCGACGATTTCATCCGCTCAGGCTTTGCGCAACTGATCGACTGGCGCCGCCCCCGCTATGAGGCGATCGCGAAAAACTGGGGCGTGACGGTCAGCGCGCGGGAGATTGAGATGGTGACGACGCCGGCGGCGTTTTTTGCATTGCTCGACAAATAGTCAGCCGATTCCATCAATTGCATTCGCATTGAATTCACGGCAGGCTCCGCCGCAAGTTAACGGGAGGGCCTTTTCATGCGCATGTCACGTCGTACTGTCATGCAATCATCAGCCGCAGCGGCGGCGCTTCTCGCCTTGCCCGCCTGTTCGCGCCGCAGCGAAAAGGCGGCGCAAGGAACAGCGGCCGCGAGCGGAAATGCAAGCGCGCTGCTCGACGAAATTACGGAGCAGATTTTTTCCGCCTACCCCGAAAACGCATCGAGCCTTGGCGTCGATACGGGGAGCCGCACGCTCCTGAAGTCGAAACTGACTGACCGGTCCGCCGAAGGGCAGGCGAAAATCGCAAACGATGTCCGCGCGATGCTTGAGCGCCTGCAGAAAATAAATGTCGATGCGCTCGATGCGGATCAGGCGGTCAATATCGACGTTGTCCGCACCGTGTATGAATGGACCGCCGAAGGTTTCAAGTTTCCCTTTGGCGACGTCGCGCCGCTCAACTGGAATTGGTATTACCGCAACAGTCCCTATGTCGTGGCGCAAAATGTCGGCGCCTTCGTCGAGATTCCAAGTTTTCTCGACGGAGCGCACATGGTCGAGACGCGCGAGGATGCTGACGCCTATCTCGCGCGCATGGAAGCCTACTCAGGCCAGATCGACGGCGAGACGGGACGTGTGGAAGCGGACGGCGCGAGGGGAGTCATTCTTCCTGACTTCCTGATGGAAAAGACGCTCAACCAACTGCGCGGGGCTTTAGCGACACCCGCGGCCGATTGGGGCATCGTCGAACTCATTGCGAAACGCGCCGCCGGCATTGACCCCGCTTTCGCGGGCAAGGCCCAGTTGATCGCGAGCGAGCGAATTCTTCCCGCCATAGAGCGCCAGATCGCCGCACTCGACGCGCTCGCCCCCAAAGCGACGAATGACGCGGGCGTCTGGGCCCGCGGCGACGGCGAGGCTTATTATGATTGGGCGCTTCGCACCGGCACGACGACGACCATGACGCCGGACGAGGTTCACGAAATGGGCCTTGCCGAACTTGCCGAACTTCACGGCCGCATGGACCCCATCTTGCGCTCCATCGGCTACACGGAAGGCTCGGTCGGCGCGCGCATGACGGCGCTTTCGCAAGATCCGCGCTACAGGTTTTCAGACGGCGACAAGGGCCGCGCGGAAATCATGGAATTCATCGCGAAGACGATCGACGATATTCGCGCGCGCATGCCGGACGCATTTGAAACGCAGGTTCCGGGCTTTTTTGAAGTAGTGCGCATCCCGGTCGACGTCGAAGCAGGCGCGCCCGGCGCTTATGGCGGACCGGGCTCCGTCGACGGCAAGACGCCGGGCCGTTTCCAGATCAATTTGCGCACACCCGACCTGCACAACCGCTTCTCTCTCGCCGATCTCACCTATCACGAAGCGATTCCGGGCCATGTCTGGCAGGGCGAGTACACTTTCAAGCTGCCGCTCATACGTTCGATCCTCTCCTTTAATGCGTATACGGAAGGGTGGGCGCTTTATGCGCAACAGATCGCTGACGAACTCGGCGTTTATGACGATTTCCCCGTCGGACGTCTCGGCTATCTTCAATCGCTCGCTTTCCGCGCCTGCCGCCTTGTCGTCGACACGGGCCTTCATGCGAAACGCTGGGGGCGCGATCAGGCGGTTGACTGGTTTGTCACAGCGAACGGCTCCGGCCGCGACGAAGTTCAGGGCGAAGTTGACCGCTATTGCACCTGGCCGGGACAGGCCTGCGGATACAAGGTCGGCCATTCAGCGATAAATCGTCTGCGCGACAAGGCGAAGGCGGCGCTCGGCGAGCGCTTCGACTACCGCCGCTTCAATGACGCCGTCGTTCTCGGCGGCGGCGTTCCCATGTCGGTCCTAGACCGCATCATCGACCTCTACATCGCGCGCGAACAAGCGGCGGCGTGACACTGGATCGCCGGCGCTTGCTTTAGCTTGCAACCGCCCGCCTCATCCCGGCGGAATGAGCGGTATCGCGCTACTCCCAAATCCCCTTACCCGTCCCCGGCAATCCCAACTGCGCCCACATCTCGTCAACGCGCTTCACCACGTCATCCGACATGCGGATTTTTTCGCCCCATTCGCGTTTCGTTTCGGGCGGCCATTTGTTGGTCGCGTCGAGGCCGATCTTTGAGCCAAGACCTGATTCCGGCGACGCGAAATCGAGGTAGTCGATCGGCGTCTGCCCGATGATGGTGATGTCGCGCGCCGGGTCCATGCGGGTCGAGATCGCCCACATCACGTCTTTCCAGTCGCGCGCGTTAATATCGTCGTCAACGACGATGATCCATTTCGTGTACATGAACTGGCGCAGATAGCTCCATGCGCCCATCATCACGCGCTTGGCGTGCCCGGGATACGCCTTATTCATGCTGATGACCGCGATGCGGTAGGAGCACCCTTCGGGCGGAAGCCAGAAATCGACGATCTCAGGGAATTGCTGCTGGAGAAGCGGAATGAAGACCTCGTTCAGCGCTTCGCCGAGAATCGACGGCTCATCCGGCGGGCGGCCCGTGAAGGTCGAAAGGTAGATCGGATCGCGGCGCATGGTGATCGCCGAGATCGTGAAGACCGGGAATTTCTCGACCGAATTATAATAGCCCGTGTGGTCGCCATAGGGCCCCTCGTCGGCGTATTCATCGAGCGACACATGGCCTTCGAGAACGATTTCGGCCTCCGCCGGGACTTTCAGCGGCACGGTCTTGCAGTCGACGAGTTCGACCTTCCGCCCCCGGAGCAATCCGGCGAAGTGATATTCGGACAGCGTGTCCGGCACCGGCGTCACGGCGGCGAGGATCGTTCCGGGGTCCGCGCCGATGACGGCGGCGACCGGCAGGGGCTCGCGCTTTTCATTCTTCCAGCGGCGGTGATGCTGCGCGCCGCCGCGATGCGCGAGCCATCGCATGATCGTTTTGTTCTTGCCGACGACCTGCATCCGGTAGATGCCGAGATTGAAATCATCCTCGCGGCTTGCCGACGGTCCCTTGCTGACGACGAGGGGCCAGGTGATGAGCGGCGCAGGCTCGCCCGGCCAGCAGGTCTGAACGGGAAGTTTCGACAAATCGATGTCGTCGCCTTTCAGCACGATCTCCTGTGCGGGGGCGGTTCCGAACGCGCGCACCGACGGGCGCATCGCCATCACCGTTTGCGCGAACGGCAAAAGCTCGATCGCGTCTTTCAGGCCCGCCGGCGGTTCGGGCTGGCGCAGGAAGGCGAGCGTACGCCCGACCTCGCGCAGCGCCTCGGCATTCGTCCGC
>JBGSLM010000035.1:0-12660 GCA_041740755.1 Parvularculaceae bacterium | reverse complement strand
GTCGCGGCGCGGTCAAGCGCTCCCAACATCCAGTCGCGACAGTCCTCCAACGATTGTTGCGCCCTCACTTTGTCTTGCGGATACACGACGCCATCTGGCAGGTAATCTGCGCCCAAAAAATCGCCGCCGTCGCAATGCGCGTCCGGCTCTGACATCAACCCACGATATGGTCGGTCAGGGGCGCCGACCGCGCCGAATGCGGATTCCGGCGTCTTTGCTCCCTGCGTAGGCCCAAAACTCTTTCCCGCGAGCGCATCGAGAGTCTTCGGCGCGACAAGAGACTGCAACGCCGCGCGCGTGATCTTTTCATGCTCGGCGTTCTGGCCAGCCCCGTTGATCGTGCCGAAGGCGAATGCTTGCCCGGCCACAGCCAGCGCGGCGCCCGTCATTACCCATGCCAGCTTCATCTTATCCTCCGAACGCGCCTCAACGAGTTTCCTCGCCTCTACGGACCTTCATAATCGTTTCGCCAATGCAGTATGTTAATGCAAATTGGGCGCGTGCGCGCGCGGTATTTATCCCATAATCCTTCGTGTAAAACTTGGCTTCCACATCGTGCTGGCGGGCCATTTCGAGGGAAATATTTTCGCAGCTCATGTTCGACCGGTAACGGACCGTGGATGGATCGAATAATGCTGCTCCAGGAGCTAGTCTGTCATACTCGGCAATCTCACTTCCGCACGCCGCCATGACAGCCTCATACTCCCGTTCGATGTCGGCCTTGCCGCAGCCTTCCGCGTCTCGAGCGCAATTTATCGCGTCGTCGGTCTGCAACACGCACGCAATTCGCGCAGCGTTCTGCTCGCCATAGCTGCCTTTAAGCCGATTTTTGAAGTATTCGTACTTATATTCGGTGTCGCCTATCGCCAGGTCCACGGCGCTCTTAAAGTTGTCGTTCAGCTTGCCGCGTGGCGTTGTTCCCGGTCCGGTCGCGCCGGAGGCGCCGATCGGTCCAGTGTCCTTGTTCAGGAACGCATGCTTGACGCGATTTCTGGGAGGGAAAAGTCCGTAATTGCAGGAAAGCGCTTCAGGCGTTGATTCAAAGCACCCTGACATCAGTCCCGGTGGAAGGGGATCGTGGCTAAGATCGATGAACCCAGCACGCTTCCGGTCATTCAGACCGGGAGGGTTCTGCGCGTTGATGGGACCGGTCGTTATGTCGACCCAATTCGTATGCGAATAAAAATCCTGCGTCGTATGAAGAGCGCGGCCGAGTTCCGCGAGCACCTGGCATTTGGCGCTGCCTGATCTGCCGCTCAGCGGGCAATCGAGTGCCGTATTGGCGGCGTCGGGTTCCGCAAGGGGACGGGCGAACGCTACGGCCCGCTCGATACTCCTAAGCATCCAATCGCGGCATTCCTCCAGCGCCTTTTGCGCCTCCCCTTGCGTTTGCGGATAGACGACGCCCGCAGGCAGCATGTCGGCGCTGAGAAAGTCGCCATTATGGCAATGGGCGCTCGGCTCCTTCAGCAAACTTCCCTTTGGATCGTCAGGCGCGACGACGGCCTTCGTGAGCTCATCGAGCGTTGCAGGATCGAGAATCGAGAGAACGCCTCGCGTGATCTTTTCGTGTTCGGCGGGTCCGAAAGCGAACGCCGGTCCGCACACGAACCATGCGGTGACAACCGCAAATAGGGCCGCTGCCGCGCCTTCCCGAACGTTTTTCATTGTTGAGGCCCCCGAACTCCCGCCCTTCGATTGGACGCCGCCCTCGCGACCTAGTCAATCCAAGCCAGGTAGCATGCGCGCGCAATTGTCCGCTTTGCCGGCCGAAATGGCTCCGTTGCTGCATTAATTCCGTATTCGGAGCTGGAGATGAGACCCTTGCGGCTCACGGAGAATCCGATGGCGCGTTTATGTATCGTTCTCGCGGGTGGTCTATGCCGGACAAGATTTCTTGTGGCCGCAGTTTTCACGTCAGGCGAGACGACCGATCGCGGCTCGATCGGCGAGCGCCGCCTTTATGCCCAAACCGCAATCAACTGGCCCGCTTGCCGCAATCGGGGATTACAAGATCGACGGAATCGACGGTTAGCTTCGCATCCGCCGGCGCCAGTTTTGTCCAAACTGTATTTCCGTCAAGGTCATAAGTTTCCGCATCGCCCCTCAACTCGATCAGGACGGAAAATCCTGCGCCTGGTATGTATCTTCCCGGCGCTTGAAAGTCGGAAGTCCAGTTGCCTTCCATCGCGCCATTGAAATCGAATATGCGAACGGTTGTCATACCCGAAACCCCAAGGGACGCGGTCACTTTGCCGGCACCGGAATAATAACCGCTTGCCGAACCGCTGACAGCAATCCCCGAGTCGCCTCCGGCCACCTTCAGCGGAATCTCGCGTTCCCAATTTCGGGGTTGCGGGCCGCTGACGGCGGCATCGTCAAACAGCACCGAAGCCGTGCAACCATCGGAAGTGACGGCTACCGAAACGCCCGCAGCGGCGTCGGATTTCTCGAAATGCGGCGCGCGGTCAGATGGCGCTTCTATGCTTGCACAGCCCGCGGCGAAAAAACTTGCACTCATGCAGGTCGCCCCAACGACGATTCTCATCGCATGCTCCTCCCTGATCTTACCCCCGATTTGCAGCCAGTTGCTATGCAACCATTCGGGCTGATTGAGTTTGTTCCGTGAAGGCGTTCGTAGTCAAGTTGCCGAGCGCGCTGTGTGGTCGGCATCCGTTGTAATCTGTCTTGCCCCCTTACAACTATGCCGCTTAGCCTTGATTTTTCTACGAAGCGGTTGGGGAATTGGGATGGCTCGGAAACGGTTTTCGGATGAAGACATATTGAATTTGCTGCGGCTGATCGAAGTCGTGTTGTCATTGGGCTGTGACGTTCAATCGGCGTGTCGGTGACCCGACCCCTTTGATGCAGCCTTTTTACTAGGTCTACCCGGCTGCGTTCAAAGGGGTCGGGTCACTCATGGCCTTTTCGCACTTTGCAGGACGATGAAGGTATAACCTTGGACCCGATCACGGGGCCTGGGGAATTCGGTTGGTCGTCCACAATCTTCGGACTTCCAGCCGAATTTACCCCTTGGCAGGACGCTGGCGGTCAGGGCTACGCGACGGCTGAACTCTCCGAGGTTCCGCTTCCAGCCGCGGCTTGGCTGTTCCTCGCGGGCGTCGGCGCCTTGGGTTTTAGAGCCTGGAGAGGCGAGGATAGATCGCCTCAACTATAGCCGCCCAATTCGGTCGGACATTCTCGAATGGAGTTGTGCCCTGCAGGCGCGTGCGCTGCGAAAGCGGGCGCGGTGGTAGCGCCGTGGTAGCGCAGAAAAGCGAGCCGATTTTTCGAGACAAGTTAGCCCAAAGAAATCCTCTAATTTCAGTGAGTTAGTGGCTCCCCGAGCTGGACTCGAACCAGCGACCATTCGATTAACAGTCGAATGCTCTACCAACTGAGCTATCGGGGAATCGCCTTGCGGGCTCGCCTATAGCAAAGGCGCAGAGCCGAATCCACATCAAAATTTCCCTGTGAAATCAGCCTTGAAACGAGCCTGAGGCGGCTCGATCGACCCAAAAAGCGAGACGGCCGCGTCTTGGGGGAACGCGGCCGGTACTCACTATCGTGGGGTATGGTGGGGTATCTTCTCGGGAGAAGACATCCTGAAGATGCGCTGCAGTTCTTAATGCAAGGTTAACGCAATACAGAAAAATCGCGTGCCTTTATTCGGCTGGCCGCAGGACCGGCGGCGGGCCTTTTTTTCGCTTTGACGGCTCGCCCGTAAATTCCTGCTCGGCGGATTTGCCAAAGCCGACCGGCGCCTGTTTTTCGCCCGTCCACGCCCAACGATAGAAACGGGCGATATCCGCGCCGACTGCATACATCGACGGTACGAAGAAGATCGTGACGAACAGAGCGAAGAAAACGCCCCATGCGAGCGCGACGACAGTCGGCATGAGAAACTGCGCGTCTGTCGACCGTTCGAACATGATCGGCATCAAGCCGAAAAATGTTGTGATGGACGTCAAAAGAATCGGCCGGAAGCGATCGACGCTCGCCTTTACGAGCGCCGCGATCGCGCCCATTCCCTGCGCCCGCAGCCGGTTCACATAGTCGATCAGCACGAGATTGTCGTTGATGACGACGCCGGCGGCGGCGCCGACGCCGAAGAACGAGAACAGCGCGAAATCGAGCCCCAGCAGAAAATGCCCGAACATGGCGCCCATGAACCCGAACGGGATCGCCGACATGATGAGGAGCGGCTGCCAGTAGGAGCCGAATGCAATGGCGATCAGCATGTACATGGCGATGATCGCGGCAAGATACAGTCCGCCGATGTCGCTCATGAATTCGGCTTGCCCTTCTGCGTCGCCGCGCTGGGCGAGGCTGGCGCCCGGATGCCGTTCACGCCATTTCGGCACGAATTCTTCCTGAAAGACCTTCATGATTGCAGCGCGATCGCCGCCTTCCGGCATCTCGGCCGTCACCTGCGCTGAGCGTTTGCGGTCGCGCCGATCGATCCGCTTGTAACTCGGCGCGAATTTGGCGTCGGCGACAGCAGCTAGAGGGACTTCGCGGCCGTCGGCGGTCCGAATGCGCATCGTATCGATAGTGACGAGCGATTCACGCGCTTCCGCCGGATACCGCACCATGACGCGAACGTCCTGGCCGTCGCGCGGCAGGCGTTGGGCTTCTTCGCCATAGAACGCCTGACGCACTTGCCGCGAAACTTCGGCGAGCGTGAGGCCGAAGCGTTCGGCGCCGGGTTTTAGCTCGATCTGCAATTCCGGGGTTTCGGACTGAAGGCTGTTGCGAACGTCATAAAGGCCAGGAATCGAACGTAGATAGTTCTGAATATCGACTGTCGCGAGGCGAAGTTCGTCAAGGTCGGTCGCTTCAACGCCGAACGCGAAATCCGGTCCGCCGTCATTAATAGTGTAGCCGACATTGACCTCTTCAGCATCTGGAATGTCACCGAGCTTCTCGCGGAACAGCTCGGCGATTTCTTTGGTCGATTGTTTGCGCTTTTGTCCGTCGATGATCGTGACGTAGGAGACGAGCGACCCTTCCCGCGCGTTGATATAAATCGACTTGACGAAATCTTCGTCGTCAATCTTCCCTAGATCGTTCTTTAGGTCGTTCGCTGCGCGCTCGATATCGTCGAATATCTCAAGACTGCGGGAATAGGGCGCGCCCTCCGGCAAGCGAACGTTCAACGAAATGAACGTGCCTTGCACCTCAGGCATGAACTTGAACGCGACCCATCCCTGTTGGAGCAGAGCGAACGCGAGCATGAATGCGACGATGAAGAACGCGACCGTGAAATAGCGCAGCGTCAGCGCGAGCTTTACCGCAGGCTTTACAGTCGTGCGCGCGAAATTGACGAGCCCATCAGAAAAGACGCTTTGCAGGTGGTGATAGAATCCCGACTTATCTTCCTTCTTCAGGTGCGAAAGGTGCGAGGGGAGAATCAAAAACGCCTCGACCAGTGAAAAAATCAGGGCGAAAATCACGGTATAGGAAATGTGCTTCGTAAAGTCCGACGCGCCGCCGCCGATAAACAGCCATGGAAGGAACGCGATGATCGTCGTCAGAACCGCGAAAATAACCGGTTTGGCGACCAGCTGCGTTCCGATGATCGCGCCGTCGAGACCGCCCCTTCCTTCTTCCGCTTCAGAGTGAATGCTTTCGCCGACGACAATCGCATCGTCGACGACGATCCCGATCACAAGCAGGAAGCCAAACAGCGACAGGATGTTCAGCGACACGCCGACTACCGGCATGAATACGAACGCGCCGAACAGCGCGACGGGGATGCCGACGCTGGACCAGAAAGCGACCGCCGGGCGCAGAAACAAAATCAGACAGATGAGCACGAGGACAAGGCCCTGAACGGCGTTGCCGCCAACGAGCTCCATCCGGCTGAAATAGATGTCCGCCGTATTGAACCAGATATAGATCTCGGCCTTGCCTTCGAGTTCCTTGTTTTTCTTCTCGACCCAATCGGTCACGGCTTTTGACAGTGCGACGATGTTCAGCGTTTCGGGCGCCTGTACGGCGATCGAAATCGACGGCTTGCCGTTCATTTCACGCTTCGATTTAGAATCCTCGAAGCCGTCGACAACCGTGCCGATGTCGCGAACGCGAATGACCGACCCGTCAGCGACCTGGCGGACGACAATGTTCCCGAATTCGTCTTCCGAGTCTGCAAGCGCGCGCGCTGCGACCTGTATGTTGCCGGTTTCGGTGCGGACCTGTCCCGCAGCTAGGTTGAGCGACGATCCGCGAACCGCGCGCGCCACGTCGTCGAGCGTCAGGCCGTACCGGCGCAGCGCCTCTTCAGAGACCTCGATCGAGACCTCTTCCTGGCGAGCGCCCCAAAGGTCAACGAGCGGGGAGCTGTTTGGCAGTTGAGCAAGTTCGTCACGCAGATCGCGGGCAAGACGGGTCAGTTCGCGCTCTTCAAGTTCGCCGTATAGCGCCATGAAGACAGCGCCGTTTTCATTGCGCCACTGAGAAACGACTGGCGGAAACGAATCGCGCGGCAGCGTGGATATGCCATCGACGCGATTTTTGATGTCATTCAAAAATCGCGTTGAATCAATCGTGTCGATGCCCTCGATGTTGATCGAAGCGACGTTTTCGAGCGCATTTGAGTCGATGTGCTTGATGCCGTCGATGCCGGAAATCGCCTCTTCGATACGCAGGATGATCTGCTCTTCAATCTCCTGCGGCGAAGCGCCGGGCCAGGCGACGGAAATCGTCGCGCCGTTAAAGTCGGCGGACGGAAAAACCTCCCGCTCGATCCTTGAAAACCCAAAGAAGCCGGCGATCAGGATCGCCACCATCAACAGATTGGCGGCGATCGGATTTTTCGCCCACCATGCGATCATCCCGGTCACTGGATCGCCCCCTGGCGAACAGTTTTCTCGACGGCTTCGCTTTCTTCATTGCGGGCGCTGGCGCCGGGTATGTCGGTTGTATTGGTCGGCGAAACCTTGTCGCCTTCTTTGGCGCCGCGAAGGGGGGAAGTGACGACGCGCTCGCCGTCAGCGATGCCGCCAGCGAGCGTAATCGTATTCTTGTCCGCGGACACGATCGAAACGGTGCGCGCATCAAGCGTATCGTCGGCCTTGATTACATAAACGGTGTCGCGCCCATAGAGCGCGGTGCGCGGCAGGACAACTGCGCCATCGATCGGTTTTCCTTCAATGCGCGCATCGACATAGAGGCCCATCGGCAAAGGCGCCCCGTTATCCGATCCTGCGCCATAAGGATCATCGACGACGGCGATTGCGGAAATTTGCCGCGTCGCCGGATCGATCGCGCCGTCGGTGCGCGCGATGCGCGCCTTCCATTCGTGGAATTCCCCGGCGAATGTTCCAGAAAGGATTGCAGGCGGTCCGGGATTTTCGGCGGTTTCAACGAAAGCCAGTGAAAGGCCAAGCTTGGCGAGATCGGCGTCAGTCAGCGGCAGGCGGATTTCTGCGACATCTGTCGAGAAAATCCGGCCGATCGGAGCGCCCGGCGAAATGAACTGTCCAACGCCCGCGCTGCGTTCCCTCACGCGTCCTTGGAACGGCGCCCTGATTTCAGTGCGATCGAGATCAAGCGCTGCGGAGCTGTAATCTGCCTTGGCGGCGGCGTAGGCCGCGCGCGCCTGAGCCAATTGCGGCATGCGAAGCGTCAACTCGCTCGGGTCCGTGTCGCGTCCGAGCGCTTCGTAATCCTTGCGCGCGAGATCGGATTCCGCCTCTTCGCGGCGAAGGAATTCTTCAGCCTGCGCAACGCGGGCTTTCGCGCCTGCGACTGCGGCGCGGTAATCGGAATCCTCAATCTTGACGAGAAGGTCGCCTTCCTTGAAGGCGCCGCCGACGACGAACGCGTCCGAGGTCTTGATGATGCGGCCGGCGACTTCGGCGGTAAGGTTGATGTCGGTGCGCGGTCTGACCTCGCCCTGCGCCGTGACATCGAGCGTGACGGCGCGCGGCTCTGCAATCGTGAAAAACACGGCAGGCGGCGCGAGCGCGACTTCCTTAGGCTCGACCTTCGGGCGGAGCGCGCCCATCAGGCCGATAAGAGCAAAACCGCCGACAAAAATGCCGACGGTTCCTGCTATCGTTATAATCTTGCGAAACATTACGCTTACTGAGCCCCCGAACCTGAACGTCTATTGAGTTGCGGTTTCCGCCGCTGCGACAACCGGCTTTGCTTCCGTGATGAAATCCCCGCCAATGGCGAGATAGAGCGCAACCCGGTTCGAAACGCGCTGGCGCTGCGCCTGTATGTAGGAGCTCTCCGACGAAATACGACGGGTCTGCGCGTTGAGCAGATCGAAAATCGTCGCCGTGCCGCTCGAATAGCGGCGTTCGGTCAATTCCTCAGCGGCGGCGGCCTCTTCATAGGCGAGTTTCAAGGCGCTTTCGCTCGCGGCGAGGAAAGTTTCGGCGTCGAATGCGTTCTCAGCCTCTTCATAGGCCTGAAGCGCTGTTTGGGCGTAGGAGAGGAGCGACGCCTCTGCGATTGCGCGTTGCCGCTTGATATTCGCGCGGACCCGTCCGCCCTGAAACAGCGGCATGAAAAGCCCAGAGGCGATGTTTCCGGCAAGCCGTTCGGGATCGAAAATATCCGAGAGATCCGGGCCGCCGGAGTTGATTTGCGACGACAGCGTCAGGCGCGGCAGGATCGCCTTGCGTGCGGCGCGCGCGCGAAGTCCGTTCGCCTCCATCCGCGCTTCTGCGGCGATGAGGTCTGGACGGCGAGCGAGGATATCGCCCGGCGCGCCGGCGCCGGCGAGCGCCGGAAGTTCGGGGAGCGACTCGGCGGCTGCGATTTCGGCGGCCGGGTAACGGCCAAGCAGAACTTCGAGCCGACGCGACGCTTCCTTTTCATTGCGCTGGCGGAATGCAAGGTTCGCCTGGCTGCTGCCGAGCGCCGAACGCGACAGACGAACATCAAGGCTTGACGCGACGCCGCGTTCGTAACGTCGTTCTGTGACGCGCAGATTGCTCTCGCGCGCGGCGACGTCCCGGTCTGCGAGTTCGCGCTGTTGCCGCGCTTCAATAAGTCCGAACCAGGACTGCGTGACCGCGCCAGCGACCGAAAGGCGCGCGCCTTCGAATTCGGCAAGGCTCGCTTTCGCATCCTTGTAAGCCGCGCGCGTTTCGTCAGTCAGGCGTCCCCAAAGATCGATTTCCCAGTTGAACTGAGCGCCGAGGGAATAATTGTTGATATAGACGCGGCGGTTGGGGAGAGGGCTTTCAGCAATGCCGTCCTGTCCGGGAGTTCCGCCTACTGCGCCGACGAAAAGATCGAGACCGTCGAGTTTGCCGTCGCCGTCAGCATCGACGCCGAACTGGTTTTCAAGATCCTTTGCGCTGGTGCCGCTTCCGACCGGTGCGCCGCCTGCCTGCGCAGCGAGCGATGGGTCCGACACAATTGCGTTGCGGCTTGCGCCGCCGGATGCGTTCAACGTCGGCAGCATGTTCGCGCGAACGATCTTTGCGCCCGCGCGCGCCGATTCAAGATTTGCGGCGGCGATCAAAAGATTGTTGTTGTGAATCATCGCCTCGTTGACGAGGCCGTAAAGCGCCTGATCGCCAAATGGGGCGATCCAGTCCCCGACAGGCGGGTCGGCGACTTCTTCCTCGTCAGCCGCCGCCCATTTGGCTGGCGGATCGGGAAGCTGGGTGTTGAGAAGCTCCTCATCGACGCTTGCGCAGCCGACGGCCAGAATGGCGAGGAGTGATACGCTTCCTCTCAACATGCAGTCCTCCAAAATCGTCGCGCACTATTGCGCCGCACCCCGGAGAAAAGCGCTTCCGCAACCAATCTCAAGACCTTAGCGGCAAGCTGAGGCAGGGTTGCGACAAGCCGGGGGTTAATCGGATCGCCGCTTCCCTTGTATTATATCGAGATGGTTAAGCTTTTTTCGCTCCCCTTTACGTTTGGACCACAGGATTCAGACCAAAGTGTGGGGGAAAGGTCACGTTTAACGGCAATCGGCCCGCCTTTTAGGCGGGCCGACGCGTGATTTTATGAAAAAACCGGCTGGGACGATTATTCGACCGGCTTCAGGTTCGGGTTTTCAATCCACCCGACATTGCCGTTTTCATCCTCGACTTCCCACCACATGTCCTCCTTGGCGCCTGTCGGGTAGACGACATCACCCTTTTCAAGCGAGCGGACGGCGCTTGAAGAACTCGACGGAGAGCGTTTCATTTCGACGGTCTTGACCGCCACTTTGAACGTTTCCTTCGGTGCGGCCGCTGCAGCCTCGACCGGCAAGCCGCCAAGGTCGCCGACGATCTGGCGGTAAGCATCGAGGAAGGCGAAAGTGACGACCTTTCCAACTTCGGTGTCTTCGTATCCGCCGCCGACTGCGCCGCCGAAACCGTATCCGGCGCCGACTGCAAATCCGATGTCTTTCTTCGATGCGGAGCCTTCGGCGGTCGCCTCGATCTCGGATGTCCTGACATTCATCAAGGTCAAAACGGTCTGCGCTTCAACGCGCTTTGATTTTACGCCGCCAAGCACGCCGCCAAGGCGCCCGCCGATGACCGCGCCCGCTGCTGCGCCAACCGCGCTTCCGCCAGCATTTGAATCCGTGTTGGCGATATCAGCGACGAGAATATAGTCTGCGGCCTTAACCTGGCCGCCGCCCATGTTTGATCCCTTCTGCAACTGACCGCCGCTGGCGAGCGCGCGCTCACGCTCAAGCGCCGACATCCCGGCGCCGCGATCGACGAGTTTGAAGCACTTGGACTTGCTGACAAAGGCTTTGAGCAAAACGGAAGGCGCCCCGAGATTGTAATAGGTCCACCCCTGGCCTTCACCATCGACCAGGGCGACTGAACCAAGGCTCTTGTCGCAAATCGGCAATTCGACGTTTTTTGTCGAACCCCGTTCGTTATCGATGCCGTCATCGGTGCCCTTTTTCTTGGCGAATGCAGGAGCGGTTGCAGCGAGCGCCGCAACTGAGACAGCAAGAAGCAATTTGGCGATATTGGATTTCATGGAACCCCCCTTAGGGCTGGAATTTAGAATCGCCGGGAGATTGCCACCCGTCGCCGGACGCCGCAATTGCAAAGGCGTCGAGGGCCGCTGAATGCGGACAAATACCGCCGGGGAGGGAGTTGGAGGCCACGGCCGGAATCGAACCGGCGTACGCGGCTTTGCAGGCCGCTGCGTCACCACTCCGCCACGTGGCCTCTTAGACGCCCCCGTTTCGGGGAGGCGACCTCTTAGCCCGGTCTTTCGGTCCGGTCAAAAGGGTTCGGCGAACCGGTTGCGATAGGGCGCGGCGCCCTGTATTTCCGCCCTCGGGAATTAGACGAAAGCATCGCCGCTCATGGATTTTGCAGCCGCCAGAAGGCACATGGTCGACAGCCAGGTGCGCACCAATGACGTCACCGACCCCCGGATTCAGCGCGCCTTTGAAACAGTTGAGCGCGAGCGGTTCCTGCCGGCCGAGTTGCGGGCGCAAGCTTATATGGACCGGGAAATTCCTTACGCGCCCGGAAGGTCGATGATCACTGCTCGCGACCACGCCAAACTGCTCGCCGCGCTCGATATCGACGCCGGCGATCTCGTCCTCGACGTCGCATGCGGGACCGGTTACTCGGCGGCTATTTTGTCGCAACTTGGCGAAATGATTGTCTCGGTTGAAAAGGACGACGCGCTTTCGGCGAAGGCTCAGGAGAATTGGAGCGCTTCGGGCGTCGTCAACGCTGCCGTCGTCACAGCCGATCCGGCGGCGGGCGCTGCAAAACAGGGACCCTTCGATGTGATTGTCATCGCGGCCGCCATCGAGATGGAACCGGCGGCGCTGCTGAAGCAATTGAAAGACGGCGGCAGGCTTGGCGCAATTTTGCGCAAGGGCGGCGTCGCCAAGGGCGTCGTCTGGCGGCGGTCGGGCGCCGCGACTGCAGCCCACGAGATATTCGACGCATCTGCGCGCACGATTGCGCCCTGCTTTGCGCAGCCAAAAGCGTTTGTCTTTTAGGCTGATTGCGCTGCAAATTGCGCACGCCTGTCAGCCTTGGCCGTTGATGCGGGTCGCCGAAAGGACTTGTGATGCGTAAAATCTTCGTCGCCAGTGTCGCCGCCGCGAGCATTTTCCCGGTCGCCGCCTGTGCGCAAACGCTCGAAGAAGCGCTGAGCATGGCGTACGAGTCCAATCCGACAATTGGCGCAGAACGTGCGCGTCAGCGCGCAACCAGAGAGCTAAAGGCGCAGGCTTGGGCGAATGCGCTGCCGCAGGTGCAAGCCAGCGCCAATTACACCAAGATCGACCAGACGCAGTCATTCAACCAGACGGTGTTCGGGCAGGCCGTTGTCACAGAGCGAGAGTTCAATCTCGACTCAAGGGGCGTTCAGGTCTCTGGCGAGCAGCCGATTTTCACGGGCCTTAGAAATTTCAACGCCATTCGCGCCGCAAAAGCGCGGGTCAAGGCGGGCGAAGCGCAACTCGCGTTGGTTGAACAGGATGTCTTGCAGCGTGCGGCCGAGGCCTATTTCGATGTCGTCCGCGATATGGAGGTCTTTGAGGCGACAAAGAACAATGTCGAAGTTCTCCTGCGCCAAAAGCGGGAAGCAGAACTCAGGTTCGAAGTCGGCGAAGTGACGAAAACAGACGTCGCGCAGGCTGATGCGCGCCTCGCCCAATCGCGCGCGCAGTTGACGACGTCTCAGGCGCGCCTCGCCGTCAGCCGCGCG
>JBGSLM010000034.1:0-8285 GCA_041740755.1 Parvularculaceae bacterium | reverse complement strand
GGCGACCGCCTGATCGCCGGCGGCGAGGCAAAGCACCTCAATCGGCGCGTTACCGACTGGCTGAAGGCGGAAGCGCGAAGCGCGCTGACCGAGCGCGCCGATCATTATGCGGAACTCCTTGGGCGCAAGCGCGGGCCGATCACGATCCGCGACACGCGCTCTCGCTGGGGCTCATGCGCAAGGGACGGCGCCTTGTCTTTCTCCTGGCGGCTGATTATCGCGCCGCCTGAGGTTCTTGATTATGTCGCCGCCCATGAATGCGCGCACCTTATCCACCTCAATCACTCGCCCGCCTATTGGCGCATTGTGAAAGGACTTGGCGTCGATGCGCGCGCCGCCCGCGACTGGTTCGCCAATCATGGCGCAGACCTTTACGCCTATGGGGCAGCGCGCGCGGCCGAAGCTATTTAGCCTTGCGTGCTGGCGCTCTCATCGATCATCGGCAGCGCCGGAGCAACCAATGGATTCTCGAATTCTTTCGGCGGCCGCACGATCAGCGCACGCTCCATAACCTCGCGCCAGATCGCCGCCGGCGCCCCGCCGCCGGTGATTTCGCCCATCGGCTTGTAATCGTCTCTGCCGACCCAAATGACGCAGATCAGCCCGCCCGCATGCCCCGCAAACCAGGCGTCGCGATTGTCCTGCGTCGTTCCGGTCTTGCCGCGCGCCTGGTATCGCGAAAGGTGAGCGCCCTTGCCCGTGCCCCAATCCGCCACCGCCGCCAGCATCAAGTTAAGATCGCGGATCGCACCGGGCGAGGCCGCCGCTTCAACATATTTCGTCTTGCGCGTGAAAACCCGGTCGCCGTCGCTCAAATCGATCCGCTCGACGCCATGCGGCTCAATCCTGTAGCCGCCATTTGCCAGCGGCGCGTAGGCCCCGGCAAGTTCAAGCGGCGTCGCCGCATCGACGCCGAGCGCGAGCGCGGGTCCTTGCGTAAACGGCCCTTTCAGTCCCATGCGCTTTGCAGCGAGCCTCACCGCGCCGCGTCCAGTTCTTTCCTGCAGGCGCACGGTCGCGCCGTTAAGCGATCGCGCAAGTCCCTCAGTCAACGTGACCTCGCCAAAATATTGGCCTTTGTAATTTTCCGGCGACCATTTCCCGACGGTGATCGGCGCATCATCGATAATGTCATAGGGGCTCGCGCCCATCTCCAGCGCCGCCAGGAATACGAACGGTTTGAACGCCGATCCCGGCTGACGGCGGGCATGCGTCGCGCGATTGAATTGGCTGACGCGGTAATCGCGCCCGCCCGCCATCGCACGCACGCCGCCTTCCGGATCGAGGATGACGGCGGCGACTTCAATCGACGGATCGAGTTTCGCAATCGCCGCGCCTGCGGCGATCCCCATTTCGAGCGCATCCTGCAGCGTGGGATCGTATGTTGTGCGTACGGTCAGATCCGCATCGACCTTTTGCGCAAGGACCTTTGTTTCGGCGATCGCGTAGTCGACAAAATACGGGGCGCCCGCGAACTGCGAAGCGCCGATGCGAACCGGCGAGCGGTAGGCGGATTGAGCCTGTTCGCGCGTGATGAACCCGGCGTCGAGCATGGCGTCGACGACGAGGCGCGCCCGCTGGCCCGCATCGACAGGATTTCTGTCCGGCGCATAGTGTGACGGCGCTTTCAGCAATCCGGCGAGAATCGCCGCTTCCGGCAGCGTCAGTTTGCGCGCCGCCTTGCCGAAATAGCGATAGCTGGCAGCGTCGATGCCGTAAGCGCCGGCGCCAAAATAGACGCGGTTGAGATAAAGCGTCAGGATTTCATCCTTGCTGAACCGCTGTTCGAGCCAGAGCGCGAGGAAGAATTCCTGGATTTTTCGCTTGTACGTCCGATCTGACGATAGAAAGAGATTTTTCGCGAGCTGCTGCGTCAGCGTCGAGCCGCCCTGCTTCACTTCCCCTTCCCTGAAATTGACAAAGAGAGCGCGCGCCACCGCCAGCGGGTTGACGCCGACATGGTGGTAGAAATTCCGGTCTTCAACCGCGAGCACCGCTTGGGGCGCGTAAACGGGCAAATCGGCAAGCCGAACCGGCGCCCCGAAACTTTGTCCATGAATCGTGATCGGCGATCCGTCCGCTGCGACGAGTGTCATGCGCGGGCGAGCATTGTCACGCCACAACCCGTCTGTGTTCGGCAGGTCGCGCGTGAAGTGGACCACAATTGCGGCAAGCGCGATCGCGCCGGCAAAGATAAAGAAACCCGCTTCGGCCGAATGACGCACCAGTCGCGCGCTGACACTGCGCGCCTTTTTACGGCGCGCACGCGGACGCGCGCGGGACTTTCCCGTCGCCGCCTTCGCCCTGACCGCGAGGGACCGCCGGTAGACACGCTTCTGGGCCATGAAAGCGACAGTCTGTCCGGGAAGGTTAACGAAACATGAACAAGTTAAAGGGTCGCCTTGTAACCCGGCGCCGCGCCAGCGTAATCTGCGGTTGTACGATTGATTGGGGGAGCGGAGCATCGTGTTGATTTCAATGGCAAGACAGCCGGCGCCGGAGCGAGACGCCAAGGAGACGGCGATTATCGCCGCCGCCCGCGCGACATTTCTCGCCTTCGGTTATGACAGCGCAAGCATGGACCAGATCGCCCTTGCAGCGAGCGTGTCGAAGCGCACGGTCTATAATCGCTTCCGGTCGAAGGAAGTGCTGTTCGCCGCTGCAATTGAAGATACCTGCCGGCAGATCCTCCCGGTCGATATCGCGGCGATTGAAGCAAGCCTGTCCGCCGAGCAGTTCGTCAGCG
Organism: Parvularculaceae bacterium; assembly: GCA_041740755.1. Taxonomy (GTDB): domain Bacteria; phylum Pseudomonadota; class Alphaproteobacteria; order Caulobacterales; family Parvularculaceae; genus Amphiplicatus. The sequence continues at coordinate 5,539 of JBGSLM010000034.1, read as the reverse complement.
AAATGGCGCATGCGTTTCTTCGCGGGATACTTGAGCCTGAAGCGCTGGCCTTGCGGCGCATCGCGGCGTTTGAAGCAGGACGCAATCCGACGCTCGGGCAGTCCTATCTTGCGCATGGCCCCGCCTATATGGCGGCGACCTTTGCGCCGATCCTCGAACGCACCGCCAAACGCGAGGGCCTCAAAATCGACGACGTGGAAACGGCGATCTATCAGCTCGGCGCGCTGATTTCAGAGCCGCTCTATACGGAAGCGCTGCTTGGCGCCGCGCCGCGCGATCTCGATCGCGCCATCGACAAACAGATTGCAAGCGGCCTTAAAGCCTTCTGGCGCATTTACGGAAGCTGAGCGCGACGGACCTGGTTCATTCGCACGCGCTTCCAATCGTTCAAACATACCGCCAAAAAGAAAACCGGCGCAGCTTTCACTGCGCCGGCTTCCTTGTATTTTGATCGCCAGCTTATTCGAAGCTGATGACGACTTCCGTGCGGCGGTTGAGCGGTTCGCGAATGCCGTCTTCCGTCGGCTTGGCCGGACGATCTTCACCGTAAGATTCGATGCGGATGCTGTCGGCCGAAATGCCGTTGGCGATAAGCGAGTCGCGAACAACCGAAGCGCGGCGCTCGGAGAGCGCCTGGTTGTAGGCCGAGCCGCCCGAACGGTCAGCGTGACCGGACACGACGACCGTGTTGACGTCGTTCGCCAGAGCGCGCGCTGAAGCTTCCTTGATGAGGTTCGAAGCTTCCGGCGTCAGGTTCGCCTTGTCATAGTCGAAATAGACGATGACGTTGATCGGGTCGAGGTTCGCAGCATTGTTCTCGTCCAGCTGCGGCGGGCAGTCAGCCGCGACCGGAACGCTCGAGCCGTCCCAGCAATCCTTGTACTGAGGAGCCGCCGCCGCCGGGGCGCCGAAATTCCAGCGCAGGCCGGCGAAAAGGCTGTGCGAATTGTATTCCTGATCGACAACGGTCGGAAGCGCCGCAAGCGTTGCGTCAAACTTCGTGTCGAGCGTTTCGAAATAACGATACGAAACGTCGAGCGCCAAGCCCTCGGTGAGCTGGAATGCGAGACCCGCGATGCCCTGATAGGCGAATTCCCAGGCCTTGTCGTCCACAACCAGCGTTCCAGGGCCGCCCGTGCCGAAATAATCGGCTTTGAGGCGCGCCATGCCGGCGCCGATGCCCACATACGGGGTGACGGTGCCGCCGCTGTTGAAGTCCTTGATCACGTTGAACATGAACGAGAGAGCGCGAACGTCGCCTTCGAGGACGGCGTCCGGCCATCCCGCAAAGCCCATGCCGTCGCCGGCAAGGTGACGAAGATCGTTATTGCGGTAGCTGAACTCGAGTTCCTTGCGCCAGCCGCTTGCGCTCTCGTGGCCGAAAGCCGTGTAAACGCCGATGCCGTTTTTGTAGTCAGCCTCGCTATCGAAAGCGAGCGGCGGGCCAGCCGATTCAAAATCGCGGTCCGGTCCGATGTAGGACAGACCCGCGCCGATGGCGCCGTAGACGCCCTGGTAAGCGTGAGCGGCCGGTGCGATTGCGAGCGTCGCAGCGGCGGCGAATAGGGCAGTTCTCAGCTTCATGAAGTCCCCTCCTCAGGTGAAACATTTAAAACCGGCCGCGCGGGGTGCGAGGCGAGCTTTGACCAAACTCCTAGCGAATTCGGCATAGCGATAACAGCCATATTTACCAAACATCCCTGCCTTTGGCGAGATCGACACCCAGTTGTTGCATCGTTGCATCGCCGGGAAACCGGCATGACTTTTCAGTGACAACCTCCGTCTATTTGATTGATTCAAGGGACTTATCCCACGGAAGGGCGATTCGGTCGCGCCTCGAATTCGCGTTGCGGCTGGACCTGAAGACGCATAGGTTGCGGCCCGACGGTGCCTCCCGAAGGGAGGAGAATAGGGAACGCGGCGAAATTCCGCGACTGTGCCCGCAACTGTAAGCGGCGAGCGGCCCCCAATCGGTCACTGGACCATTCGAGGTCCGGGAAGGCCCGGGGGACCGCCGCGACCCGCGAAGTCAGGAGACCTGCCGTCGACGTCGTCCTTTTCGCGGCCGGGTCCAGCCGAGGAATGCGGGAACCCGTCGCGGCGACATCCTTGAAACCTGAAGGGAGTCGCCATGTCGCGTCCGTCCGTCTGCACGTCTTTTATTGCTCTGTACACGTCATTTTTAAGCCTCAGCGCGGCTGCGCAGGCGCAAGGCAATCCTGTCGTCAGCGGCGATAAGGCCGGCGACGAGGATGACATCGTTGAGATATACGACCTGCCCGTCGATCAGGTTTATTCCTACGGCTACCTGCAGCGATCGGCCGCCGACGTCGGCTCTGCAGTGACGGTCATCACCGCTGCTGAAATTGGCGCGCGGCAATATGCATTCGTCGCGGATGCGCTCAAAGACGCGCCGGGCGTCGCTATTGCGCGCAACAGCGCATTCGGCGGCTTCGCCAGCGCGCGCATCCGCGGCGGATCTAACGGGCAGACGCTCGTTGTGATCGACGGCGTCATCGTCAATGATCCGGCCGCGCCGCAAGGCGGCTTTAACTTCGCCAATCTCGACGTCGCCGACATTGAGCAGATCGAAGTTTTGCGAGGGCCGCAAAGCCTCGTCTGGGGCGCGGACGCCATCGGCGGCGTCATTTTGATCCGGACGAAAAACGCGGGGCCGCATGTTTCCGCCTATGCGGAAGGAGGATCGCGCGGCACAGCGCGCGGCGGCGTGACTTTGTTCGGCGAGAGTCGCGACGCCTATGCGCGCGCGACAGTCTCCGGCGTCACAAGCGACGGCATTTCGCGCGCGGCGAACGGCGCCGAAAAAGACGCCTACCGATCGATCGCCGCTTCCTTGACGGGAGGCGTCAGCCTCGGCGCAAACGCAGACCTTGGTTTTACCGGCCGGATCGGCGATTCGCATGCCGCAATCGATGGTTTTGCGCCCCCGATGTTCCTCTTTGGCGACACGGAAGAAACCGAGGATACGACCGACTATTCGCTCGCAGCGCGCCTCGATCATCGCGCCGGCGGGTCTTACATGGGTGCGTTTACTCTCTCCTATGCGGGCGTCGACCGCCGCAATGAAGACCTTGGGATCGAGACCTTCGCGGCGAAGGGCGATCGTCTCACTGCGAATTACTGGGGGGCGGTTGAAATCGCGCCGTCGATCATTCTCGAAGCCGGCGCGAAAGCTGAACGCAATTCGGCGATCGTATCGGGCGTAGACTCGAGCGCGACGAACGGCGCAGTCTTCGCCCTTGTCGAAGCGCGACCAACAGCTTCGCTCGTCCTTTCCGCTGGTTCGCGTCGCGACGAATTTTCGAATTTTGAAGGAGCAACGACGTCGCGCGTCGCCGGCGTTTGGACGGTATCGGAAAAGGTACGCCGCGCGACTCGCCTTCGCGCAAGTTGGGGTCAGGGCTTTCGCGCTCCGACGCTGTTCGAACTCAACTTCGACCAGTTCGGCGTCGTGCCTAATCCTGACCTTCGCCCTGAGCGCGCGAACGGGTTCGACATCGGCGTCGAACAAGAAATCGGCGCCTCGCGCGACCTCACGCTTCGCGCGACGTATTTCCGGCAACGCGTCAAAGATCAAATCGACTTCGATTTCGCCGGCAACGGGTATTTCAATATCGACCATGTGAAGAGCCAGGGCGCGGAGGTCGAAATCGACTGGCGGATCACAGACTTTCTTCATACGCGCATTGTCTATTCCTTCATCGATGCGAAGGATGCGGCGTCCGGCCTTGCGATCCTGCGCACGCCCCGCCACAGCGGCGCCGCCACAGTCACGGTCAATCCGACTGCAGCGCTGACCCTTTCATCCGCCATCGGATTCAACGGCAAGGAAGCGGACTTTCCGGCGCCCAATGACCGGTACGTGAAAATCGACCTTCGCACCTCATATGCGATCTCAAAGGCGCTCGAAATCTATGGGCGCGTCGAAAACGCTACGGACCCCGAATACGAAGATGTCTCGGGCTTCGGCGAGCCAGGCGCGTCGGCTTTCGCCGGCGTCAAATTCCGCCTGTGAGCGCTGGCGCTCTTTTCGCCCTGGTCGGCGCGGTCCGCGTCTTCTCTGCGGATTATTGCGCCGACCAGCTTGCGCTCGCCCTCGCGGATCGCGGCCAGATCGCCGCGTTGTCGGTCGATGCTGAAAAAGACTTCTCCTATTTGCGCGCGGCGGCGGACGGACTGCCGCAGGCGCGCGCAGACGCCGAACAGGTTGTTGCGTGGCGCGCGGACGTCGTTCTTCGCTATTGGGGCGGCGATGCGGCGCGCCTTCAGCGCCTTGGCGTCACCGTCGTGACGCTCGATTACGCGTCAGACTTCGACGGCGTCAAACGAAACATAGCGACAGCGGCCAAGGCTTTGGGTCAGCCGCGCAGAGGCGAAGCGCTGGTTCGCACGATTGATGAAAGACTGACGGCGCTTGCGGCGCGCGGACGATTGCCTATATCGGCGCTTTACGTAACGCCTGGCGGCGTCACCGCCGGCACAGGCACGATGATCGATGCGATTTTCACCGCAGCAGGCGTCACAAACACGGCTTCGGAGAACGGCCTGTCCTATTGGCCGCCCCTGTCGGCCGAATCGCTTGTCGCCGATCCGCCCGAATTCATGGTGACAGGTTTCTTCCGCGCGGACAGCGAGCGCATCAATCATTGGTCCGCTGTGCGTCACCCGGCCTTGCGGCGGACGATTGAAGCGACGCCGCGCGTCGATCTTGCTACGGATGTTCTGTCATGTCCCGGCTGGTTTTCGCTCGACGCGGCTGAGGCCATTAGAAAAGTGGCGGAGAAATTCAATGACTGACGCAAGCCGCAGATTGTTCGCCTCATTGTTGATCGTTGGCAGTCTCGCCGTCCTTGTCGCCGCCTGTCTCGTTGGCCCCGCCGGCCTTTCGGTCGGCGAGTCTTTGAGCGCCCTTTTCACCGACAGCCCCGCCGGAACGATTGTGCGCGAAATTCGTTTGCCGAGGGCGCTCGCAGCATGGCTCGCGGGCGCAGCGCTCGGCGCGTCTGGCGCAGCGATGCAGGGACTGTTGCGCAATCCCCTCGCCGATCCGGGCGTTCTTGGCGTTTCCGCTATGGCGGCGCTCGGCGCCGTCATTGCAATCTATTTCAACCTTTCGAGCGCCGCTTTCTGGGCGACGCCGATAGCTGCAATCGCCTTTGCGCTGGCGGCGACGGCGCTCCTTTATTCCTTCGGCGCCGGACGGCTTTCGCCGACGCGCCTTATTCTTGTCGGCGTCGGCCTTTCGTCATTCGCAGGCGCGCTGATCGCGCTCGTGATGAATCTTGCGCCCAATCCGTTCATTCTCTCCGATCTCGTCAACTGGCTGTTCGGCGCCGTTGCAAATCGCAGCTTCGACGACCTCGCATTCGCAGCGCCCTTTATCGCCGCCGGACTGGCGGCCTCATTGTCGGCGAGCCCCGGCCTTTCCGCTCTGTCGCTCGGCGAGGAGACAGCAACAACACTTGGCGTCGATATGGTGAAGACGCGCGCGCTTGCGATCGCGGGCGCCGCGCTGATG
>JBGSLM010000033.1:0-6467 GCA_041740755.1 Parvularculaceae bacterium | reverse complement strand
TCGACCATAGCGGTATCGGCGCGTCGCGGGCCGCCATGTCCGCCGCCGAAGGCGCTCTGACTTTCGCCTCAGGGCCGTTGTTCCTTCTTTTTGTTGCGGCAAGCGTCGGCGCACGGATCAATTTGAAAGCGCTCGCCGCAGCGCTCGCCGTTGTCGCTCTCGCCGCTATCTCCGCCGCGCGCGTCTATTCATTGCAGCTTGCAGCTGACCGGCTGGTCGTCGTTCAGATGGCGTTCACGGCGGCGGCGGCTGTGATCGTGGCGCGATCGGGCGCACTGAAGGGGAAAGTCACCCGCAGCCGCAAATTCGTGATCGCTGCTATCGCGGGCCTCACCATTCTTCATGCCGCCCAGCTGATCAGAACCTTCTGGCCGGACGCCATGCGCTTTCGCGATATCGTCCCCTATGTCGGCTCCGGCGCGATGTTCGCTCTTTCTGCGGCGGTCTTTTTCGGCGGGCGGCTTGGGTTTCTGGAATCGCTGACCGAGCCGCCGCGCATTGCGACCGAAGCGATGCGCTCGCTTGTCGCCCGGCTGGAAGCGGCGCTCTCGGGCGGTCTCCTCAAAAAGGCGGATATCACCGTTCAGGACGCGGCGGCGGCTGTCGGCGTCCCTGCCGACGCATTGACTGAAGCCGTCCGCGCGGTGACCGGCGCAGGGTTTTCCGCGCGCCTTCTACAGCTCCGCGTAGAAGAAGCGCAGCGGCTTCTTGCCGACCCTGCCGAGTCTCGTACCTCGATGGAGGCGATCGGGTTGCTCGCGGGGTTTGGATCACGGTCGGCGTTTTATCAGGCCTTCGGCGAAAAAGTCGGCATGTCGCCGGCCGCCTACCGCCGGAGTTTGGCTGAAAAACCTGTCCAGAACACAAAAGCCGGACAGGTTTGACGCGCGGCGCCGCTTTCATGATCGCAGCGCCCGGGCCACGTCATGGATACGGGGCGCCTTAAGGGAGCGATCATGTTTCAGCACAATACGGCCGCTGCATTGGCGGGCCTGCTTCTTGTTTCAACGCCGGCGTCAGCGAGCTGGCCCGCCTGCGGGCGGGTCGATGTCTTTCCCTCGCGCGAATGGAAAGCCGCCGATCCCGCGCGATATCGCTGGGATGAAAGCAGGCTTGCCGCCGCGAAGGCCATTTTCGACGGTCAGCCGTCGGCGGCGGTCATGGTCGTCCATCGCGGGCGCCTTATCGCCGAATGGGGAACCAACAGCGAGCGATACACGGCGCAGTCTGTTCGCAAAGGCCTTGTCAGCTCCCTCGTCGGGCAATTGATCGATGATGGCGAACTGCGGCTCGACGCGACGCTTGAAGACCTTGGGATCGACGATGTCGCGCCGCCGCTGACGAAAGCGGAGCAGCAAGCGACGCTCGAAGACCTTTTGAGGTCACGTTCCGGCATTTTTCATTCAGCTCTTTACGAGGTCGGCGGCTGGACCCGCGAACGCAAGGCGCTCGCCGAAGAGGAACGTTCTGCAGGGACGGATCTATATCCGCCCGGCGCTTACTGGATTTACAACAATTGGGATTTCAACGCCGTCGGCACGATCTTCGAACGGACGGCGGGCGATGAAATCGGGCCGCTATTCGAGCGCCGGATCGCAGAGCCGACAAGGATGCAGGATTTTCGCGCAGGCGACGTCGAATATACGACATCCGATCACCCGGCGGAGCAGCGCTTCGGCAATGTCTCTTCCCACCGCGCCTATGTGTTCAACATTTCAACGCGCGATCTCGCGCGTTACGGACTGCTCTATCTCAATTGCGGCAAATGGGGGCGCAAAGAAGTTGTTCCGAAATCATGGGTGCTGGAGAGCATCGTCGGACCTGACACGCGCGAAGGCCGTCCCGACGACCGGCAAGTCACCGGCTTTGGCGACTATGGCTATCTTTGGCAGATCGACCGCAAAGGCGCGCGCCGCTTCGCCGGATTGAAAACGCGCGAGCCGAATTACATCGCGACCGGCAGCCGCGGACACGTCCTTATGGTCCTCCCATACCTTGATCTCGTCATTGCGCATCAAGTCGCAACGGTCGGAGGCGTCGGCATGGACGCGCAAATCAAGCGCGCGACTGAAGGATCGCCCGAAGTCACGGATGAACAGATTGAAAACCTGTTCGCAGCAATAATCCGGGCGCACCCAGACGGCAGCGGCGCGCTTGAAGAGTGAGGGATCGCCCCTCACTCCCAATAATATTTCGCGCGTTGCTTCGATCCGGTGACGACCTCATTCATGGTTTCCGCGTCGTACAGGCGCCCGTTCAGCATCACCTGGTCGATATTGTCGGTGTTGCCGATATCGTCGAGCGGGTTTGCGTCAAGGATTACGAGATCGGCGAGTTTTCCTTCTTCGATCGTGCCGATATCCTTGATGTAGCCGAGCGCAGTCGCTGGCGTCACGGTCGCGGCCTTTAGCGCTTCGAGGGGGCTCATGCCGCCGCGAACGAAGGACCACATCTCCCAGTGAGAGCCGAGGCCTTCTTCCTGTCCATGCGCGCCGATCGAGACCATGACGCCGCGGTCGGAGAGTTTCTTCGCCTCGCGCGCGCTCATCTGGTCGACGAAGTCTTCGTCCGGCGCCTTGGTGCGCCGTACGTTGTTCGGCTGAAGAATATGCGGCGGAACATGCTTTGACAGGATCGGATGCAGCCACACGTCCGTCGCGTAACGCCAATATGGATCGCCGGCGAGGCCGCCATAGGTGACGACAAGCGTCGGCGTGTAGGCGACTTTGGTTTGCGAGAAATAGGAAAGCACGTCCTCGTAAAGGTTCGCCTGTGGAATATTGTGCTCAAGCGTCGAATTGCCGTCGGCAATGAGGGTCATGTCCTGCGTGAACAAGGACGCGCCCTCGGCGACGACCGTCATGTTTTCCGCTTTCGCGGCGGCGGCGACCTGCTGGCGCTGGTCGCGGCGCGGCTGGTTGTAATTCTTGATTGACTTTGCGCCTTGCGCCTTCAGGCGGCGGACATGCGCGAGCGCATCGTCATAGCTTTCGATCTCGGCGAAGAAGCCGGGCGCTTTTGCGCCATAGACGACGTCGCCGGTCGAGAACATGCGCGGCCCGATAAGCCTTCCTGTTCTCTGCAATTCCGACGAAGAAAAGATCTCCGACGCACTGTTTGACGGATCGTGGATCGTCGTGACGCCCAGCGCCAGATGCGCGATCGCCGACCAGTTTTGTTCGGGGATGATCTCATCCTCGCCGGCGGCGCCGTGCGCGTGCGCGTCGATGAAGCCCGGCGTCACGGTCTTTCCGGCAGCGTCGATGATGCGCGAGCCGGAAGGATAAGCGGCCTCGCCCTCGCCGACCGACGCGATGCGGTTGCCGCGAATGACGATGTGGCCGTTGTCGATGACGCCGCCATTGGCGCCGGTCATCGTGATGATGCGCGCGTTGCGGATGACGGTGACGCCGGTCGGCTTGTCCGCCGGCGTTGAAACCGAAAGATCGACGCCAGAAGTCGGCGGCGCAAACTTCTTCGGCTCTTTATCGTCCGGGTTTGCCGGCGCCGCCGCGATCATGTCGGCGACGCGCGCCGAATAGAGCGTCGGCCCAAGCGTCCAGCGCACTTCGCCGGGGCCTGACCAGGTAAGGTAGGCTGAGCCGCCTTCGCTTGCGCGGGCGACGGGCACGGCGGTCGCTGATTTGCCGGCGCCGATTTCCTGCGGGCCCGGCGTCATCGGCATCACATAGGCCGCCCAATTGTCGCGGAAGGCGAGGTGTTTGCCGTCAGGCGAGACCTGATAGTCGGTGAGAAGATCGCCTGTCGCGTGAACGCGCTTGTTTTCTCCGTTAAGGCCGACGCTGATCAGCTTTGTCTGATCAGCCTCGCGCGTCTGCATGAAGATGCGGTCGTCAGCAGCGCCAAAATGCGGATTTGCGCCGTCATCCGACACTTTCGTCATGGCGCCGCCCGAACTTGCGATCCTGTAAACGCCCGGCGCTTCAGCGTATTTGAAGGAGAGAAGGAAACCGCTCGCGCTCTTTTCAAAAACGATGGTCTTGCCGTCAGGCGAAAAGCGCGGACGGCGATAGACGCCGGGTTTTGAGGTGACGGCGGCGCCTGCGCCGCCGCTGGCGGATGTGACGCGAATGGTGCCAAGTCCGTCATCCGTCCATGACACATAGACGATGCGTTTGCCGTCTGACGAAAACGAAGGAAAGATTTCGCGTCCGGCTTCCGCCCCTGTGAGGCGCCTTGGCGCGCCGTTCGGCAGCGACTTCACATAGAGTTTGCCGAGCGATTCAAAGACTGCGGTCCGGCCATCCGGCGAGACGCTTGCAAAACGCGGCATCGTCGTCTTGATCGCATCTGGCGCAACTTCGACAGACGGGCGCGGCGGATCGATGACGACGCGGTCGTCATTGACGCGAAAAGGAATTTCGGTCGCAGCCCCTTCGGTCGTAACGCGGCGGATCTTGCCGCCCGCCCAGAATACGACGGACATCGAATCGGGCGTCCAGTCCATCATCGGATAGACGCCATGAACGGCCCAAGCTTCCTGCATGTCGAGATCGAGCGCGTCATAGATTTTCTTCTGCGCGCCGGTCGCGAGGTCCATGAGATAGAGTTTCGATTTCTCGCGCTCACGCTTGACGAAGGCGAGATATTTGCCGTCAGGCGAAGGGGCGGGGCGCACCGCGCCGCCGGCGCCGCCGGCGATACGAACGGTCTCGCCTGTCGCGATGTCGAATCGCTCGATTGCGAAAACTTCGCCATTGGCGTCCTGCGCATATTCGAAGGTGTCGCCCGGCGTCGTGTTGTGGGCGTAATAGAGAGATTTTCCGCCGGGTGCGAATACCGGTTCGCCGAGTTCTTTCTGATAGGTCTCGCTCGGCCGTTTGACGAGCTTTACGCCGTCGCCGCCGCCAAGGTGATACATCCATATCTCGCCGGTGCCGAGCGAGCGGCCGGTCGTGAAGTGTTTGCGCCCGATCAGATAGTGTCCGTCCGCGCTCCAGTCCGGCGCGGTGACGAGGCGGAAGGTCTCCTTCGTCACCTGCCGCTTGTCGGAGCCGTCACGGTTCATGATCCAGAGATTGTCGCCGCCGCCGCGATCCGAGGTGAAGGCGATCTTCTTTCCATCCGGCGAAAAGCGCGGCTGCATCTCAAAGGGAAGGCCCTCAGCGATACGCGCCGGCGTCCCGCCGGCGATCGGCATCGTATAAATGTCGCCGAGAAGGTCGAACGCGATTGTCCGCCCGTCAGGACTGACATCGACATTCATCCAGGTTCCTTCATCGACATTGATCGGGATCTTGCGCATCTCCATCGGCGGCGCCGCGACGTCCCATTTCTTTTCGTCCTTCTTATCCTCCGCGTAGGCAGGCGTGACGAAAGCCGCAACAGCGGCGCTGGCGAGCAAGATGCGCTTCATGGATAGACCCCTCATTTGCGGCCGCGATCATAGGCGCCTTGCCCTTCAAGCGCAAAGCGGGAGGCGCTTTTGATTGACTAAAATCCCCGCGCGGCATACGCCTCGGCCCCTTTTGTCATTTGGAACTCGGGTCGTGGAAACGACGGTTGCGACAAAGCGAGCGTCTCGTGCGGCGTGGCGAAGTGAATTCGCTGCGATGCTTGCGCTTGGACTTCCGATGGCCGCGACGCAGCTCGTCCAGTTTTCGGTGATGACGGTCGACGTGCTGATGATCGGGCGATTGGGGCCGGAGCCCCTTGCTGCGGCCTCGATCGGCGTCGTCATCTATTTTGCGGCGTGGCTCGTCGGATTCGGGCCGGCGATGGCGGTCTCGCCCCTCGTGTCGCAGGCGCTCGGCGCCAATGAGAATGACCATGACGACGTTCGCATCTCGGTGCGGATGTCGCTTTGGGCGATCGGCGCGCTGACGCCGCTGATGTTTGTCGGCTTCGTGCTTGCTGAAAATATTTCCCTCGCGCTCGGGCAAAAGGCGGAGCTTGCGGCGATGGCGGGGCCGTATGTCATGGCGCTTGGGCCCGGATGGACGTTCGCCATGGGCACCATCATCCTTCGAAACTTTCTGGCGGCGATCGGCGAGACGCGCGCGCCGCTATTGATTGTCATCGGCACGACGCTGCTCAACGCTTTTCTCAATTGGCTGCTCATTTATGGAAATTGGGGATTTCCGCGCCTTGAACTTATCGGCGCCGGGATCGCATCGTCGATTGTCAATGCTTGCGGATTTTTCGGGCTTGTTCTGTTCATTCGCATGCACAGCCGTCCGAAGCGCTTTCACCTGTTCCGGGATTTTCTAAAACCCCATTGGCCGCGCCTGCGCGAGATTGTGCGTCTTGGCTGGCCGATCGGCGTGACGATCGCCTTCGAGGGCATGCTGTTCAACGCATGCGTCTTTTTGATGGGCCGCATCGGCGTCAACGAAGTTGCGGCCTATCAGGTCGCGCTCAACGTCGCGTCGATTGCGTTCATGGCGCCGCTCGGTTTGTCGATGGCGGGCAGCGTTCGCGTCGGCCTCGCCGCCGGAGCGGGAGAC
>JBGSLM010000032.1:0-7309 GCA_041740755.1 Parvularculaceae bacterium | reverse complement strand
GGGAATTGCGCGCCGGCGCCGGTCGCTGACCTGGACGCCGGTGCGGCCTCGCAAACGGATCCCCCCGCGGCGGCCGACGCCGAAGCTATCGATCAGACAGTGCTGACTTCCCTTGTTCGCCTCTTCGGCGCCGACGACTTTCATGCGGCGATCAGCAGCACGCTTGATGAAGCGACTGACCTTGTGGCGAAGATCCGCTACGCCGTCGCAAAGGAGGATTTGGCGTCGGCGAAGAAATTCGCCCATGGCCTGAAGGGGATGGCGGCAAGCTGGGGCGCAATGAAGGTCGCAAGCGCCGCGCGCACCATCGAGCTCCGTATCGATGCCGCCGGCGACACCGGCGATCTTACGGGGCTGGTTGACGAGTCGGACCAATTGATCGTTGAGGCGAGGGCGGCGCTTGACGGCGCGTCTTCGATGCGAGGTCATACGCAAACGCGCGCTGTCGCATGACGGCATCGCCAGAGCATGCGGTGAAGCGAGGTCGAAGCGTCCGCCTGATCGTCCCGTCCGACCTGGAATTGACCTGCGATCCGTCCCTGATTTGGGGGACAGATCGGGCCTTGCGAATCAGCCTTGATGTTTGACTGGCCCATCCGTTCGCGAGGGCCAAAAGCGCACTATTCAAGGGGAGTCTGATTAACCGGAACAAGGCGGCAGTTAACAAAGCGGGAGAGGATTTCTCGATGATCTGGAAAGTGCTCCTCGTTGACGATGACGAGGGAGATCGTCTTTGCTTCCGACGGGTCCTGCAGGCGCAAGAAATCAACGCTGACCTGCGCGTCGCCGCAGATGGGCGCGAGGCGCTTGACCTCCTCGCGCCGGTCTTGGCGGGCGATGCGCGGGCCGGCCCGCACCTCATTCTTCTCGACTTGAACATGGCGGGAATGGACGGCTTTGAATTGCTGAGGATATTGAAATCCACGCCGGCGACCCGCTCGATTCCGGCGGTGGTTCTGACAACCTCGTCAAGCGCCAAAGATATCGAGGCGTGCTACGCGCTCGGGGCGAACTCCTATATCGTGAAGCCGGCCTCGCTCGTCGGACTGGTGCATTGCGTTCGGGCGTTGAAGCAATATTGGGCGGACATCGTCGCAACAACTGACCGCGCCGCCTGACGGCGGGGGGCGGCGGCTAATCCGCCGCGCCGAACGCATTTGACGGCGCCTCGCCGCGCAAACTGCCGCGTCGGACGACGATCGCGAGGGCGACGCGTTGGTGTAATTGACCGTTTTGCCGATCCGACGCTTCCTTTGGGCGATTGCGCCCCCCGTTCAGGCGGCGGTGTCGCTCCAGCATTGACGCCGGTCATTGGCGGGATCTGCGAATCCTGCCCAGATGGCGCCGGCGTCGACGCTATCCGACGAAAGACGGCGGTGAGGATCGCGCGCCGTCGCGTCAGCGGCGGACGATTCAGAAATCGGGGAGAAATATTCGGCGCGCCTTGGCGCGAGGAGCAAGGTGTGGAGAAATTCCTCTCGGATACGGTTGCAGCGTCTTCGATCAGCGAGCTAGTCGCTCTGTTCGACGCGGAGATTAATCGGGCCGGATTCAAATATTACGCGTATCACGTCGTCGCCCGTGATTTCCGCAAGCAGGATCTTCGAAGCAGCTTGCGGTGCCATCATGTTCCAGACGGCTGGCTCGAGCGCTACATGACCAAGGGCTATATAAGGATCGATCCGATCCAGTTCGCTGCGGCTCAGCGATCGGCCCCGTTCTACTGGGACGAAATTCGGGCGACAGGCGTATTGGTCGAAACGCAAAGCGAATTTTTCCTCGCCTTGAGCGACTCAGGATTTGGAGCCGGTATAAGCGTTCCTGTTTTCTCGCGTCCGGGAACGATCGCCTATTTTTGTTTCGGGTCAGCAAGAGACGAGCTTTTGCTGTCGCCGCTCGAGATTGCGCGGCTGCAAGTCATCTGCAATTTTATGCATGGCAGGTTCGAACAATTATCGGAATCCGGACCTTGCCCGAAACTTTCTCAACGCGAGACCGAGGTTTTGACCTTGCTCGCCGCCGGCAGAAGCAACGCGGAGATCGCCCGACATCTTGAAATTTCGATTCATACCGTCGACACGCTGGTGAAACGCTGCTTCATCAAACTGAATGCGAAAAGCCGGCTCGAAGCGGGATTGTCGGCGGCGGCCCGGGGCATCGCCATGCTGGCGGCGCCCTGTCATCTCAACGAAGATCAAGATTGTTTGTGCTATCTCAGCGATTGGCAGGCGGCCTCGCCATCTCGCGCGGCTGAAAGGAATCTTGTCAACGCGACGGCTCTTGGTGAAACGCCAAAGGAGTCCGGAGACGGCAGGGCCGGCCGCCTGAGCATCGCGGCAAAGGCGGGACGCTAAATGCCGATTTCGCCATCGTCCTTCAATCGACCCCCGGGTTGCAACGGCTTCGGCGCGCCTTTGCGTGCGCGACGCGCAAGATGACGAAAAAAGAAAGCGACATTGACCGGCGCCTTCAGCGTCTGCGTCATTCCGCCGATGGAGCCGCATCGCCGCCTGCAAGGAGTAAGATATCATCAAGGCGCGAAATGGATCGCGAAAAAGCCTTCAAGATCGGATGCGTCCGGATCGGTCGAGCGGTCGAAATCCGCTGCGTCATCGCCGATATGACCTCTCGGGGCGCCAAGATCATTCTTGATTCTCCCGAAACGCTCCCGCCGACTGTCACGCTGAAGATCAGCACGATCGGCCTCGTGCGCAACGCTCGTGTCGCATGGCAAATCGAACGCGAGGCGGGTTTGACTTTTCGAACCTAATGGGCCGAGCGCGGCTGTCCCTAAAGAAAATCAGATTCTGACGTATTCATAATGCAAGCTGTGAATCGGCTCCCAAGATTGACCCTCCGGCAATTTGAATCCCGCAACGGAATGCGGGGGGTCTGGGCCGGCGCCGACCGTGACCCCCATGCGTTCTGGCAACAATCCAGGAATGGCGATCGGTTATTCCCAATTTGGATGGGTCAAATTTGGAAGCCGATTAACGGATGACGCCGGTAAGGCGCTGATAATAAATAGTTTTTGACAATTTTTTGGGATAGAGCGGGTTATTCTCTAAGCGCTTAGTTATTGAAATTCACAAGAAATACATTCCTGTAACTGTTTTTCATGTGATAGGATCGTTTTTCATCGAATGGGAAAATCTTTGGCCTAACTTCGAGGTTGGGAATCAGAATTCAGGTAAGTATGCGACTTTGACCATAAATTCACGGCCAGTTACTGTATTTCATGACCGACGCGTGCCGGAACTGGCGACGCCCGCCGGTTATGCAGCGCTTATGGCTGCCTTTGATGTGGCGGCGCCGCTGCCGCGCCGCCTGTGCGCCATCGGCGCTCGCCACAAGATATATGAGGCGGACGGCTGGCGCATCTTCACCCCCCGCCACCAGCCCGAACCCACCCTCGAAGGGCATCTGACTTTCGCCCTGCGCTACGAGGGAATTGACCTCGCGGTTCTAAAGCGCCTGTTCCTCGCGGCGGGCCCCGCCGCCTTCGAAGCGCTTGTGCGGGAAAAGCCGACAGGCGGCTCCGCGCGGCGCGTCTGGTTCCTTTATGAATGGCTGACCGCCAAACGTCTTGATCTTCCTGATGCGGACAAAGGCTCCTATGCGCTGATCGTCGATCCCGCGCAGCAATTTGCCGTAGCGGGTGAAACGTCGTCGCGTCACCGGGTGAAAAACAACCTTCCCGGTACGCCGGAGTTTTGTCCGATGATCGAAAGGACGAAAGAACTCGACGATTTCATTGCGGTGAATCTCGCGGAAAAGGCGCGGGAAGCGATTGCCAAAGTGCCAAAGGACCTCTTGGCCCGCACGGCGGCATTCCTGATTTTGAAGGACTCCAAGTCCAGCTACGCCATCGAGGGCGAGCGGCCCGCGCATGACCGCATCCGGCGATGGGGACGCGCCATCGGCGAAGCTGGACGAAGGCCGCTCGATGAGGACGAATTTCTGCGCCTCCAGCGCATCGTCATCGGCGACGCCCGCTTTATAAAACTTGGGTGGCGCGATGAGGGCGGCTTTGTCGGCGAGCATGACCGCGAAACCGGCGCGCCGATTCCCGATCATATCTCGGCAAGACACGAGGATGTGTTGAGCCTTGTGCGCGGCATGCTCGCTTTCGATGCAGGCGCGGCCACGCAGCTTGATCCGGTCCTGGCCGCTTCAATCCTCGCTTTCGGCTTTGTCTATATACACCCGTTTGCGGACGGGAACGGGCGCCTCCACCGTTATCTGATCCACCACATCTTGAGCATGCGCGGGTTTAATCCGCCCGGCGTCGTATTCCCCGTATCTGCGGCGATCCTTGAGCGCATCACGGAGTATGAAGCGGTTCTGCAGAGCTATTCGGAGCGCCTTTTGCCTTTGATCGAATGGCGGCGCACGGCCCGCAACAATGTCGAAGTTTTCAATGATACGGCGGATTACTATCGCTATTTCGATGCGACGCCGCATGCCGAGTTTCTATATTCCTGCGTTGCGCAAACCATTGAATCGGACCTGCCGAGCGAGGCCGCATTCCTTCAGCGTTATGACCAGTTCGCTGAGCGCGTACAGCAGATCGCCGATATGCCTGGACCTACCATCGACCTTCTTTTTCGCTTCCTCCAGCAAAATGAAGGCGCATTATCGAAACGCGCCCGCGAAAAGGAGTTCGCCGCTTTGACTGATGGCGAGGCGAAAAGCGTCGAGGACATCTACGCGCAAGTTTTTGTCGTGATGTAACAACGCTTCTGCCAGGAAAACGATGGGCGCTCCCCGGGGCGCCGCGTGCCGGTTTTTCCGAATTTGGATGGGGTCAACCTGGGAGCCGACCCACAGCCGGTCGACCCGTTTCACGTTCACCGCCCATGCCTCACGCCGGAGCATGACCCATATGCGACGATAGCCGAAGCGCACGCGCGTCTCGGCGATCTCTCCGATCCGTTTCCTGAGGCCGGCCTGATCGCTGCGCGTCGCCTTGTAATGATAGGCGGCCGCCAATCTCGACGGATCGAGTTTTCCATAGAGACAATGGGAAGAAATAGGCGATGGTGCGGAGGCGGAATCGCAAACAACACATAATACATTGTATTTATTGGAATATTTGTACGCTAGCAAACGTTCTAACAACACTCCTGCCATCGATCAGCCGTGACTGGTGCGCGGGCCTTCGCCAGGTGGCATTCAGCGGCCGGTTACCGGTACTTTCAGGGGTTTTGGTTGAAGCCGTCGACCGGTCGAATTCAGCTGGATATTGCATTCTGTCGACAAAATGAGATTATTTCGACATATTGGCTTGTCTTGTCGATGCTGTCGACGGATGGTGACGATCTGTAGAAAATTTGAAAGAAAATCGACATATGGCCTTTGCGGCTGCTCGTCCATTTAATGCCTTGCCGGTTCTGCCGCCAAAGCGCGACGTCGAGACGAAATCCGTTCTGAGGGCGTGCATTGAGGCGCGCGCCGCACTCGCAGAGCTCAAGGTCGCCGGCGACCTCATTCCCAATCAAACTGTCCTCATCAACTCGATTCCGCTTCTGGAGGCGCAGGCGAGCTCCGAGATTGAGAACATCGTCACAACGACTGACCGACTTTTTCAATATGCCGGGGAAGGGCAGGTCGGGGCTGATGCGGCGACAAAAGAAGCGCTGCGCTATCGAACAGCGCTATTCGACGGGTTCCGGTCTCTAAAGAGACGCCCTTTCTCCATCAACACGGCCATAGAGGTCTGTTCGAAGATCAAGGGCGTCGCCATGGACGTCCGCGCGACGGCAGGAACCGCGCTCGCCAGTGACGCCGCCGGCGACGTCATCTACACACCGCCGGAGGGGCGGGAGCGCCTGAGAAGCCTGCTCTCAAACTGGGAGCGGTTTCTGCACGATAAAGAAGGGCCCGACCCATTAATTCGGATGGCGATCGGCCATTACCAGTTCGAAGCCATACACCCGTTTACTGACGGCAACGGCCGCACCGGACGCGTGATCAACCTGCTCTACCTGGTTGACCAGAAATTGTTGACAACCCCGCTTCTATATCTCAGTCGGCATATAATTCAGCACAAGGCGGAATATTACGGACTATTGCTCAATGTCACGAAAGATCAGGCGTGGGAGGAGTGGATCCTTTTCATGCTGACGGCCGTTGAGCAAACGGCGCGATCGACCAGCACAAAAATCGCCGCCATTCGAGCACTCTTAGACAAAACGGCGATGGCGATAAAATCTGCAGCGCCGAAAATATATTCACGGGAGCTGACCGAACTCATCTTTGTGCAACCCTATTGCAGGATAGGCGACGTTGTCGACGCTGGTTTGGCCAAACGCCAGACCGCATCTGTTCATCTCAAAACGCTGTGCGATATTGGCGTGCTCGAAGAGCGTCAGGCGGGGAGGGAAAAGATATTCATCAACCCATCGTTCCTTAGGCTCTTGAAGAAATGAGTGAACGATCAAGTGGGCGCGGCCGAACTCGGCCGATAGCGAATGGCGCCGGCCCACAGACCAATAACACCGCGCGAAGCGTATCAAACAACCCCGCTATGAGCTGTTTATGAATCGGCTCCGAAAATTGACCCCTTTCAAATCGGCCTTAACCGATTGGTCTGATTGAAATTTTGCCAGAACGCCCAGGGTCGCGATCGGCATCGATCGTGACCCCAAGTTTTCTTCAAAATTGCATTGTCGAATCCGTTGCTTGGTTCTGCCTCTCCCAAATGAGCGCGTAGAGTTCTTCGCGCGTGAATGCGCGGCGCTGATCAAGAAGCGCTACGGCGATGCTCCAGGCGGGCGAGAGAGAGGTCCGACATCATTTGACGACGGACATCGCTTAAAAGCGGCTGGCGAGGCGCAGCGTCGCCGCTACGCTGCATTGCGTATCCATACCTACACAGAGATCTGAGAAAGGAAGGCTCTTGATACGGAGGATCGCGCGAGGCTCGCCTCAAGATGAGCGCGCCAGCGCGGCCCGCGCGCGAGCGCGTCTTCATAAGCGTCCCGAAGATCGGCCGGACGGTCGTCGGCGAGGATCGCCATCAGTGTTTCCGCCTGAAGGAGGTCCTTGCGGGATTTGAGGCTGTCCGGCCCGTCCCGACGCCGGTCCGATACGATCAGCTTGTGAATTGCGAAACGCTCCGGCCGCGGGATGCGGATTAGAACGCCCTCTCTGTAAATCGCGCCGGTGTCCGCCGTCAGCAACTTTGGGACATTTGACGGGATGAACTGAACGGAGGATTTCTGGCTCATCGTAGCCCATTGAGGGAGCGAAGATGAGACAGAAATCCGGGCCGCCAGAGTCGGCCGAACAGCATATCAAGACCATC
>JBGSLM010000031.1:0-10476 GCA_041740755.1 Parvularculaceae bacterium | reverse complement strand
AACGTCGCGCGTCAGCGTGAAGCGCGGCGCCGGCGATTTCCCGGCGACCGCCTGGCCGTCGCGTGTCAGCTCGACCGGCCCGGACGAGCGCAGCAATGACTGCGCCGCAAGCAGCACGAAGGCTTTTTCCTGCGTCTGCATGCGTTCTGGTTCTTTCATCAGCTGAACGAACTTTTCCGACATGTCGTTGACGCCCGGCGCATTTTGCACTTCTGCGAGAAGCGCGAGGACGCCCGCCGCGTCGCGGAGCGATGTCTGATAGTAATCGCCCGTATTTTGATAGCCGATCGCCTGCATCGCCTTGCCGAAAGCGCTAAGCGAGCGGGCGCGATCGCCGAGCATGGAGAGCGCGGCGCCGACATGCGCCTTTGCAAGCGGGCTGTCGGTCTGATCGAGCAGCGCGTCGTGGAAGTAGCGAAGATCGGAGAGGTCCGCCCGGCCCGCGCGCGCAAGAACATAGAGAGCGTAGGCGGCGGAACGGCGGCGCAATTGTTCCGTCGTATCGTTCGACCACGGACCGATATAGGCTTCCATCTGATAGCCGATATAGACCCAGCGATCGACGCGCGCGATTTGCGCGAGCGAATCATAGGCCTTGTCGAGCGCAGCGTCCGGAACGCCGTAACCTTCCGATTTGGCGCGATAGAGGAAGTCCGTCACATAAGCGCCAAGCCATGGCTGCGCGGACGAGTCGGCTTCATGCCAGAGCCCGAATGCGCCGTCCGGACCCTGACGATTGAGCAATTGATTGACGGCGTCCTGAATGCGCGGCCTCACCGCGAATTCAGGTCCGCGGCCCGCTTCGCCGCCAAGGTCGTTGATGTAGAGAAGCGGCATCGCCGTTGAGGTCAGCTGCTCGGAGCAGCCATAAGGATAGCGATAGAGCGAATCGATAAGCGGCGCCGGATCGACCCCGCGAAGGCGCGAGAACGAAAGGTTGACCGCCGTCGAACCCGGAACGTAATTCGCGATCAGCGTGCGATCGAGCGCGACAGACTCGCCCGAGAGGACTTGTCGCGTCGTCACCTCCGTCACCGGGAAATAGGGCGTGCGGACCTGGATCGGATAATTGCGCGTCACTTTGAAGCCTTGCGGCCCCGTGACGCTCATATCGATGCCGCCGACGCCGACTGCGCCGGCGGTGACCGGAAACAGGGCTGTCGCCTGCGCGGCTTTTGCAAGCGTGCGCTTGTCCGTCGCCGTCGTCGTGACCGGCCCCTTGCCCGCAAGCGCAACTGTGTATTCGCCGGCGGCGCCGTCGACATTGTCGATCAGCAACGTCGCCTGCGCCTTGTCATTTGGACCAAGGAAGCGCGGCAGCGAGAGCAGCGCCGGCACAGGATCGCGGACCGTCAGCGGCTGCGTCGCAGATCCGAGCTTATCCGGGCTCCACGCGACCGCCATCAGGCGCAATTCTCCGTTAAAGTCCGGGATGTCGAGCGGCACATTCGCAACGCCGTCGTCATTCACTTCGACCGGTCCGTTAAAGAGCGCGATCGATTTGACCGGAACGACAGTCAACCCTTCGCCGCCGAGCTGGTCGCCGCCAAAACGCGCCGCCGCCCCGAGATTGGCGTCGAGAATCCGGCCGTAATCGTCCCTGACTTCAACGCCGAGACGCTTCTTGCTGTAGTAATAATCAACCGGATCTGGCGAGACGAATTTGGTGAGGCGCAATATGCCTTCATCAACCGCCGCGATTGTCAGCATCACGTCTTCGCCGCGTGTGATGCCGGTGATCTTGACCGGCGCAGTGATTTTCTGTCTCGGCCGCACAAGCGCCTCGGTTCCGAGCGCCACGGTCATTTTGCGCGCGCCCATGTCGAACGGAACATAAGCGACACCCATCGCACGGCGCGGGATCGGACGTTTGACGACATCGCGCGGCGTGACGATCGTTGCGAGCACGTAAAAGCCGGAACCCCAGGACGGATCCGTGTCGACGATGATCTCGCGGCCCTTGTCTTCGACTTTCACGCGCTGGACGAGATGCACCTTGTCTGTCGCGATCGCGATGATCGCTTCGCCTGCATATGGCGGATCGAGGAAGAGCTTGGCGCGCCCGCCCGGCGCCGCTTCTTTGGTCGTGACCGTCAGCGTCGCCTGGTCCGGCGTATCCGCGCCGGATTCGTACGAACGCCAACCGACATAAAAGCGGACGTCGGTCTTCGCTTTTGAAGCGGGATCGACAGCGGTGAGGCGGTAGGAACCTGCATCGAGCGCCTGCGTGATGCGCGCTGGCGCATTCGCTTTCGCCTCAGCGCGGCCTTCGGCGACGAGCACGTCCTTGAACGACCTGCGCCATTTCCACTGGCCGTCTTCGCGATACCAGTCGAACCAGTAATCTTCTTCGACAAGACGCCATTCGAGCGAACCTGCAACCTGTTTGCCCTGCCAATCGACAAGAACCGCATCGATTTCAGCCGGTTCGTTCTGTCCAAAGCCGCCGCCGTCCTTGCCGAGTTTCAAACCGAGATAGCGATCATCGGGACGAACGGGAATGCGCGCGCTTTCACGCACGACGCGCCCGCCCGGCTCGACAACGCCGACGACGAGATCGGCGCGCAGCGGCGCGCCGTAATTGTCCGGCGCGCCTTCAATCGTCAGATCGACCGACGCCTTGCCGCTCGCATCCGTTGTCGCATTCGCAAGCGTCAGATAGCGCTCGTCAAAACGGCCGTCGGCTGGGCCGAAACGATAGCCTTCGAGCGTCGGGAACGGATTTGGATCGAGCCGCAGACGCGCTTCCGATTCAACCCCGAGCGAGCCCGCAGGCGCGCCGTAAAGGTAGCGCGCGTCAATTGCGACAGCCCGCGATTCATTGGCGCGCATCGGCGTCTTTTCATTGACGTCGAGTTTGACCTCGATCCGCTGCGGCACGAAATCTTCGACCGAAAAGGTCTCGCTGCCGACGGCGCCCGCGCCGTCTGCTTTGATCTCAACGCGCCACTGGCCGCGCGCCGCCGATTTAGGCACCTCATAGGAGAGTGAAAATCCGCCGACCTGCAGCGCTTCGATCCGCTCTTTATGCGCTTCGGTGGAATTTGGACGGAAGATCGTGACGGTCAACGGCCGGTCCGCCGCAAGGCCCGCACTGTCCCGCAGGATGCCGGAGATATGCGCGGTCTCGCCGGGCCGGTAGATGCCGCGATCGAGATATACATAGGCGTCGAGCACGGACGGCGCAGCGCGGCCGTCAACATTGCGGTCGGATAGATCGAGCGGCGCGCGATTTAGATCGAGCGCCGCGAAATCCGCCTGCGACCCATAGGCCATGATCATCCGCGGCGTCAGCGGATACTCGCCATTGACCGCCGCCTTTTCAAAGCGTGCGCGTCCGTCGGCGCCCGAAGTCGCACGAGCGAGGATATCGTTGTTTGACGCGACCAGTTCGAGTTCCAGGCCTGAAAGCGGCTTTCCGCTGTTGATTGAACGCGCGAAAACGTCGATCCCCTCGCCGCTCGAATAGCTGGCGAGCGCGATGTCCGTGAACATCACCCAGCGCCACGCCTGCGCCTTGCGGTATTTGTCGCCTCCGGGCGTTTCGTCCTTCAGTTTGACGTAATAGGCGCCGGGCTTCAGGTTCGGCAGCGCCGCGCCGAGCGCAAAGACGGTCGTCACGGTTTCGTTTTCGACTTTTTTGACCTTCAGGTCGTTTTCGAAAACCTTGACGCCGACGTCTTCTCCGCTCTCTTCGTCCCAGACGTAAAAATAGTCGTCTTCCGCCGCCGACTCGCCTTGCGCCATCGACTTGCGCGCAAGCGAGCGGTCGGAAACGCGGAATACGGAGATGTTGATCTTGTCGACATTGACGGTCTCGATCCCGAGGCCGTCCGCTTCGAGCCTCGGCAAGATGACGCCGTCGCCGACAAAGCCGACATAAGCGGGCTTGTCGCCGAAAGCGATTGTGACGTCGACTGAACGTTTCAGCTTTTCGCCGGATTTGGCCGGCGTCCCTGCGCGAACGCGCGCTTTATATTCCTTGTCGAATTCGATTCCGGAGATGCAAAGACTAGATCCGGCGACCGTGACCGCCGGTTTGATCGCCGGCGTCATGCGCACATAGTCGGCGTAATTGGTCTTGCCGGACGCATCGAGTTCGCGCGTGAACTGAAGACAGGCGCGAGGGGCGGCGCCATTCGTCTCCAGGATCAGGCGGTCGAAGGCGAAGTCCTTGGATTTTTCGCGTTCGGCGCGCGGCGCGTCTTCGCCGCGCAAGGCCTGAAACGGGCGCCTTGGCTCGTCGTCGCCGGCGGATTGAGAAAAGAGCGATCTGCCCGCGCTGTCCCGCGTCGCCGCGTCGCCGCCGTCAATCACGCGCCCTAGAAGAACGCCGCAGGCGAAGGCGACCAGAATGCCCCCGGCAACGATGATTGTCCTGTTTTTGTCCATGCCCCGCTCCTGTGCGCACTCATCCGGCGCGATCTTTACCAAACTTATGGCGTTTCAAGGTCCAAAAGAAACAGTTTCCAAGGCGTTCGATGCGCCCTTGCGTCTTTTTTCGGAATTGCAATTCAGGCGGGTCCGGCTAGGAAGGAATCGCCGCGGCGCCGAAACGGCAAACAGTCTCCGTAGCTCAGGCGGATAGAGCACCAGATTCCTAATCTGGGGGCCACAGGTTCAAGTCCTGTCGGAGACGCCGCGCCCCTGATCCCTCGTCCCGGCCTGTTTCTTGAAGGTGGGCAAGGGGTTAACCGGCCTGGCCGGCCCCGAAATGGGCGGCACAGGGCCAAAAGACAGACAGGCATGCGGGACGCACTTCTCCTGGCGGTGATTGTGGGCGGGCTTTTGGCCGCGCTCCGCTACCCCTTTGCCGGGATGATCCTGTGGGCTTGGTTCTCCCTGATGACCCCCCACCAAATGGCGTTTGGGGCGTTCGGGATCCCGCTCAATCTCGTCATTGCGGCGGCGACGATCCTTGCGATTGTCCTTCGCGGCGAAGCGGCGCGGTTCAGGTTTGACAGCGTCACGTTCTGGCTTTCGATGGTCGCCGGATGGCTTTTTGTCTCTCAGGCCAATTCGCTCGATCCCGCGAACTCGGCGATCTATTTCGACCGCTTCATCAAGACGCTGTTGTTCGCGATCCTTTGCGCGCAGATGGCGAACACGAAACTGCGGGTTCACGCGCTCGTCTGGACGCTCGTTCTTTCGATTGGATTCTTCGCCGCGAAAGGCGCGCTGTTTACGCTTTTCACGCTTGGGCAATATCGCGTTCAGGGCGTGCCGCTGACGATCCTTGAAGACAACAACCACATGGGCATTGCGATCGCGACGATCCTGCCGATGATCCTTTATCTGCGCGGCGAAGTCGCAAAGCCATGGATGCGCGGCGCCATGACCGCGATGCTCCTGTTGTCGATCTTTGCGATTATCGGCACGCAGTCGCGCGGCGCATTCATTTCGCTTGTCGTCTTCGGCGGATTTTTCTGGCTGCGGTCACGTCACAAGCTGGCGATCCTCGCCGCAGGCGCGCTTGCGATCATTCCGGCGATCGCCTTCATGCCGTCGAGCTGGACTGAGCGGATGACGACGATCACGGAGGCCGGCAAGGACGAATCCTTCATGGGCCGGGTTGACGCCTGGGTGATCAACACGAAATTCGCGCTTGAGCACCCGTTGACCGGCGCCGGGCTCAGAAACCCCTATCAACAGGACCTCGCCGTCAAGGTCGATCCGGTGCGCGCGCCGCGCGCCAAGGCTGCGCATTCGATCTATTTTGAAATGCTTGGGGGCGCAGGGTTTGTCGGCCTCCTCGTCTATCTCGCGCTGCTCGTCAGCGCTTTTCGAAAAACAGCGTCGCTGCAGAAAAGCAGTCATCCCGGAGCATCGCCGCCTTGGCAGGCGCGATTCGGTTATTTCGCGCAGATCTCGCTCACGGTGTTCTGCGTCGGCGGCGCATCGACGTCGCTTGAAATGTGGGACGGCTATCTGCTGCTGATCGCCCTGATTGCTGCGGCAAGCCGCATCGAGGTTGTTTCAACGGCGCAAACCGCTGCGCAAACACGCCGTTACAGCTGGCGCGCCGCCGCGCGCGGCGGGATTTCAGCCGCAGTCCGCGAACAGATCTGAGAATTCAAATCACGGGACGGCGCGGAGCCTGACGGGCGCCGCTGGGGCATGATCATGGCCGCCATGGCCGTGTTCATGCGCGTGATCGTGTTCGTCGCGCCGTTCATAGGCGGGGCCGTGATCCGGGCAATCGCATCCTGCTTCGATCTGTATCGTCGAATCATGAATGCCGTAGTCGTCCTCAAGCCGCGTTTTCAGGGCGCGAAGCGCCTCGTCCGCGGCAGCGCCGTCGCGCAATTTTGCATGCAGCGTCAGCCGGAGCTGATCGGGCGTCAGTTGCCAGATCTTGACGCTGTGAATGTCCTCAACGCCTGGCGCTGCGGCTGCAAGCTTGCTCGCCAGCGCCTCGGGATCGATATGCTGCGGAGCGCCTTCAAGCAAAATATGCGTCGTTTCGCGAAGCAGCTTCAACGCCGACCGCGCGATCAGCACCGCGACGAAGATCGACAGAATCGGGTCGATGCGCGTCCAGCCGGTCTGCCAGATGACTATCGCTGCAATGACCGCTGCAATCGAGCCGAGCAGGTCGCTCGCCACATGCAGCATGGCGCCCTTGATATTGATGTTGTGTTCGCCCGCCTGATGAAGAAGCCGAAACGCGATGCCGTTGGCGGCAAGACCGAAGGCCGCGATCACCAGCATCGGCGCCCACGATACTTCGATCGGCGTGATCGACCGGCGGATCGCTTCGTAGATGATCCAGGACATCAGGGCGATCAGAGCGATGCCGTTTACGAAAGCTGCAAGCACTTGCAGCCTGCGATATCCGAAATGCAGCTTGTTGTTCGCGGGCCGCACCGACATCCAGTGCGCGCTCGCCGCGAGAGCAAGCGCGAACGCATCGGTCATCATATGTGCGGCGTCGGCAAGGAGCGCGAGCGAACCGGAAATGACGCCGCCGATGACTTCGACGACCATGAAAATCGAAATGACGCAGAACGCCGCAATCAGCCGGCCGCCGTCAGCGCGGTGCTGAGTGTGCCCCCCAATCGAGTGCCCGCCAATCGAATGATCGTGGCCGCAATCGGTCATGCCGCTCCCGTCTGCCGGAATGTCTGCAAATTCAAAGGACAATTGCCCCCGTTACATAAGCGGTCGCAGGTCGTGGGAGCAAGCCGTTTGTGAATTGTCGTAAATATTTGATGTGGATTGCAGGTAACAGCGCCCGCCCCTTGCGTCGCGACCAAAGTGACATGATAACATTGCGGTTGATAAAGGCGTGCAGCCTGCTAGCGGGAAGATGGTAGGTGCGTCCTGACTCGAACAGGACGTTGGATCGGGTTGCGTTAAACAACGGGGACGGCGCAAGCGTGTTTGAGCTTGGGGACATCGCGCCAGGAGTGCTTGCCAGTCTTGCGGCCGCAGCCGTAAGCACCATCGGTTTATTGTCGATGGCGGCGCTCGGCGACTGGGGCAAACGGCACAGCGCATATTTTTCCGCTTTCGCCATCGGCGTGATGCTAGTCGCCGTGCTGTTCCACCTGACGCCTGAATCTCTCAGCTATTCGAGCGCCGCATGGCGATCGATCGCCGGCGGATTTTTGGGGATGTTCGCGCTCGGCTTCGGTCTGCGCCTGCTGTCGCACAACAGACGAAACGGGCACGGCATCGCAATCGGATACGCATCGATTGTCGCGCTCGGATTTCATTCCTTTGTCGACGGTCTGATTTACGAAGCGACCTATCACGCGGAACTGTTCACCGGCACGCTCGCAACGGCCGGACTTTTGCTGCACGAATTTCCTGAAGGCGTGATCGCCTATTTCCTCGCGCGCGACGCAGGGCTCGACAAGGTCAGATCGACCGTCTGGGCGTTTATCTCTGCGTCGCTTACGACAATTGCGGGCGCAGTTGTCGCGAGCGCATTCATCGAGAATGTGAATTCGCTGCCGCTCGGGCCGCTTTTAGGGCTGACCGCGGGCGGCCTGATTTACATTATGGTCTTCCACCTTGGCCCGCATGCGAGCCTTACGCCGCACAAGCGCGGTTACCTCGTCGCAAGCGTGGGCGTCATTGTCGCACTTTGCGCCCTCGTGTTCCGCCACGTCTGAACGACGGGCTATTTCGTCCGGCAACCAGCAACGCCCGCCGCCGGCACCACCGTGCGCCAGCCGCTCGGGGCTTCGATCGTGACGAGGCCGCGTTCAAGATAACTTCCGCCGTCAAATCCCAGGCCGAACCGGACTTTGACCGTCGCCGCATAGCCTTCCGCCGCCAGGGTCTGGTCTTCGAACACCCCAAAACCCGCAGCGCCCGACGTCTCAGTTATGGCGAATTTCACCAGCGCGCCGTTGACCATCATTTCCGCGCTCTTTCCGGAGGTGAGTTTCAGGATCGGCGCAGGCTGGGTTTCTTCAAGCGTCCACAAGATCATGCCGCACTCGCCTTTGGAGAGCGACGCATCAGCGAGCGCGCCAATCATGACATCGCCGCCGCCGCTTGGCGCCGCGACGACGCCTTGCTGCGAATTTTTGGCGGCGCCGGAGGCGCATCCCGCCGCCAGCAGGGCGGCGAGCAGGATCGAATGACGGATCATGAACTCAATCCTTTAAGTTGACCCACAGCATGCAGCGAAAGTTGGGCATTGTCGCCCTCAAATCCGAATTGGCGCAGCGCCGCCCCGATTTCGGCGCGTCGCGGCTCGGCCGTGAAGGTCAGCGCGTACGATCTGTCGGGCGAGACGACCGCTTCCATGCGCATCGCTCCGTCGCCGCTTTCGCCGCTGAGCGCGACGACGAGCTTGCCGTCCCTGCACGCAAATCCGCCCTGAAGGGGAAACGGCCCGCCCGACCATTGCTGAACGAGCCCGTCGAGCATTGTCGTCGTCAACTTGGCCTCGTCCGCCTTGCAGGCGTGCGGAGACAGCGCGAGCCTCTTCGCAGAAAGTGTTGCGACGCCCTGATAGCGTGCGCCGAAGAACGTATATTGCCGGATGGCGGCGAGATTGAATTGACCCGAAACGTTCTTCAGTTCGAAGCCAGAAGGCGTCAGCGAAATCCGGCCCGCGCCGTTTACGGCGCCGCCTGAACTCTTTACGTCGGCGGAAAGGCGGCCGGTCAGCAGGCGCGCCGGGGCGAGAACATAACCGACGCGTCCGACATTGATCGAATTGTACGCGACATTTGCAAATTCGCCGCGCCAGAGAGTTCCGGTCGCGCCGTCGATCTCGACGAGGGGCGATCCCGCTTCAAGGATTGAAGCCGCAACGCCCGCAGGCGCCGCCGCGATCGCCGCGATGAAAAACGCGCCGGCGCCGGCGAACCATAGCAGCCGGTTCTCACGGGAAAATGCGCTCTTTAGGCGAATCATTGGGCGGTCCGCCGCACCAGCGTCAACTGCGCCTGCGCTTCCTCGCCTGATGCGCCGCGCGCGATATCGGCGGCGGCGACTGTGACGCCGTATCTCGTTTCGAGCGCACGCAGCCAGTCGAAGATCTGCTCCGACGGCGCGGCGACATTTGCTTCAACCGCCCCGTCAGGTCGCGCATTGCGGTAATTGACCACAACCTTGAACTCGCCGGTCGTTTGCGTCACCACATTGAGGATCGGCGTGTCGAGATCGACGCCCGCCGCTGCAGCGGCGACGCCAGCCGACGCGCTCGCCTCGGAAACAAGGCGGTAAAGGTCCTCCGCGCTCTTGCGCTTTTGCGTCATGTCTGCGCGCCAGCCGAGCGCAGGCGCCAAAATGAACTGCAGCAGGATGATGAGCGCGGCGATTGCGCCGCCTGCGCCGACGAAGAGCTTTTCGCGATCCGAGAGACGATTCCAGAATTCGCTCATTTCGCGCTCGCAGACATTTCGCCGACCCAGGCCTCGCCCGAGCGCCTGTATCCGCCATTGTCGACGGCGGCGAGCCCTTGGGCGTCAAGCGCCGTGCGAAAGGCTTCGATCCCCGCGTCGGAATTGCTCCTGATGCTGAACATGAACTGGCCGCGCGCCGCGTCGTAACGGATGCGGTCGATGGCGACACCGTCATGCCCCTCAAGGCCGGCTGTCAATCGCGCCGACAGGTCAATAAAAGACGAAGCCTTGACGCCTTCCGAGAGCATCTGGCGCGCATGGCCGCGAATGTCGCCGCCCGAAAAGGTCGGAAAGGCGGACTTGTGCATCTCGCTCGCGGACTGCTCATAAATCGAAGCGACCCGCGCGTCATTGAGACCGGCCGCCGCTGCGGAAACGAGCGTCAGGGCGGCAAGACCGGCGGCAAGCATTGCGGGGCGCCGGTACGCGCCCAATTTGAACGATTGCGGCGCGCGCCGGCGATAGGCGCCGCTGAGAAGATTGGTCGGCGCAGGCTTTGACGAGAGCGCGGCGCCGAAGATCGCAATCAGATCCGCCTCATGCCCCAGCTTTCGCCGGTCGAGATTGCGCGCCGCCCATGCGCCGGTGAAGTCAGCGGCGCCATAAG
>JBGSLM010000030.1:0-3940 GCA_041740755.1 Parvularculaceae bacterium | reverse complement strand
TTCATCGCCGCATCGAACCCGGCGGCGTCGACAGCGATCCCCTGACGGCGGAGCGCATCCTGCGTCAGGTCGAGCGGAAAGCCGTATGTGTCATAGAGCTTGAACGCGGCCTCGCCTGACAGCGTTTTCCCGCCGCCGAGTTTTGCGACTTCATCGTCGAGAAGCTTGACGCCGCGATCAAGCAGAGAGCGGAATTTTTCTTCCTCCGCGCGCAGCGTTTCGCGGATGAGCGCCGACGCGCGGTGAAGTTCGGGATAAGCTGCGCCCATTTCGGCTTCCAGCACCGGGGAAAGCCGCGTCATCAACGGCTCGCGCGCGCCAAGACCGTGAGCGTATCGCATGGCGCGGCGCATGATCCGGCGCAGCACATAGCCCCGCCCCTCGTTAGACGGCGTGACGCCGTCAGCAATCAGGAAACATGACGCGCGCAGATGATCGGCGATCACGCGGTGCGCGGGGGCGTCATCGCCCTTTGCAGGGCGCCCGGTGATATCGACAGAAGCGTTGATGATCTTCCTGAATAGATCGGTGTCGTAATTGTTGTGTACGCCCTGCAAAACCGCCGCGATCCGCTCGAGCCCCATGCCGGTGTCGATCGAGGGCTTGGGGAGATTGACCATCGCGCCGTCGGCGGAACGCTCAAATTGCATGAAGACGAGATTCCAAATCTCGACAAAGCGGTCGCCATCGGCGTCGGCCGAGCCCGGCGGTCCGCCTGCTATCTTGTCGCCATGGTCGAAAAAGATTTCAGAGCATGGGCCGCAGGGGCCGGTGTCGCCCATCGCCCAGAAATTGTCGTTCGTCGGAATGCGGACGATTCGCGCTTCGGGAAGCCCGGCGATCTTTTTCCATAGCGCCGCCGCTTCATCGTCGGTGTGATAGACGGTGACGGTGAGCTTGTCTTTCGGCAAGCCGAAATCTTTCGTGACGAGCGTCCACGCGGCGTCGATCGCCTCCTCCTTGAAATAATCGCCGAAGGAGAAATTGCCGAGCATCTCAAAGAACGTATGATGGCGCGCCGTATAGCCGACATTGTCGAGATCGTTGTGCTTGCCGCCGGCGCGCACGCATTTCTGCGATGAGGCGGCGCGCACATAGGGGCGCTTTTCGGCGCCGGTGAAGACGTTCTTGAACGGCACCATGCCGGCGTTGACGAAGAGCAGCGTCGGGTCGTTATAAGGCACCAGCGGCGCCGAGGGCGTCACCGTGTGGCCTCGGGCGCGGTAGAATTCGAGAAAACCGGTGCGGATGTCGTTCAGGGACGTCATGATCTTTTCAGGTCCTGGCAATGGCCGTCTGTCGTCGGGGTCGCCTCATCGGCGGACGGCGCGAAAAAGGCCGCGCCGGGAAGCCACTTCGCTCCCCGGCGCGGCCGGATTTCTTATGATGTCAGCGCCCCCGCGTAAAGCGAGGGAAGACCCGCCCGGGCGGCTGATTACATCTTCATGCAGAAGAAATTGAGCTTGTTGCCGTCGGGATCGCGAAAATAGCCGGCGTAAAAGTTGTCGCCGCGCGGCCCCGCCGCCCCCTCGTCGATCGCGCCGAGCGCCATCGCCTTTTTGTAGAGCTTGTCGACCTTTTCATTTGAATCGACCACAAGGGCGACCATCGTGCCATTGCCCCAGGTCGCGGGCTTGCCGTCATGCGGCTTGATGACGCCAAGGCCCGGCTTGTCCATGGCCGTCCCCCAGGCGATGAAATTGTCGCCTTCCATGATGCGCTTTGCGCCGATTTCCCCGAGCAGCTCGTCATAGAATTTGGCTGCGCGTTTAATATCGTTGGTGCCGAGCGTCACATATCCGATCATTCGTCTCTCTCCTCACTCAGATCTCAGGTTATAGATTTCAGGCCGCGAATTGACCGCGCCGCCGACCGTTTTGGAAATCAGGATTGCGTGATTGCGGCCGGCGGACGATTAGCCGCCGGCGATCCGCTTCCAGCTATGCTTCCGCCGCCTCGTCAAGATCGTCATCGCCCTCGCCCGCGAGCATTTCGGTCGCAACGAGACCGGCGTTCTCGCGGATCGCCGCCGCAATCTGCGCGCCGACATCTGGATGATCTTTCAGGAACTGCTTGGCGTTCTCGCGGCCCTGCCCGATGCGCTCCCCATTGAAGGAAAGCCACGCGCCGGACTTCTCGACGACATTCGCCTTGACCCCGAGATCGACAAGCTCGCCGACATAGGAAATCCCCTCGCCATACATAATGTCGAACTCAACCACCTTGAACGGCGGCGCGACCTTGTTTTTGACGACCTTGACGCGGGTCTGGTTGCCGACGACATCCTCGCCCTTCTTGATCGCGCCGATGCGGCGGATATCGAGACGAACGGACGCATAAAATTTCAGCGCGTTGCCGCCGGTCGTCGTTTCGGGCGAGCCGAACATGACGCCGATCTTCATGCGGATCTGGTTGATGAAGATGACGAGCGTGTTCGACTTTGAAATCGAGCCGGTGAGTTTGCGCAGCGCCTGGCTCATCAAACGCGCCTGGAGACCTGGAAGACTGTCGCCCATTTCGCCTTCGAGTTCCGCACGCGGCGTCAGCGCCGCAACCGAGTCGATAATCAGGACATCGACCGCGCCGGAGCGCACCAGCGTGTCGGCGATTTCGAGCGCCTGTTCGCCGGTGTCCGGCTGAGAAATCAAAAGGTCGTCGAGATTGACGCCGAGTTTTTGCGCATAGATCGGATCGAGCGCGTGTTCGGCGTCGATGAAGGCGGCGATGCCGCCCTTTTTCTGGGCTTCCGCCGCAACCTGAAGCGCGAGGGTCGTCTTGCCCGAGCTTTCCGGCCCGTAGATTTCAACGATGCGGCCTTTCGGCAGGCCGCCGATCCCGAGCGCGATATCGAGGCTGAGCGAACCGGTGGAAATCGACTCGATTTCGACCACTTCGCGGTCGCCGAGGCGCATCAGCGAGCCCTTGCCGAAAGCCTTGTCGATCTGTGAGATCGCCGCCTCGAGGGCCTTTTTCTTGTCCACGCCTTCCGCCTCCACCAACCGCAAACCGGGTTTCGTCATCGCCGCCTCCCTTGCCCAACGGGGCCTATCCCGTCAATGGCGGCCTTGTACCTCTTTTGTTCTCATTTGGCAAGGCATTCTATCTATATGATAACATGCGGTTATTCAGACC
Source organism: Parvularculaceae bacterium (assembly GCA_041740755.1). Lineage (GTDB taxonomy): Bacteria > Pseudomonadota > Alphaproteobacteria > Caulobacterales > Parvularculaceae > Amphiplicatus. Next base: position 808 of record JBGSLM010000030.1, on the reverse strand, counting down.
TGTTCCAAAAATGTTCCGGTCGGTAATACTCGGGCATATCATAGATGACAAACCACGGCGTTGATCCGATATGATTCGCCGGTGGGTTAGCAGAAAATGGCGCTATTTCGCGCGTTTCCGCTTCGGCTTTTCCGCCTTCTTTGAGGGCGTTTTGGCGATCTTTCGGACGATCTTTTCGAAAGCCTGATCGTCGTCTTCGCACTCCAGTTCGCGCGCTTTCGCTCGGAAGCGTTCGATCTGGGGTTTTTGAGCGGTCTCCACTGTAGGCTTCCTCATAGGGTTTGACCCTAATCTGCGTCCTAATGAATGTCACCAAATGACAGCCCGATTCAAAGTTGACGGCACCAGAGCGTTTGGCCTCTATTCTGGCCATGCTCTCTGGCCTCAAGACGCTATCCGACATCGACGAATTTATGGCTGCTGATAAAGCAGTCGTGCGACCCGATATTCAATCAAATTGGGTCGCGTCGCATACTGCCGGCGACGTGACGATGAAGTGGCCACTTGAAGTTGACGGCACCATCATACCTGGAGCCCACCTCGCAATCACCGGCAATCCGGACAGAACCGACTTTCTATATTTCCGATTGCACATATTCGGACCGTTTGCGTTGGCTCGATTGGATCATACTGACGAAGGACACACCAACTCGCTGATAGGTCAGAAGTGGCCTGTCCCCCGTTTTGTGGACGGTCAGTCAAGGTAACGCCATCTTTTCCTCGAATGCAATCGGGCTGAGATAGCCGATCGTCGAGTGACGGCGCTTCGGATTGTAGAAGCATTCGATATAATCAAACACGTCCGCCT
>JBGSLM010000029.1:0-1873 GCA_041740755.1 Parvularculaceae bacterium | reverse complement strand
CTGCGTGAAGGTGTGAATTTGACGGCACTGTACGCGCACGCGCCGCGCTTGTCCGGTGACCGGCCGTCCGGCGAAATCGAGAGCTTCGAAAAAGGCGCCGGATTCATCGGCGCCGGCGCGCGCCCAAAACGGCAGCGCGCCGAGAATATGCCAGTCGTTCAGTCTGTTGATGGCGGCGATCAGCCGGGTCATTCGCGTGACGTCTCGTAATTCAGGGCGCTTCGTTTATCGCGCCCGATCTTTTCGGTCAAATATCACTCGACGGTGACGGACTTTGCGAGATTGCGCGGCTGATCGACATCCGTGCCTTTGGTCGTCGCCGTGTAATACGCGAGCAACTGGATCGGCGCGGCATAGACGATTGGCGAAAGCTGGGGATGAGTTTCCGGAACTTCGATCGAAGCAAAGAGGCCGGGCCCCGCATGCCTGATCCCCTTCGCGTCGGAAATGAGGATCGCCTTTCCATCCCGCGCCATGATTTCGTGCATGTTGGAGATGGTTTTTTCAAAATGCCTGTCGGAAGGCGCGATGACGATAACGGGCACGTTTTCGTCGATCAGCGCAATCGGACCGTGTTTGAGTTCGCCCGCCGCATAACCTTCAGCGTGAATATAAGAAATTTCCTTCAGCTTCAGCGCGCCTTCCATGGCGAGCGGGAAGGAGACGCCGCGCCCGACATAGAGCGTGTCGCTCGCCTTTGCGATTTCCCGCGCGACCTCCTCGATGACGAGCGCTTGCTTGAGCGCTTCGCCGACGAGGCGCGGGATCTGGAGCAGCGCGGTGACGATTTCCCGCTCTTCGGCCTCTGACAATACGCCGCGCTGGCGCCCTGCGGCGACTGCGATCGAGGCGAGAGAGGCAAGCTGGCAGGTGAAGGCTTTTGTCGAAGCGACGCCGATTTCCGGTCCCGCCGCCATCGGGAAGATGATGTCCGCTTCGCGCGCGATCGATGATTCCGGCACGTTGACGACGACGGCGATTTTTTGCCCGTTCGCTTTTGCGTTACGCAGGGCCGCGAGCGTATCGGCGGTTTCGCCCGATTGGGAGACAAAAAGCGCGCCGCCGTTTTTCGAATAGGGAACGTCGCGATAGCGCAGCTCCGACGCGACATCGATTTCGATCGGCAACTTCGCCAGCGTCTCGAACCAGTATTTCGAAATAAGTCCGGCATAAAAGGCGGTGCCGCACGCCGAAATCGTCAGGCGCTCAAGTTTGGAAAAATCAAAGCTGCCCTTCGGAAGGCGAATGGTTCCGCTCGCCGCATCGATATAGCGCGAAAGCGTATGCGCGATGACTTCCGGCTGCTCGTGAATTTCTTTCGCCATGAAATGGCGATGGCCGTCCTTGTCGACCATGTTGTCGGACGCTGACGATATCGTCTCCGCGCGCCGGGTCTTTTCGCCTTTCTCGGTGTAGACGTCGAAACTGTTGCGCGTGATGACGGCAAAGTCGCCCTCTTCGAGATAGGTGACGCGATTGGTGAAGGGCGCCAGCGCATAAGCGTCGGAGCCGACGAACATTTCGCCGTCGCCGCGCCCGATCGCGAGCGGCGAGCCCCGCCGGGCTGCGATCAAAAGGTCATCCTCGCCGGTGAAGACGATCGCGAAGGCGAACGCGCCGCGCATGCGGTCGAGCGCTTTCTTGACGGCGTCCTTGGGCTGCAGGTTTTCGTTCTGCAGATAATAGGTGATGAGCTGCGCGCAGACTTCTGAATCAGTTTGCGAGGTGAATTTGAAGCCCTTGGCTTTCAGCTCCTCGCGCAGCTCCGCGAAATTTTCGATGATGCCGTTATGGACGAGCGCGAGGCGCTCGGTCGCGTGCGGATGCGCGTTCTCGTCGGTCGCCGCGCCATGCGTCGCCCAGCGCGTGTGGC
>JBGSLM010000028.1:0-37701 GCA_041740755.1 Parvularculaceae bacterium | reverse complement strand
GGCCCATGCCGCGCGCGACAACCGCCGCGTGGCTCGTCATGCCGCCGCGCGCGGTCACGATCGCAACCGCCGCATGCATGCCGTGAATATCTTCAGGGCTCGTCTCCACGCGGACGAGAATGACCTTGCGCCCCTCCTGGGCGAGACGCTCAGCTTCGTCGGCGCTGAAGACAACCTCGCCGGACGCAGCGCCCGGAGACGCCGGAAGCCCCGACAGCACGAGATCGCGCGGCGCCTTCGGGTCAAGCGTCGGATGGAGCAATTGGTCGAGCGAATAAGGATCAACGCGCATCACCGCTTCATTTTCGGAAATGAGCCCTTCGCGGCAAAGATCGACCGCGATTTTCAGCGCCGCCTTCGCGGTGCGCTTGCCGTTCCGTGTCTGCAGCATCCAGAGCACGCCCTGCTGAACGGTGAACTCGATATCCTGCATGTCCCGGTAGTGGCCTTCGAGCCGCTCGAATATTTTCGAAAGACTTGCGAAGGCGTCCGGCATCGCTTCTTCCATCGACGGCAAGGCCTCGCCCATCGCTTCGCGCGCCCGCTTCGTCAGCGTCTGCGGCGTTCTTATTCCCGCGACGACGTCTTCGCCCTGCGCGTTGATGAGAAACTCGCCATAGCGGCAATTCTCGCCGGTCGACGGATCGCGCGTGAACGCAACGCCGGTCGCCGAGGTCTCGCCCATATTGCCGAAGACCATCGCCTGCACATTGACGGCTGTGCCCCAGCTTTCCGGAATCGAATGGAGCCGCCGGTAGACTTCCGCGCGGTCATTGCGCCACGACCCGAACACGGCGCTGATTGCGCCCCAGAGCTGTTCCTTCGGGTCTTGCGGAAAATCGCGTCCGAGCGCTTCGCGCACCGCCTCTTTATATTTTCCGACGACAGTTTTCCAATCGTCGGCTTTCATCTCGGTGTCGAGGAAATAGTCGCGCTCTTCCTTGAAGGTCTCAAGAATTTCTTCGAACTGGTGATGGTCGACATCAAGGACGACATTCGAATACATCTGGATGAAACGACGATAGCTGTCATAGGCAAAGCGCGGATCGCCCGAAAGCCTTGCAAGCCCTTCGACCGTCGCGTCGTTCAAACCAAGATTAAGGACGGTATCCATCATTCCCGGCATCGACGCGCGCGCGCCAGAGCGCACCGAGACGAGCAGCGGATTGTTTACATCGCCAAACGACTTGCCGACATGCGCGCCGACCCTCTTCAGCGCAGCGTCAACGTCAGCCTCAAGGCCGTCCGGGTATTTCCGGCCGTTCGCATAATAGGCGGTGCAGACGTCGGTCGTGATCGTAAAGCCCGGCGGCACCGGCAGGCCGAGGTTGGACATTTCCGCAAGATTTGCGCCCTTGCCGCCAAGGAGATTGCGCATAGACGCCTCTCCCTCGGATTTGCCTGCTCCAAACGAGTAGACCCATTTCGTCTTGACGCTTTGTCCGCCAGTCATGTCTTTCGGTCCGCTTTCAACTCCCCTCCGGCGCTAGGAACCGCACCGGGAGCGGCATTTAAGATTAACACCCACAGCCAAGGACCGTTGCAAGGCGCATGCCCCGCCGCAGCCGATTTCGGCCCTGCGTCTAGGACATTGCCGCCCTTCCGCCAAGGGCGCGGCGCGGCAAAGACGCGGCCTCAAAATCAGAAACGCCGCATTCGCGAGTTTTCAATCGCCGCCGCCGCGACTACGCTAACCGGAAGGCGCAATAATGCGGCTGCGACAGCAGGAAGTTCCATGTCCCTGATCAAATCCGAAACCCAAAGCGGCGTCAGAACGATCTGCTTCAATCGGCCCGAATCGCTCAACGCCTTCACGCCGGCGCTGCTTCGTGAGCTGACGGCTGCGGTCGGCGCCGCCGGCCGCGACCCTTCTGTCTCGGCGATTATCCTTTGCGGCGAGGGGCGCGCATTTTCCGCCGGGGTCGATCTCAAAATCCTGCAAGGCGCGTCGCCGGTCGCCGGACGGATAAGCAGCGACTTTGACGGCGAGGCGTTCGAGGCCGCCGCCGCGATCCGCCATTGCCTCATTCCCGTTATCGCCAAGGTTCACGGCTTTTGCTTTACCGGCGCGCTCGAGCTTGCGCTCCACTGCGATTTCATTTTTACGACCAAAGACACGAAGTTTGGCGACACCCATGCAAAATGGGGCCTTCGCCCGACCTGGGGCATGAGCCAAAATCTAGCACGCGCCGTCGGCGTCCGCCGCGCCCGGGAACTTTCCTACACCGCACACACATTCACCGGCGCTGACGCCGCGCACTGGGGGCTCGCGAATGAAGCGTTCGAAGACAAGTCCGAACTCGACGCGCAGGTCGCAAATCGCGCCGCCGAAATCGCAGGCGCAAGCAGGGGCGCCGTCAGCGCCTACAAGAAGCTCTACGCGCTCCACGAAGAATTAAGACCGCTCGAAGAAGCTCTCGCAACTGAAGTTGAACTCGAATTTCCAGAAATCGACGACACGGCGGCGCGCCTTGGGGAGTTTCGCTGATGACGAAGCCTCATCTCACTATCGATATCGTCGCCGATCCGGTCTGCCCGTGGTGCTATGTCGGATTGAAATCTTTTTTTGCTGCGCGCGACGTGCTGAAGGCCGACTTCGAGATCGCCACGCGCATCCGGCCCTATCAACTCAATCCGGGCCTTCCTGCATCCGGCGTCGACCGGCATGAGTTCTACCGCGCCAAATTTCCCGATTCCAAAGCGCTCGCCGCAGCGCGCGATGCAATCAGACAGAATGCGCGCCTTTCAGGATTTGACTTCGACCCTTCGGCCCCGCCGCATCTTCCAAATACCGTCAAGGCGCATCAGATCATCCGCCTCGCCCATTTCACCGGCAAGCAGGAAAAGGCGGCGCTCGCGATCTATCGCGCATTCTGGGGTGATTTGCGCGACATCGGCGACGAGGCGACGCTCATCGCACTCGCGGAATCGGTCGGCATCGACGGCGGGCTCGCCGCCGCTGCGCTGTCATCACAGGACGACGCTGCAATGATCGAAGCGGAATCAGATTCGTTCAGAGTAGCCGGCGTTACCGGCGTGCCGACCTTCATCGTCAATGAACGCACCGGTTTTTCAGGCGGCATGCCGCCTGAAACCCTCGTCGCTGCGCTGCGCCAGGCCGCGAAAATCACATCGGGAGAAGCCGCATGAGACGATTTTACATAGCGCTCGCCTTTTCGTTCCTCGCGGGCGCATGCGGCGCGCCGGCATCCGCAAATGACAGCGAGCGGCTAAAACGCGCCATCGCTTCCGCAAAGAACGGCGCCGTGATCGACATTCCGGCGGGCGACTATGACCTGATGGATCTGAAAATCGCGCGCAGCATCACCTTGCGCGGCGACGCTGGCGGCGGAACGGTCTTCCGGTCGGCGGAGACGACCGAGAAAGGAATCCTTGTGCCGTTGGCCGGGGTCGATTTGACGGTTGAAAACGTGACGTTCGCCGGCGCGAAGTCCTGGGACCGCAATGGCGCAGGCGTGCGCCATGAAGGACGCAACCTGTCCATCGTCAACTGCCGGTTCCTCGGCAACGAGGACGGCATCCTTGCGACCGGCGATCCGAAGGGCGTCATCACAATTGTCAAATCTGAATTTATCGACAGCGGGTTCGGCGACGGCCAGTCTCACGCGATTTATGTTTCAAGCGGCGGGAAGCTTGACATCTCGGCGAGCCGGTTTGTTGGTACACGGATCGGTCATCATATAAAAAGCCTCGCCGACGCAACGATTGTGCGGAACACAGTGATGGATGACGCATACGGACGGTCGAGTTACGCGATCGACGTCTCAAGGGGCGGCGATGTAACGATAGAAAATAACAAATTCATTCAGGCGGCGAACGCCGACAATTATTCCATCATCAATTACGAACTGTCGCGCGGCGGCGCCGCGGCGCGCCTTGTCGTGACCGGCAACGAGGTCGTCAACTATTTCGACGGCGGGGTGTTCGTTCGCAACGATACGAAACTTGCGCCGGCGATTTCCAAAAATCGCTTTGAGAACAAAGGGAAAAAGCCGCTTGCTCTCACTTCTCCGGGCTCTCCAAAGCCGGTGCAACATTGAAATCAACCGGCTTTGCCTTGCGGCAAGTCGGCTTGACGCGACGTTGGGCGGCCGCTTCAATCCGCGCCGCGACTTTGGCTTGAATTTCCTGACTGCGCCTTCAGCCGTTGTCTTGCGAACTTCTTGACATGGTTGCCGCAATGAAGACGTCGATCGACGACGCATCAGGGAGAAACGAATGGCGACGGGAAAAGTAAAATGGTTCAACGCGACCAAAGGGTTCGGCTTCATCACGCCCGATGACGGCGGCAAAGATGTGTTTGTTCACATCACCGCCGTGCAAAAAGCTGGGCTGACCGATCTCAAAGACAATCAGAAAGTGACCTACGATCTTTCTGATGAGCGCGGAAAATCAGCCGCGACCAATCTCAAGGTCGGTTGAGGCGATCAGAAAAATTGCGCCGGCGTTTTTCACGCCGGCGCTTTTTGTCAGAATGTTCCCTGAACAGAGACTTTGAAATTGCGTCCCGGCAAAGGCGCAATCTCCTTCAGGAACGACGGATGAAGGCGCGCGTCTTCATTCGATAAATTCAGCGCAGCCAGGCGAACCGCGATCGGGCTGTCTTCTCCCATCGGCCGCAGCGTCAGATAAAGATTGTACATCGTATAGCGATCGGTCGGGAGTTCGCCTGCGGCCGTCTTCCTTTGTGTGAGCGAGTGGTCGATTTCACCGCGAATATCAAACGAGGATGAATTCGCTTCAAGCGCGAATAGTCCGGTGACAGGCGGAATGCGCGGGAGATTGCCGGTCGGCGAATTCTCCGCCGTAGCGCGGACATAATCAGCCGCAAGATGGCTGTGAATGTGGAATGGGCCTAGGCGGAAAAGCTCGGCGTCAAGCTGCGCTTCAAATCCCTTGAACGTCGCGTCTGTCGCCTGATACTCGAATATGGGGATGAGTTCGCCATCGATATCGGCGTCAAGACCGGTCGCGTTCTCGAAGATGAAATCCTTGTACGATGTATAAAAAGCATTCACCGAAAACGAGAGCGCTTCATCTCCAATGCGCGCCGTCGCCTCGACGCCGCGCGCCGTTTCCTTGCCGAGATTGGGATCGCCGACTTCAAAAACGCCGGTCGCCAGATGCGGTCCGTTTGAGAAAAGTTCTTCAGTCGACGGGGCGCGTTCGGTGCGCAGACCCGTCACCCCGAAGAAGACTTTGTCGCTCGGCTGATAGCCGATGCCGGCGGAAAGCGAGAATGCGTCGAAGCTGCGCGTTATTGCGAGATCTTCGACCCTGTGCCGCGTCGTCTCATACCGCCCGCCAAGTTCGAAGCGCAGCGGACCTTTGCTGAATTCCTTGAGCGCAAAGAATCCAAGCTGGCGCGATTTCGACGGCGGTACGAACGCTTCCTCCCCGATCGCCGAGAAGTCCCTTAATTTCCACTGAACGCCGACGGCGCCGTTCAGTTCGCCGCCGCCAAGCGCCGATGTCTTGTCGACCAGTTCGAGCCGTCCTTCGACGCCCTCATTGGCGAAGACAGTGCCGATTTCGCCTGTCGGTTCGATTTCGGTATGCGTGTAGTCAGCATATCCGACGCGCAGTTTGCCCTTTTTGAAAATCAGAAAGTCGGCGTCGATTTCGCCGTCCAGATCGACGCGCCGCTGCTTCAGTGCGATGGTGACGCCGCCCTCTTCCCCCTCATGGCTGTGCCCCGGAACGCCGTATTCTGTATTCATTGCTGTCCCGGAGAGTCCAAAGAACCCGCCGCTGAAAACATATGAAAGACCGGCCGCGCCGCCTTTGGTTTCGAGCGACGTATTGTCGACAACGCCGAACGCTTCTTCACCTGGTTCGGCGCCTTCCGCTTCTTCATCTGCGCGCAGCCGTGCGGATTCAGCAAAGCCCGGAATGTTGTAATCATCCGCTTTCCGGTAAAATCCCTCGCCATGAAAGACGAAGTTTCCGTCGCCGGCTTTGCCAAGATCGATATCGAACCCGCCAGCCGCTTCCGTTCCATCATCGACGGTGGACTTTCCAACGCGGATCGCGCCATCGGCTCCGTCCTCTGGAAGCGTGCTCGGAATTTTGCCGCTGAACACATTGACGACGCCGCCTGCCGCTGATGACCCGTAAAGAAGCGTCGCGGCGCCGCGCACGATTTCTATTTTTTCGGCGGTCGCAGGCTCTACCGCGACTGCGTGGTCCGGACTTGTCGAGGAAGCGTCGATCGACCCAATGCCTGAATCAAGGACGCTGATGCGATCGCCGCCGAGACCGCGAATGATAGGGCGCGACGCGCCGGGGCCGAAGAACGATGACGAAATGCCCGGCTGTTTGCGCAACGTCTCGCCGATAGTGCTGTCGAGATTGCGGCTGAGATCGTCGCCCGAAACGACGGTCGTGCCGACGATCGTCTCATCCGAAGACCGCCCAAGCGGCGATGCGGTGACAACGATTTCGTCGCGGTAAACGTCCTCCTGGGCGAACGCCACTGTCGGAATGCAAATTGCGATGAGCGAGACGGTCGCACGCCAATGATTTTTCGAATACATGGAATTTCTTTCTGCTGATCGACGGGATTTGCGCTGAAACCGGGAATCGCTCTCGCGATCGCCCAATGTCAGCGCGGCTTCGAATCCTGGATCAGAGAAGCGGCGGTCCGCGGGGATTTGCGGCGCGCAGCGCATTCGCAACGACGATGTCCGCCGCAACAGGCGAGCGGACAGTCTCAAAAGATTTTACCGGCGCCGAAACCTCGACAATCAAGTCATCTGGATCAGCGGCAATCGAGGCTGAAAGACAATATTCGCAAGATTGCGGCGCGTGATCGGCAACGTCGTCCGCATGCGCCGCGAACAGCATCTGCGCGAGGACAAGCAACAGCGCGAACAGCCCCGCCAGTACAACACGGCGAGGGTCGACGATCTCAAGCGCTGCAGTTCGGCCCGTCAAAGCCAACTCCGGAAGTCTCACGGCCCAATATAGGCACGCCGCTATATTATCACAAGGACTGTCGCGCGACGGCGCGCAGCCATTCGCCTGGCCTGTACATCGCTTCACCGGTTTCTTCAGCGATTGCGTCGAGCGCGGCGGCGGCACGGGCAAATCCAAGCCCCTTCGCCCATTGAATCGGCCCGAATGGATAATTAACGCCGTTCTTCATCGCGAGATCGACCGCGTCAGGTTCTGCAACCTGGTCGCGGACTGCGTCTGCGGCGCAGTTCGCAAGTTGCAGCAGCGTGCGGAAAACAACGAGGCCGGCGCGATCTTTCAGGCGCGCGGCCTGCTTCCCGCTGATCGAGGCGAGCTTCAGCGCCGCCTGCGCCGCACCTTCGTCCGATGCTGCAAAGGCGATCGCGGTCGCCGCCGCGTTGTCGTGAATATAATCGATGACAGCGACAGACTTTCCCGTCTCCACCGCAATGCGCGACGCCGGGCGGCCGTCGCATAGCATGACCGTCGCGCCAGCGACCTCAACCGACCCCGAATGCAGGACCTGATCGAGCAAGTTCCGATCATGTTGCTGCGTACGCGGTTCAACCAGATGCGGAACCGGCAGATTTCCGTCTTTATAGGAATAAACGCCGTGACCGGACTTCCGGCCAAGCCGACCGGCGGCGACAAGCTGCCCCTGCATCAGCGACGGCGTAAAGCGCGTACGTCCATTATAGGCGTCAAACATCGACCGCGCCGCAGCCGTATTGATGTCGTGGCCGATGAGGTCGCCAAGCTCGAACGGCCCCATGCGGAAGCCGCCGAGATCGCGATAGAGAAAATCAAGCGTTGCTGCGTCTGCAGCGCCCTCTTCCAGCGCGCGCCAGCCTTCGCCGTAAAAAGGTCGCGCCACGCGATTGACAATGAAGCCCGGCACGTCTCGCGCCATGACCGCCGTCTTGCCCCAGGACTTCATCAGGTCGAATGCGGCGGCGGCAAGCGTTGCGTCTGTTTCGGCGCCCGATATCACTTCAACGAGTTTCATCACCGGCGCCGGATTGAAAAAATGCAAACCCAAATACCGGCCGGGATTTGCGCGCCCCGCCGCCAGCGCCGTCACCGCTAGCGACGACGTATTCGTCGCGATGATTGCATCAGCCGCAACCGCAGATTCAATTCGCTGAAAAAGGGCGCGCTTGATTTCCGCGTTTTCGACGATCGCTTCGATGACAAGGCCGGCGCCAGCCAGCGCGCCCGAGTCCAGCGTCCATTCGCAGCGAGCGGCGATCGCGCCGGCTTCCGCCGGCGAAAGCTTACCCCGCTTGACGGTCGATTCGAGGCCCTTGGCGATAGTGTCGCGGCCGCGCGCGAGCGCCTCGTCATTTTGATCAAGTACGATAACCCGGTGACCGGCCTGCGCCGCGACTTGCGCTATTCCCGCCCCCATTGCGCCAGCGCCGCAGACGCCGACAACCAAATCCCTGCCTAGCAACTTTTTCCCCATGCACCGTGCGCAGTGGAGAGAACGACGCTCATCCGGTTGCGCCATTCCTCCATCAGTTCTTCGTTGCTCTTATGGCGAAGGCCGAGACGTTTCAACAGGTCCGTGCGTTCCGACTTCGGGGCGCCGAACGTCGCAGCGACGCGCGGCCACCAGTACGTGACGCTTTCGTCTATTTCGCGCAGTTGCGCGTCGCCATGCGCTGCGAGTTTTCTCAGCCCTTCTTCGCCAAGTTCTGCATGCCGCCGTTCGCGCGGCAGGATTTCGCGAAGCGCCGCGCCGAGCGGCTGATAGGAGCAATTGGCGAGATCGCCGAGCTGGATGACGGTCGCCGATCCCATCATCACATTCATCACGACGGAGTCTGTCCACCCTGAAATCGGATAATGAAAAACGTTCAGGCGCATGTCGCCGCCGCACCGCTTGACGCCGATATCGTCATTGCGGCCGATGCGCGCCGCCCAGGGGTGAACGGTTTGATAGCGCGCGGTGTTCGCCCCGAACTCGCCCATGATCTTGAGGACGCGTTCTGCGTGGTCGAGCTTTTCAAGGACGATCCGCGAGCAGGCGATCCGCTCTTTCAATCCCGGCCCGTCATTGATGAAATCGGCAAAGCCCGCTGCGCCCGCCATCTCCGAATCAACGAAGCTCGCCATCATGCGCAGCAATTCGGCGCGGTAGCGCGCCGGCGCGTTGCCGGGAGCGGAAAATTTTCCTCCGCGCGCCAGATATTCCAGAATGTCTTTTTCGTCGGCCATCAGCGGCGCGCCCCCCCTGCGATACGCGATCTGGCGCATCGCATTTCAGGATGAAGGCGCCGTGTACTCGCCGCGCTGAGGAGCGCCTCAGAGAGGCGCGTCACGAGGGACGCAGCAAACCATGTCCTGGCGGCGCTATTCCTATTGGTCATAGTCGACCACAATTCTATCGGTTCGGGGATGCGACTGACAGGTGAGGATATAGCCCCTTTCGACCTCATAGTCTTCAAGGGCGTAATTGGCCTCCATATCGACTTCGCCTTCGATGAGCTTGGCCCTGCAGGTCGAACAGACGCCCGCCTTGCAGGCGTAGGGCGCGTCGATCGATGCCGCGAGCGCCGCCTCAAGCACCGACTGTTCACCCTTTGAAAGCTCAACGACGCGCGTCGCGCCGTCGAGGATTATCGTCGCCGAACATTTGACGCCGCGCGATGCGACCTCGCCGCTCGCCGCCTTTTTCTTCGCGCGTCCGGAGTGGGCGCTCGCAAAGAGCTCGAACTTGATCGCCCCCTCGTCCATGCCGTGCGCTTTCAGCGCTTCTGATACTGCGAGCATCATCGGCTCCGGCCCGCAGATGAAGGCGAGGTCGGCGCCCTTCACATCAATCCATCGCGAGAACAGGTCATCGCACTTCGCGCGGTCGAGGCGGCCAGAAAAGAGATCGATGTCCGCCGCTTCGCTCTCAAGAATATGGACTATGTTGAGCCGCCCCATATGGACGTTCTTCAAGTCCTCAAGTTCTTCGCGAAACATGATCGCTGACGTCGACCGGTTGCCGTAGACAAGCGTGAAGGATGATTTTTGTTCGGCCTCGAGCACGGTCTTGATGAGGCTGATCATCGGCGTGATGCCGGACCCCCCCGCAAATCCCAGATATCGCCGCGCTTCAGCGGGTTTCAGGGAGGAATAAAAATTCCCCATCGGCCTCATCGCTTCGAGCGTGTCGCCGACTTTCAGGTCTTCGTTAGCCCAGCTTGAAAACCAGCCGCCATCGACCTTCTTGATGCCGATGCGGAGCCTTCCGTCATTAACGCCGGCGCAGATCGAATATGACCGGCGCATTTCCTCGCCGTCGAATACGCGGCGGAAGGTGAGGTATTGGCCCTGAATGAACTTGAATTCGTCGCTCTCGTCCGCCGGGGGCGTGAGCGTCACAATAACGGAATCGCGCGTGTCGCGCTTGATGTCGGTGACTTTAAGCGGGTGAAATTGGGCCATTGTCAAAAACTCTTGAAATAGTCGAACGGTTCGAGGCAGTCGCGGCACCGCCAGCTCGCCTTGCATGGCGTCGAGCCGAACCTGCTGACCTGCTCGGTCGCCATGGAGCCGCAATGCGGACATTCGACGATCGGGTTTTTCAGATCGCCGACGCAGCGCGCGCCGCCGGCGGGCGGCGCTATGCCGTAGGCTTTCAGTTTCTCGCGCGCCTTGTCGCCGATCCAGTCGGTTGTCCACGCAGGAGACAATTGCGTTTTAATCCGAACATTGTTCAATCCCCTACGGCGCAATGCTTCAGCGATATCGAAGGAAATGACCGCCGTCGCCGGGCACCCCGAATAAGTCGGCGTCACAGTAACGACGAGATCGCCGCCTTCCCATCCGACATTCCGGACGATACCGAGATCGACGACGGACACGACTGGAATTTCCGGGTCAGGCACCTCTTCGAGCCACGTCCAGATTTCGTTCGCAGACGGTATCGTCGCAAGCGCCGCCATCACCATTTCGCTCCGGGATAGGCGCGCTGCATCCACTGCATGTCAGAAAGGATAAAGCCGAGTTCTTCGGTGTGAAGGCCCTGCTTGCCGCCCCTGCGCGCCACAGCGTCGAACGGCGCGGTCAACGTCGCATCAGCAAGGGCGCCTTTCAGATACGACAGATATGCGTCGCCAATGGTTGCAAGTTCAGGGGCGATTTTGCGCGCCGCAAGCTCAGCGTCGATTGCGTCAGCGGCGTAGAGTTCGCCCGCGAACGGAAATAGCGCGTCGAGCGCGCCCTGCATCCGCAGATGACTTTCTTCGGTTCCATCGCCGAGGCGGATGATGAGGTCCTCGGTACGTTCAAGATGATAGCGCGCTTCTTTCTCGGCCTTTTCGGCGATATCGGCGACGCGTGCGTCCGCCGAAGTCTTGAGCGCCCTCAGCATCGGCAGATGCCAGGCGTCGAACAGAAATTGACGCATCAGCGTCTGCGCGAAATCGCCGTTCGGCTGCTCGACGAGGAGCGCGTTGCGGAACGCGCGAACGTCGCGCAGGAAAGCGAGATCATCCGCGCTGCGGCCCTTGCCTTCGACCTCGCCGGCAAGCGAGAGCCATAATTTTGTCTGCCCGATGAGGTCGAGTGCGACGTTGGCGAGCGCGATATCCTCTTCAAGCACGGGCGCATGACCGCACCAGGCGCCGACGCGCTGTCCAAGGATCAGCGCATTGTCGCCCATGCGGAGCGCGAGTTCTAAAAGAGCAGTGTCGGTCTTCAGGACGGTCGTCACATGTGCCCCACTTCATCCGGAATGTCGTAGAAAGTCGGATGGCGATAGATTTTCGCATTCGACGGATCGAACAGCGGTTCCTTGTCGCCGGGCGCCGATGCGGCGATGTCTTGCGCCCGCACGACCCATATCGAGACGCCTTCATTGCGGCGCGTGTAGACATCGCGCGCATTCTTCACCGCCATTTCGGCGTCCGTCGCATGAAGCGAGCCGACATGCCGGTGCGCGAGGCCGTGTTGACCCCGAATGAAGACTTCCCAAAGCGGCCATTCACCGGTCATAGGTCACCGTCAAACGGCTCGGCGTCCACGGCTGATTCGAACGCGATGAAGAGTGTGCACGGCGTGTCGCTAACGCAATCAGCCTTATGCGGCGCTTTCGCCGGGCCAAACGCGTAGTCACCCGTCGAAAGCGTAACAGCCGCCTGTCCTTGATAGACGACAGTCAGTTCCCCGGTCACAAGGATCATGCGCTCAACCGAAGAGTGCGAGTGCGATGGAATTTCGTATCCCGCAGGCACACGAAGATAGACGTCAGCATTGGGCGCTGCGGGATCGCCATGCAGAACTGCTATCTCGCACCCTGACGGAAAGATCGGCGGACATGGTCCCCAGATAAGTTCCGGATTGCCGGCGGAAATCGCCAATGCGCGTTCGGATTGCGCCGCAGCGACGCTTTTGTTTCCGCAACCCGAAACCGTCATCGCCGCCGCGAAAACCGAAAAAGCCAACAGAAAAATCCTCATTCAAATCCTCCAATCTCTGTTTGAAACTTTTGCGCCTTACTCCGCCGCCATCTTGCGAGCCGCGCTTTTCTTTGCATGCGCCATGAGCCCTTCGCGGAACCATGCGCCGTCGTCCCATGCCTTCTGGCGCGCTTCGAGGCGCTCTTTGTTGCAGGGGCCGTTACCTTTCAGAACTTCGTAAAACTCGTTCCAGTCGATCGCGCCGAAATCATAGCCTTCCTTCGCATCGTTCCATTTGAGCTCCGAATCTGGAATTTTCAGCCCCAGATACTCTGCCTGCGGGACGGTCTGATCGACAAATTTCTGGCGCAGCTCGTCATTCGACATCGGCTTGATTTTCCACGCCATCGATTGCGCGGAGTGGACGCTGTCGCCGTCAGGCGGGCCGAACATCATCAGCGACGGATGCCACCAGCGGTTTAGCGCATCCTGCGCCATTTCCTTTTGCTCCGCGCTTCCGGCGCAGAGTTTCAACATGATGTCGTAACCTTGGCGCTGGTGGAAACTCTCCTCCTTGCAGATGCGGACCATCGCGCGGCTGTAGGGGCCATAGGAGCATTTCTGCAACTGCACCTGATTCATGATCGCTGCGCCGTCGACGAGCCAGCCGATCGCGCCGATATCGGCCCAGGTGAGCGTTGGATAGTTGAAGATCGACGAGTACTTCGCTTTGCCGGCAAGCAATTGCTCCGTCATTTCGTCGCGCGACACGCCGAGCGTTTCCGCCGCGCAGTAAAGATAAAGGCCGTGCCCCGCTTCATCTTGCACCTTTGCGATCAGGATCGCCTTGCGGTCGAGCGTCGGCGCGCGCGTGATCCAGTTTCCTTCTGGCAATTGGCCGACGATTTCCGAATGCGCATGCTGCGATATCTGGCGGATCAGGGTTTTGCGGTAGCCCTCTGGCATCCACTCTTTCGGCTCGATCTTGACGTCGGCATCGACGCGCATCTGAAACGCGCGCTCTTCCGGCGCCATCTCGTCGAGCGTTTTCGGACGCTCGCCGGTCGATTTCACCATCTGGGCATACATCAGCCTTCTCCCATCGTCTTTTGCTTTCTCTTACAATTCGTTGACCGATCGGTCAACGAATTCTGGCGGGCTGGGTTTCGGCCCGCTTGAGCCTCGCGGCCTCGTGTTTTTTCGGCCCTTTCCGCGAGGTCCAGGCCGAAAAGCCGCGCCTTTCGGGATATCGAAGCGATTTCGTAATCCATCGCCATGAGGCGACGGCTTTGCGTTGACGCCGCAATTCCTCAAACTTCCTTCCGCATTGACCGTATTCCTCACACTGTCCGGACGCAGATCGCCCGATTTGAAATGTATAGGGCCTGCGCACAGGTGTAGGACGGATCAAAATTCGAATGTAAAATCAACGAGTTGACAAAAACGCACGATTCTTGCCCTTCGGCGCCGAGTGTGTTCACGTCAGCCGCCCAATCGAGTGGAAAACACGAAAGCGGATTACAAGGCGCATTGCGCCTGCGGCGGCGTTGAAGTCGAAATTTCAGGCGCGCCGGTTCACGCCGCGACCGGTTGGCCGAAGGCACAAGTCAATATAACAAGGGACGCAGATAACGTCACAATCTACAGGCGCTCCGACGCGAGCCATCGCAAATCCTGCAAGAGCTGCGGCGGGGCGGCGTTCGTCGAGCATCCGGACATCAGCGTTTACGATGTCCTCGCCTCATCCATCGATGGCTTCAGGTTCACGCCAGCCATGCAAATATATTACGACGAGCGCTTGATCGACATGAAAGACGGCCTGCCTAAATTCAGAAAGGCGCCAACAGCGCTCGGCGGCGATGACGGGTTGATGAAGGAGTAGTCGCCGTCAAACGCCTGTCGGCGCCTCGAATACCGCGCAGCGCACCTCAACCGCCATGTTCGGGCTCATTCACGGAAATGCAGTGGAGCCCGCCGCCAAGCCAGTTCAGCGTCGTCGCTGGAACGCGGGCAATTTCCCGGCCCGGGAAAACCGTCTTGAATAGTGCGACGACTTTGTCTTCATCCGTCGGGTTCGCCCCGTCCGCAACATAGGTCGGCATGACGACAATGCCGTTAGCAATGACATAGTTCAGATAGCTCGAAGCGGCGACGTGAATAACCTTGTCGCCTACGGCTCTTCCTTCGCTTGCCGGAAACATGTCGACAACCCACTCATCGCCGGAGTTCCAGTCTTTTCCCAACGCAAATTCGCGTTCAACCGGCTTCGGCATAGGCGCTTTGACAATCCTGAACGGCCGGCCGTCCTGATCTCGCGCGGCGACCAGAATTTCATAATTGCGCATCATCCGCTCGCGATTAATGCGGCTGACAGGGTGTGCTTTCGCTTCGTCTTCCTCGACCCACGCCAGCAAGATCGTTTGCGGATCGGCGAAACGCACAAACTCATCCGTGTGCCCGCCGGTGCCGTAACCGACATAATCATCGACGATCGACGATCTCATTTGCGGATCGTCCGCCAACCCATGTTCGAGCCAGATGACATTGCTGACGCCCGGCAGCTTCAAGAGCTCGACTTTCAAATCATCCCGACTGCGGCCTGGATTTCGTTGCTCGGCAAGGACGCCGCTTATGATGACTGTTCCGCGACCGTTCGTCTCGATCGCGCCGCCTTCGAGATTGATGTCTATCGGAAATACTTTTCCACCCAATTGTTCGCCCATCCATGCGTCGAGAATTTCGGGGCCGGGATCGGCGTAGGTTGCGCAAGTATCGGCGCGTTTTTGTTCGTCCGGATAAAGAACGCCGCACCAGCCCTTCAGGCCGTAGGTGCTCCATTTGAAATCAACGGCTCCGATTTTCCCTGCATTGTTGACGGCGAACACTGCGCCAGGGTCACGGATGAAAAATTGCGTTTGATCATTGATGAGAAACTCTACGCCCTCCGGATCAACGCCGGACGCTGTCAGCTTCGATTTTGTCGCGGCTATTGCGGTCTCGTCTTCTGCGACAATCGTTATTGAAACATGGGGCGATAAGGTGCGAACGAGGTCCGCCGTCACAGCCATCAGGTTGTCGGTATCCGGCGCAGCGCCTAGCCATATTCCCGCCATCGGCTCGAATTCGCCGACTAGGCGATAGTCGCTGCCGGGCGTCGCCGCATTGGCATCTGCCGTCTTGTCAGTTTCGACACGCTCGTTCGCGCACGACACCGCAGCCAGAAGGCCCGCAGCCAGAAGGATCTTGGCGACCGCCGCCGTTGGAAGGCTCATAGCAATCCCCGCCCAAAGTCGATCAAACCCGGTAACCTGATCAGTGCGAATTCGCCAGCAAATAGAGCCGGATCACACCCGCTCGATCACGCTGGCGATCCCCTGTCCAACGCCGATGCACATAGCGCACAGGGCGTAGCGGCCTTTTCGGCGCTGGAGTTCTTCCGTCGCAGTGAGAATAAGCCGCGCGCCGGACATGCCGAGAGGGTGGCCGAGCGCAATCGCGCCGCCGTTCGGGTTCACATGCTCTGCATCATCGGGAAGGCCAAGCTCGCGCAAGGATGCGAGCGCCTGGCTCGCGAAGGCTTCGTTAAATTCGATTGCTGACATATCGCCTACGGACAGCTTCGCCTTGGCGAGCGCCGCCTTCGACGCGGGCGCGGGGCCAATTCCCATGATGCGCGGGGAAACGCCGACGGCGGCGCCGGCGACGAAACGCGCGCGGGGCGTCAGTCCATATTTCTTCACCGCCGCATCGGACGCGACAATGATCGCCGCCGCGCCGTCATTGACGCCTGACGCGTTGCCGGCCGTGATGACGCCGTCCTTTTTAACGAAGGGCTTTAACGAGGCGAGCGCTTCCATCGTCGTCTCGCGCGGGTGTTCGTCTTTGGCGACAATAATCGGATCGCCCTTGCGCTGAGGAATAGTCACAGGAACGATTTCCGCCGCGAGGCGCCCATTCTTCTGCGCCGCTGACGCCCGCATTTGCGAGCGATAGGCGAAAGCGTCCTGATCGGCTCTGGCGACCGCGAAGTCCGCGGCGACATTCTCCGCCGTTTCAGGCATTGAATCGATGCCATATTGCGCTTTCAGCACCGGATTGACAAAGCGCCAGCCGATTGTCGTGTCAAAAATTTCCGCATTGCGCGAGAAGGCTTCTGTCGCCTTGCCCATCACGAACGGCGCGCGCGACATAGATTCAACGCCGCCCGCGATAATTAGATCAGCCTCGCCCGCCTTGATCGCTCGCGCGGCGATCGTCACCGCATCCATCCCGGAGCCGCAGAGGCGATTTACGGTCGTCCCCGGCGCCCTGTCGCCGATACCCGCAAGCAGCGCCGCCATGCGCGCGACATTGCGATTGTCCTCGCCCGCCTGATTGGCGCAGCCCATCACGATGTCGTCGAGCGCATCCCAGTCTATGTTCGGATTGCGCTCTTTCAGCGCGCGCAACGGAATCGCGGCGAGATCGTCGGTCCTGATAGAAGACAGCGCGCCAGCATACCGTCCTATCGGCGTTCTTACCGCGTCGCAGATATAGGCGTTGATCATTTTTCCACCTTTCGATTCATGCCGCGCGGCGCGCCGCATCTGGGATGACGCCGGGACACGCCCGTGCGTCAATCCTCCACGACTATCCCGCCAGCGGTCCGCGACAATCCTTGAAATATCGCGACGATACGACCGTCGTCGCCCGATACGGTGACGGTGTAAACGCCGGTTCGACCTTCCGCCGCATCCTCGCGCGCCATCGCTGTCAATTTCTCCCCGAGCCTGCCGGGCGCTAGATAGGAGATAGAAGCGTGTTGCGCAAAGGTTTTGACGTTGCGCGAATTGCAGGCGTAAGCGAAGGCCGTGTCCGCGAGTGCAAAGATCATTCCGCCATGCGCGGTGCCAAGACCGTTCAGCATGTCCGCCGCCACGACCATCGAACAGCGCGCCCAGCCGGCGCCCGCATCTTCAACGCGCAAATCCCAGACGGGCGCGGTCGTTTCCGCCGCGTTCAAAGCCCTCGCGATTTTCAGGGCCAGCGCGTCGTCATTCGTTCGCGACATGCGTCTTCCGGAAGTTGACCGCTTTTAACTGGGCGGCATTAATTGACCGACTGGGCGTTCAATTATAAGACTCCGGCCCGCAGCGCAAGGAATGAGGCGGCGATGGCGTTCGAAACGATAGGTTTTTCGATCGAGAACGGCGCGGCGCGCCTGACGCTCAATCGCCCGGACCGGCTCAACTCCTTAACCGTTCAAATGCATTCCGAAATCGCGGATGCGCTCGGGATCATTGAGAATGACAAAACCGTCCGCACCCTGCTGATCACCGGGGCGGGACGCGGCTTTTGCGCGGGACAGGACCTTTCCGATCGCGCAGTCACGCCGGACAGCGCCGCGCCAGATCTCGGCGAATCCGTCGAGACGCGCTATAATCCGCTGATCCGACGCGTGACATCGCTGCCGATGCCGGTCGTCTGCGCGGTCAACGGCGTAGCCGCCGGCGCCGGAGCCAGCCTTGTGTTCGCGTGCGACATTGCTATCGCCGCAAAATCGGCAAAGTTCATCATGTCCTTCGCCAATATCGGACTTGTTCCAGATTCTGGAAGTTCATGGGCCCTGCCGCGCCTTGCAGGTCAGGCGCGCGCGCTCGGCCTCGCGCTCACCGGCGATCCGCTGCCTGCTGATGTTGCAGCCGACTGGGGTCTCATCTGGAAATGTGTCGATGACGACAAGCTCGCGGACGAAGCGAGCGCATTCATCGCGAAATTCGCTGCAGCGCCGACGCGCGGTCTTGCCGAAACGAAAAAGCTGATCCGCACCGCATTCACGCGCCCGCTCGATGAACAGCTTGACCTTGAACGCGACCGAATGCGCGAGCTTGGCCGCTCGGACGATTACCGCGAAGGCGTCGACGCTTTTTTGAACAAGAGAAAACCGTCATTCAAGGGGCGCTAGACTTTGATGCAACCTGGACCGTCATCCCGGATGCTGCGCAGCACGAAGTGGTGCGCTGCTGGTCCGGGATCTGTTTCCGTTACTTCCAGATCCCGCATCTGCGCAGCAGCATTGCATGCTGCAGCGCGTGCGGGATGACGCCTGAACCATAAGGGAACAATCCATGCCAATCACCCTGAAGAACTACGCACTCGGCAAATGGACGGACGGCGCAGGCGCGCGCGCTGACATACCATCCGCCGTCACCGGAGAGATCGTCGCTCGCGGCGGCTCCGGCGGGCTGGATTTCAAAGCGATGGCGCGTTACGCGCGCGACGTCGGCGGCAAGAACCTGCGCAAGCTGACATTCCATGAGCGCGCCGCCATCGTCAAAGCGCTGGGGCAAGCGATCATGGAAAACAAAGAAGCGCTTTACGCCCTCAACTTTCACACCGGAGCGACGCGAAAAGACGGATGGATCGACATCGAGGGCGGCGCCGGAACGCTCTTCTCCATGGCGTCGAAAGCCAAACGCGAACTTCCCGACGACCGCATCCTCGTCGATGGCGCGATCGAACAGATATCAAAAGAAGGAACGTTCCTAGCCCAGCATGTTTACACTTCTCTGAAAGGCGTGGCCGTCCATATCAACGCCTTTAACTTCCCCGTCTGGGGGATGCTCGAAAAACTTTCGGTCAGCCTGATCGCCGGGGTTCCTGCAATCGTCAAGCCGGCGACGGCGACCTGCTATCTCGCTGAGGCTGCTTTTCGCATCATGATCGAATCCGGCAAGGTTCCGGACGGCGCGCTGCAATTCATTGCAGGCTCGACCGGCGATCTCTTCGATCATCTGACGGGGCAAGATGTCGTCTCTTTCACAGGGTCCGCATCGACGGCGGCGAAACTGAAGAGCCACCCGGTCATCGTCCGCGAGTGTGTCAGGTTCATTGCCGAACAGGATTCTCTGAACGCTTCGATGCTGGGGCCCGATGCGACTGCGGACAGCCCTGAATTTTCGCTCTTCGTGAAGGAAGTCGTGCGCGAGATGACGGTGAAAGCGGGGCAAAAATGCACCGCGATCCGCCGCGCCTTTGTCCCCGCAGCGTTGTTGGACGCCGCGCAGAAAGCGATTTCAGATCAGCTTGCTAAAACGACGATCGGCGACCCCGCGCGCGAAGAAGTGCGCATGGGCGCGCTCGTGTCACTGTCGCAGCGCGAAGATGTGCGCGCCAAGGTCGCCGCGTTGAAATCCGAAGCGAGCGTCGTCTATGGCGGCGGCGATATCGATGTGATTGGCGCGAGCGAGGTCACAGGCGCCTTCGCATCGCCCTTGCTGCTGCGCTGTGACGATCCATGGCGCGCGAAAGCCGTCCATGAGATCGAGGCGTTCGGCCCCGTCTCGACCTTGATGCCATATATATCGCTCGATGACGCGATCGAACTTTGCAACAGGGGCGGCGGTTCGCTTGTCATGTCGCTGTTCACCTATGACGCCGAAATCGCCCGCGATGTCGTCATCGGCGCCGGATGCTTTCACGGCCGCGTCATCGTCATCAACCGCGACTGCGCAAAGGAATCGACCGGGCACGGATCGCCCCTGCCCGTTCTTGTCCATGGGGGACCTGGCCGCGCTGGCGGCGGCGAGGAAA
The DNA here is from genome assembly GCA_041740755.1 of Parvularculaceae bacterium. GTDB lineage: Bacteria > Pseudomonadota > Alphaproteobacteria > Caulobacterales > Parvularculaceae > Amphiplicatus. Next base: position 17,758 of record JBGSLM010000028.1, on the reverse strand, counting down.
TGGGCGGGATGCGCGGCGTCAAGCATTACATGCAGCGCACCGCCATTCAGGGCTCGCCCGAAGTCTTGCGCGCTGTCACCGGATCGTGGGTCAAAGGCTCGCGCGTCGAAGCAAAACCGCCGCACCCGTTCCGCTATCATTTCAGCGACCTTGAAATCGGCAAGACCGTACAGACGCCTTCCCGCACAATCAGCCTCGAAGACATCGAGCACTTCGCACATTTCACCGGCGACACATTCTATGCGCATATGGACGAAGCTGCGGCGAAGGCGAACCCGTTTTTTCCTGGTCGAGTCGCGCACGGCTATCTCATTCTTTCATTCGCGGCGGGCTTGTTCGTTGATGCGGCGCCGGGTCCTGTGCTCGCAAATTATGGGCTTGATGAACTGCGTTTCCTGACGCCGGTATCGCCCGGCGACGCCATCAAAGTTCGCCTTACCGCAAAGTCCAAAAAGAAACGCAATGATGAATATGGCGAGGTCAAATGGGACGTTCTCGTGACGAATCAGAAAGACGAGGCCGTTGCGACCTACGAATTGCTCACGATGAATGCGATTTAACGAATCAAAGAATGGCGCGCATATTTTACCGCTCATCCCGGCGAAAGCCGGGATCCATATCGACCGAGAGACTTGATCCCGGCTTTCGCCGGGATGAACGGAGCAGTCGATAATGGCCCGCAAGCAAGCCGCCGACTATGAAGAAAAACGCAACGCCATCGTCGATGAGGCTGCCCGTCTTTTCGCGGTGAAGGGTTTTTCCGGCGCATCGCTCGCCGATCTCGCCGGCGCATGCGGCATGTCGAAGTCGCTCTTCTACCACTATTACCCATCGAAAGAGGCGATCCTCTACGCCGTGATGAACGGACACATGGATGACCTTTTGACCACGCTTCAAGGCGAAGTAAGCGGCAACCCGCTCTATGATCTTCGCACCTTTGCGCGTGCGATGCTGCGCCGTTACGCCGGCGCCGCCGACAAGCAGAAAGTATTGATCTATGAACTCGGCGCGTTGCCGAAAGCTGAGCGCGCCGACATCGTGGCGAAGGAACGCCGCCTTATAGAACACGTTGAGGAATTGATCCGCTGCGCGAAACCGGACCTTGAAAAGCCATTCCTGCGCGCGCAGGCGATGCTTTTCTTCGGCATGCTGAACTGGACCCACACATGGCTAAAGCCCGGCGGCGCCGTCGCTCGAGATGAGGTCGCCGACATGGCGGCGCGCATGTCGCTTGCAAAGACACAGCTCCCGTAAATTGTGGAATGATTATTTGCCCACAACACGCAAAACCGCGCATGACGGCGAATTGAGCCGCCCGCGATGTGTTCGGTTCAATGGACAAGCGCAACGCCGCGCGCGATACAAAAGAAGGATCGGGAGAACTCTCATGACTTCGAACCAACCGCACGCCGCACTCTGTTCAATTGCGTTCCTTCTCGCCGGCTGCAGCGCGCCGCAGGCTCCAGCCGTCGATGACGCCGTTTTGCGCGCGCTTGGGTCGGCGCCCGCATCGTCAGGCGTCAACGCAGCCTCGATCATCAACGCTGATGATAATCCTGGCGAATGGCTCTCGCATGGACGAACCTATTCCGAGCAGCGTTTTTCGCCGCTCGATAAAATCAACACGGCCAACGTCGAGGAACTCGGGCTAGCCTGGTCCTATGATCTCGGCATATCGCGCGGCATCGAAGCGACGCCGATCATTTATGGCGGCGTCATGTATGTGACTGGAAGCTGGAACATCGTTCACGCGCTCGACCTGCAGACAGGCGCAAAACTCTGGTCGTTCGATCCGCAGGTCGATCGCAGCCGCGCGTCCGTCATGTGTTGCGACATCGTCAATCGGGGCGTCGCGATCTGGGAAGGCAAGGTTTTCACCGGAACGATCGATGGGCGGCTGATCGCGCTCAATGCGAAGACCGGCGCCAAGGTCTGGGACGTCAACACGATTGATCTTTCAAAACCCTATTCCATCACCGGCGCGCCGCGCGTCGTGAAGGGAAAGGTTCTCATCGGCAATGGCGGCGCGGAATACGGGGTGCGCGGATATTTGTCCGCATATGATGCGAATAACGGCGAAATTCTTTGGCGGTTTTTCACCGTGCCCGGAAATCCGGCGGACGGATTTGAGAACGCCGCAATGGAAGCAGCTGCAAAGACATGGAACGGCGAGTGGTGGAAGCTCGGCGGCGGCGGAACGGTCTGGGATTCGATGGCGTATGATCCGGAGCTTGACCTGCTTTATATCGGCGTCGGCAACGGGTCGCCCTGGAACCAGCGCATCCGCAGCCCCGGCGGCGGCGACAATCTCTTTCTTTCTTCTATCGTCGCGTTAAAGCCCGACAGCGGCGTCTATGTCTGGCACTATCAGACGACGCCGGGCGAGACCTGGGATTACACAGCGACGCAGCACATCATCCTTGCAGACATCAACATTGGCGGCGCGCTGCGCAAAGTCTTGATGCAGGCGCCCAAGAACGGATTTTTCTATCTTCTCGACCGTGCGACCGGCGAACTTTTGTCAGCCAAAAACTTCGCGCCCGTGACCTGGGCGAGCGGCGTTGACATGGAAACAGGCCGTCCGATCGAAAATCCTGCTGCGCGCTGGCCGGGCTCTGCGCCATCGTTCCAGCTGCCGGGACCTCTCGGCGCGCATAATTGGCATCCGATGTCGTTCAGCCCGCGAACGGGTCTTGTCTATATTCCGGCGAATGAGATTCCTTTCGCCTTCGCCGATCAACTGGATTTCAAAGAGAAGAAAATGGGGTGGAACACCGGCGCCGAATTCATCGCCGGCGCGCTGCCGACGGACGAGGCGACGCATATCGCGCTGCGCTCGATGATGAAGGGGCGGCTTCTCGCCTGGGACCCTGCAAAGCAGGAGCCGCGATGGTCGGTCGAACATTTCGGGCCATGGAACGGCGGCGTTCTTTCAACCGCCGGCGATGTCGTGTTTCAGGGAACCTCCGACGCGCATTTCGCCGCCTATGACGCAGCGAGCGGCGAGCGGCTCTGGAATTTCTTCACTCAGACCGGCGTCGTGGCGGCGCCAGTCGCTTTCGAAATTGACGGCGAACAATATGTGACGGTCGCGACCGGCTGGGGCGGCGCTTACGCCCTGATCGCCGGCGGGGTCATTCCAACGGGGAGCGAAGCCAAGGTCGGCCGTGTGCTGACTTTCAAACTCGGCGCCAAGGGCGAACTGCCCGCAATCGAACCGCCGGAGCAAGTGAATGCGCCGCCGCCGCCTTCATCCGCCTCTACTGAAACGATCGCTGCGGGCGCTCTCGCTTATGCTGCGAACTGCACCGTCTGTCATGGCGAGCACGCGATGTCGTCGGGCCTTGTCCCGAACCTTCGCTATTCGCCGCTGCTCGGCGACGCGGACCTCTGGAAGTCCGTCGTCATCGACGGCGCCAGAAAAGAACTCGGAATGATGAGCTTTGGCGCGATCCTCGATGAGGAAACCGCGGAAGCCATTCGCGCCTATGTGATCAATGAAGCGAACAGCGCCCGCAACGACGCCTATTATCGCGCGAAGGCCGGAACGGAGACGAAGCCATGAACGGCGCCGACGCCCTTATCGAGACGCTTTATAACGCAGGCGTCAAAGTCTGTTTCGCCAATCCCGGCACGTCTGAAATGCAACTCGTCGCCGCGATCGACAAGCATCCGGACATGCGCGGCGTACTCGGACTGTTTGAGGGCGTCGTCAGCGGCGCCGCCGACGGTTATGGCCGCATGGCGGATGCGCCGGCTGCAACGCTTTTGCATTTGGGCCCCGGCTTCGCCAACAGCGCGGCGAATCTTCATAACGCCCGGCGCGCGCGAACGCCGATCGTCAATCTTGTCGGCGATCACGCAACATATCACCGCGAATACGACGCCCCGCTGACGTCCGACGTTGAAGGCGCGGCGCGGCCGTTCTCGGATTGGGTGAAGACATCCGTCTCGGCTGACGCTTTGGCGGCGGACGGCGCGGAAGCGGTCGCGCAAGCGATGCGCTATCCTGGCGCCGTTGCAACACTGATTGCGCCCGCCAATTTCGCCTGGGAGGACGCAAGGTGCGCCGCGCGCGCGATCCCCGGAAAATCCCCTCCGCAGGCGGATGAAGCGTTGATCACAAAGGCCGCTACGTCGCTTAAATCAGGCGAGGCTTCGGCGCTTTTCCTTGGCGGTATGGCGCTTCGCGAAGACGCGCTCCATGAAGCGGGCCGCATTGCGGAAGCGACCGGCGCGCGCATCATTTGCGAGACGTTTGCGGCGCGATTGCAGCGAGGCGCCGGACGCGTACCGGTTGAGCGCCTCCCCTATTTCGGCGAAATGGCGGCGGATTATCTGAAAGGTCTCAAGCGCATTGTCTTTGTCGGCGCAAAGCCGCCGGTTGCGTTCTTCGCTTATCCGGGCAAGCCCGGCTGGCTGTCGCCCGGCGACGCGGAAATCATCGAACTAGCGGACGGAAGGACCGATGCGCTTCATGCTCTGCGCGCCCTCGCCGAAAAACTCGGCGCTCCAAAGACGCATTCAAAGGCGCAGGCGCCGTTCCTCCCGCCGAAGATGAGCGGCAAGCTCGATCCGGTCGGCGTCGCCGCAGCGCTCGCCGAACTGACGCCGAAAGACGCAATCATTGTCGATGAAGCGGCGACCGCAGGTCTTGCGACTTTCCCGATGACGGCAGGCGCTGCGCCGCATGACTGGCTGATGCTGACCGGCGGCTCGATCGGTTTTGGACTTCCAGCCGGCATCGGCGCCGCAATCGCATGTCCCAATCGAAAAGTCATCTGTCTGCAAGCGGACGGCAGCGCGATGTATACGGTGCAGGCGCTGTGGACGATGGCGCGCGAAAAGCTCGACGTGACGACGATCATTTTGAACAATGCGAGCTACGCGATCTTGAACATCGAACTTGCGCGCGTCGGCGCGAGCAACCCCGGCCCGAAAGCGCTCTCGCTCCTCGATCTTTCAAACCCGATGATCGACTGGGTGGAATTATCGCACGGAATGGGCGTTCCAGCCGTGCGCGCAAAGACGGCGGAAGAATTCCACGCCGCATTGAAAGAGGCGCTGGAGATCAAGGGGCCGAGATTGGTAGAGGCAGATTTGAGGGGGTAGGCGCCAGTCCGCTCCCTTGTGTTATTCCGGGGCTTCGCGCCGCAGAGAAGCCGGAATCCATCGCTCAGCGTCTTCACTGGCGGCGTCATGGACTCCGGATTCGATTAGTCGGACCGCTCCGGAGCGACGGCGTAGGTTGAGCGCTATGCATTGCGCCCTAAACCTTAACCGCCTTCACCACCCTCTGTGCAAACTCGCTGCATGTGTCGCGTCCGCCGATGTCGCCCGTGCCGAAGCCTTGAGCGATCGTCTCTTCCACGGCGCGCTCAATCGCGCGCGCGGCTTCTTCCTCTTTCAAACTGAACCGCAAAAGCATAGCGCCGGAGAGTATGGCGCCCGCAGGGTTCGCCTTATCCTGCCCCGCAATATCGGGCGCCGATCCGTGGATCGGCTCGTAAAGACCGCGCGTTCCGTCACCCAGCGACGCCGACGGCGCCAACCCGATCGAGCCCGCAATGACCGAGGCTTCATCGGAGAGAATATCGCCAAAGAGATTTTCAGTGAGTACGACGTCGAACGCAGCAGGGCGCTGGATCAGTTTCATCGCCATGGCGTCAACCAGGACGTGCTCTAACTCGACATCGCGGTATTCGCTTTCATGAAGCGCGACAACCGCCGCCCGCCACAGGCGCGAGGTCGCCATGACATTCGCCTTGTCGACCGATGTCACCTTGCCGCGACGCCCTCGCGCCGCTTCAAAAGCGATGCGCGCAACACGGACAACCTCGTCACGCGTATAGACGCAATTATCACTCGCGCGTTCGGTTCCTTCGCGTTTCTCTCCGAAATATAGACCGCCCGTCAGTTCTCGGATGATCAGTATATCGACGCCTGTCGCCCGGTCCGGCGTCAGCGGCGAGAGCGTCTCTTTCCCTAGCATCACGCGCATGGGACGCAGATTTGCGTAAACGCCGAGATGCTTTCTGAGGGCGAGAAGTCCCGCTTCCGGACGCGGCCCGCCATTTTCCCATTTTGGTCCGCCGACCGCGCCGAGAAAGACGGCGTCCGCACCGAGACATGCGGTCAGCGTTTCCGGCGGCAACGGATCGCCATGGCGATCGATGGCGACGCCGCCAAAATCGAACTCTTCAAATTTCAGCGGTATATTGAATATTTCACCCACGCGCAGGACGACCGCTCTCGCAGCCGCCGAGACTTCAGGTCCAACGCCGTCGCCCGGGAGATATGCGATTTTATGCATCATTCAGAAATCCGCAACTGGATGAAACACGGTGAAGCTCCATTCCGGGGCCGCCGAAGGTGGAGTCTGGAATCCATGGCGCGGTGGATTCTAGGTTCGATGCTTTGCATCGCCCCGGAATGACAAATACTATTGATGGGAACGCTCATATGCCTCTATCGCCTTCATTTGATTGAGGATGTGCCCTAACGGATCGACGCCGTCGAGCAGGCATCGCCGCGCGAAGGGCTCGACCTTGAATGTCGCGGCGGCGCCATTGTCAATCGTCACGGTCTCGGTTTCGAGATCGACCGTCACCTCGGCGCCGGACGACGCCAGCAGCGCTTTGTGCGTTGCATCATCGACAGTGACGGGCAACAGACCGTTCTTCAGCGCATTGCTTTTGAAAATGTCCGCAATGTCAGAGGAGATGACAGCGCGGAAGCCGAAATCGGCAAGCGCCCAGGGCGCATGCTCGCGGCTTGAACCGCAACCGAAATTCGAACCCGCGACGAGAATGCGGTGCGTTTGCGGATTGACGCCGTTGAATACGGATGAATTCCTCGGCCGCCCGCTCTCGTCATAGCGCCAGTCATAGAACGCGGCGCGTCCAAGTCCTTCGCGCGTCGTCGTCGTCAGGAATCGCGCCGGTATGATCTGGTCGGTGTCGATATTTTCCTGCGCAAGAACGACGGTGCGCGAGGTTAGCTTCTTGAACGGCTCATGCGTCACGGCTTACCTCCAGATAGGGGCGCGGATCGGCGATCCTGCCTTCGATTGCGGAGGCCGCCGCCGTGGCGGGGCTTGCAAGAACGGTTCTGACGCCTTTTCCCTGCCTGCCGATGAAATTGCGGTTCGAGGTCGAGACGACGAGATCGCCGGGCTCGCCCTGATCGCCGTTCATCGCGATGCACATTGAACAGCCGGGCTCGCGCCATTCCGCGCCGGCGTCAAGAAAGACGCGGTGAAGATTTTCCGCTTCCGCATCGCGCTTTACCTGTTCAGAGCCTGGCACGACGAGCATGACGACACCTTTCTTGACCTTTCGCCCGCGCATTACCGCCGCTGCAGCGCGCAAATCTTCGAGCCGCGAATTGGTGCAGCTGCCGATGAATACACGGTTGACCGCAGCATCCGTAAAGGGCCTTCCGGCATTGAACTTCATATAGTCGGCGCCAAGGCGTTCCGCCTCGCTCGCCGGCGCCGGCGCAATCGCATCGACCGGCGCTGCTGCGTCAGGCGAGACGCCGAAAGTGATCATCGGCGCAAGGCGCGCGGCGTCTATTCGAACCTCGCGGTCGAATGCGGCGCCCACTTCCGTTACAAGGTTTCGCCAGTCATCGATCGCGCGCCGCCAGTCGTCGCCTCTCGGCGCGTAATCGCGCCCGTTTAGCCAGTCGAAAGTCTTATCGTCTGGCGCAACCATGCCGAGACGCGCGCCAGCCTCGATCGACATGTTGCAGAGGGTCATTCGACCCTCCATCGACAGGGCCTCTACCGCCTCGCCGGCGAATTCGACTGCATACCCCTGTCCGCCGTCGGCGCCGATTTTTGCAATCATCGCGAGCGCCAGATCCTTGGCGCTGACTCCCTCCGGCGGCAAACCCTCGAAGATGACGCGCATCGATTTCGGTTTGCGCTGCATGACGCACTGCGTCGCCAGCACATGGCCGACTTCGGTGGTTCCGATGCCGAAGGCGAGCGCGCCGAAGGCGCCGTGAGTCGACGTATGGCTGTCGCCGCAGACAATCGTCTTTCCGGGCTGCGTAATCCCGAGTTCAGGCCCGATCACATGCACAATACCGCGCTTTGGGTCGCCAAGACCAAGGAGGCGGATGCCATGCGATGCGCAGTTGCGGATCAGCGTTTCGACCTGCTCTTCCGCTTCCTTCGTCGCATAGGGAAGGCGTCCGCGCTTGTCGGCGGGAAGCGTCGGCGTCGAATGATCGAGCGTTGCGAGCGTTCTGTCCGGACGGCGCACTTTCAATCCGCGCTCAGCGAGCACCGTGAACGCCTGCGGCGACGTCACCTCATGGATGAGATGAAGGTCGATATAGAGAACAGCGGGCGCATCCGCCGTCTCTTCGACGACGACATGATGGGCCCATAATTTGTCAAAAAGCGATTGCGGCTTCACGTTTGGCCTTTTTCGGTTCTGTTCTGACTTTATGCAGCCATCCCCAGCGGTCTTCGGTCGATCCGTTGAACAGGCCGAAGAAGCGATCTTGAAGCAGCGCCGTCACCGGACCGCGCCCGGCGACTCTCGTCTTGCGGTGGTCGACCGATCGGACCGGCGTGATTTCCGCCGCTGTGCCGGTGAAAAAGATTTCATCCGCAAGGTAGAGCGCTTCACGGGGCATCGCTTGCTCGACGATCTCGAACCCTTCTTCCTTCGCAAGAGAGATGACAGTATCGCGCGTCACACCCTGAAGGATCGAAGCGGAGACCGGCGGCGTGTAGATCTTTCCCTTGCGCACCACGAAAAGATTTTCGCCGGCGCCTTCGGATACAAGGCCGTTGACGTCGAGGCCGATGCCCTCGGCAAAGCCGCGCTGCTTGGCCTCCGTCGAAATGAGGACGCCCGACAAATAATTCCCGCCGGCTTTCGCCGCAGCGGGTATCGTGCCCGGCGCAACGCGCCGCCAGCTCGACACGCAGACATCAACGCCGTTCGCGCGTCCGTCCTCGCCGAGATAGGCGCCCCAGGGAAATCCCGCGACCGCGACCTGAACAGGGAGGTGCGGCGGCGGCGCGACGCCGATCTCGCCATAGCCGTAGAATACTATCGGACGCAAATACGCGCTATCAAGCTTGTTGGACGATACGACCTCGTCGCAGGCGTTGATAATTGTCTGCCGCTCAAAGGGAATTACACAGCCGTAAATTGCAGCTGAATCATAAAGCCGGTCGATGTGATCGTAGAGGCGGAACGCCGCCGGCCCTTCGGGCGTATCATAGACGCGTACGCCCTCAAAGAACGACGTGCCGTAATGGAGCGCATGCGTCATGACATGGACAGTCGCATCGCGCCACGGCTTCAGGGCGCCGTCCATCCAGATGAAATTAGTCGCGTTGATCGGCATAACTCACGCTCCCGCTGCAAGTTTGATTTTTGAAGCGCCGCTCGCCTTTAATGCGGCGGCCTGATTGATAGCCGCGACAAAAGCCGCGACCGCCGCATCGGCGATATCGACTTCCTGCGCCTTTCCGGAGAAAAATTCGCCATCGACCTCAACGACCGCCTCGGCGCGCACAACGCCTTCGCTCGCGACGTGGTGGAGATCGAGAACGCTGATCGTTCCGCGAACGCCGGTGACGGCGCAGACGGCGGCGAAGGCGGCGTCGATCGGACCCTCGCCTGCATGCGTCACGGTACGGCGATCGCCATTGTCATGTTCCATCGTGATGCGGGCAAACGGCTTTTCATCCTCTTCGAGGTCGACGCGAAGTTCAGTCTTTCTCATTCGCCAGGGTCCGATGCGGCCATCCGTCCTGGCGTTTCCAGTGACAAGGCGAACAAGATCGGCGTCGGTCACTTCGCGGCAAGTATCCGCGAGGTGTTTGAAGTCTGGAAACAGGTCTTCGATTCTCTGTGGCGACAAGTCGAACCCGAGCGCCTTGATACGAGCGGCGACGGCATGCTTGCCGGAGTGTTTGCCGAGCACCAGCGCATTCGACGGCAGGCCGACCGATTCGGCGTCCATAATCTCATAGGTGCGCCGGTCGGCGAGGATGCCGTGCTGGTGGATGCCCGCCTCATGCGCGAAGGCGTTTTTACCAACAATCGCCTTGTTGCGCGGGATCGGATTATGCGTCACGCGCGCAAGCGCGACGCTCGCCGGATAGATCTTTGTCGTTTCAATCTGCGTCGAGACGTTGAAGAAATCGCGTCGCACTTTAAGCGCCATCACGACCTCTTCGAGCGAGCAATTGCCGGCGCGCTCGCCGATGCCGTTGATCGCGCATTCGACCTGTCGCGCGCCGCCCCTGACCGCCGCCAGCGAATTCGCAACCGCCATGCCGAGATCGTCATGGCAATGCGCGGAGAGAATGATTCTTTCGGGCGTATTCTCCCGCAGGAAGCGGAAGAGATCCGCAATTTCCTCCGGGGTCGTGTATCCGACCGTGTCTGGAATATTGATTGTCGTCGCGCCCGCCTCGATTGCTGCGGTTACGGCTTCGAGCAGATAATCACGTTCGGTTCTGATCGCGTCTTCGGGCGAGAAGTCGATATCGTCGACACAGCTTTTCGCGAAAGCGACGACTTCGCCGATACGCTCAATGATCGCCGACTTTGACATTTTAAGTTTCGCCTCGCGGTGAAGCGGGCTTGTGGCGATGAATGTGTGAATGCGCTTCTTCGCGGCGGGCTCGATCGCGCGCGCCGCAATCTCGATATCGGAGATATTTGCGCGGGCGAGCGAGCAGATGACCGGCCCTTCAATCTCTTCGGCGATGGCGCGCACGGCGGCGGCGTCGCCCGGAGAGGCGGCGGCGAACCCCGCTTCGATGATGTCGACATTGAGCGCTTTTAACGCGCGCGCGACGATCAGTTTTGCATCGGTAGACATTGAAAAGCCCGGCGCCTGTTCGCCGTCGCGCAATGTCGTGTCGAAAATCTTTACATAGTCGTTCGAAGTCATTTCCTTAGTCCCAATGATGGTTGCAACGATTGAAAGGCGCGAAGGGATTACCCCCGCGCGGGACTAAGTCGCTTGGGTTTCCAATGCCGCATCATGCTAATCGCTTTCGACGCCGCGCCTGATCGACAAGACGCCGGTCCTCGACACTTCAGTGAGGCCGAGCGGCTTCATCAGCTCGATAAAGGCGTTGATCTTTTCGCGCGCGCCCGTCACTTCGAAAACGAACGACGCATGTGTCGTGTCAAGCGCGCGGGCTCTGAAATTCTCCGCAAGGCGCATCGACTCAAGTCTGTCCGCGCCGCTGTTGACGACTTTGACCAGCGCCAGTTCGCGCTCGATCGCATCGCTCTCGCGCGTCACATCGATAACGCGCCGCACCGGCACGAGACGGCCGAGCTGCGCTTTGATCTGCTCGACTTTCGCCGGCGTTCCGCGCGTCACTACGGTGATGCGCGACGTGTGCTTTTCAACGTCCGTCTCGGCGACGGTGAGGCTCTCGATATTATAGCCGCGCGCTGAGATAAGCCCAACGACGCGCGCAAGAACGCCCGGCTCATTATCGACGATGACGGCGATAATGATTTCCGCCGCCGCGCCTTCGTCGCGCGTGACTGGATAGACCGATTGGGAAACGGCTTCAGCCATCAAACGAGCGCCTTTCCTTCGTCGGTGATTTCGTCGCCCGTCACATGATGGCCGCCGAACAGCATTTCATTGTGCGCCGCGCCAGATGGAATCATCGGAAAAACGTTTTCTTCCTGCGTGACGACGCAATCGAAGAGGACCGGCCGCTTCACATTGATCATCTCAAGGATTTTCGCGTCGAGTTCGTCCGGCGTCTCGGCGCGGATGCCGACGCCGCCATAAGCTTCCGCGAGTTTCACGAAATCGGGGAGGCTTTCCGAATAGGAATGCGAATAACGTCCGCCATGCAGCAATTCCTGCCATTGGCGAACCATGCCGAGATAGGCGTTGTTGAGGATAAAGATCTTGACCGGCAGATTATGTTGAATGGCCGTCGATATTTCCTGCATCGTCATCTGGACAGACGCGTCGCCCGCAATGTCGATCACCAGCGCATCCGGGTGCGCCGCCTGAACGCCGACCGCCGCCGGCAGTCCGTAACCCATGGTGCCGAGCCCGCCCGACGTCATCCACCGGTTCGGTTCGTCGAAATGAAAGTGCTGCGCCGCCCACATCTGGTGCTGGCCGACCTCTGTCGTCACATAGACATCGCGGCCGCGCGTCAGCGCATAAAGGCGTTCAATCGCATATTGCGGTTTGATGCGCTTGTCGCAATGTTTGTAACTGAAGGACTTTCGGGCGCGCCACTTTGCGATCTGCTTTCGCCAGTTCTCGGTGCGCGCCGGGTCAAATGCTTCCCGCGCGCTGCGGCGGCGCCACTGATTGATCAGCGCTTCCATCACTTCGCCGGCGTTGCCGACAATGCCGAGGTCGACACGGACATTCTTGTTGATTGAAGACGGATCGATATCGATGTGGATCTTTCGCGAATTCGGCGAGAACGCGTCGAGCCTTCCGGTTATGCGGTCATCGAACCGCGCCCCAATCGCGACCATCAGATCGCAATCATGCATGGCGCTGTTCGCTTCGAGGCTTCCGTGCATGCCGAGCATGCCGAGCCATTGCGGGTCAGAGGCCGGAAAGGCGCCGAGCCCCATCAATGTCGATGTCACCGCAAAGCCCGTCTCGTGCGCCAGCGTCCTCAGCGCCTCCGACGCCGCGCGGCCTGAGTTGATGACGCCGCCGCCCGTGTAAAGCACCGGGCGGCGCGCGTGGCGCATCATTTCGACCGCCTGTTCGATCTGATGCGGATTGATCGGAGGCGTGACGATGCAATTTCGTTTTTGCGCATCGGCGCGAGCCGTATAGGCGCCCTGTTCGAATTGCACATCTTTTGGGATGTCGATGACGACGGGTCCCGGCCGGCCGTTGCGCGCTATGTGAAACGCCTCATGCACAATTGTGGAAAGCCTGTTCGCCGAGGGCACGAGATAATTATATTTCGTGCAGGAACGCGTGATGCCGACGGTGTCGCATTCCTGAAACGCGTCGGTGCCAATCAGCGGCCGCGCGACCTGGCCCGTGATGCAGACGACCGGAATGGAATCGAGCAAAGCGTCGGTAAGCCCGGTCACCGCGTTGGTCGCACCTGGCCCTGATGTCACCAGCACGACGCCGACCTTGCCTGTCGAACGCGCGTATCCTTCCGCCGCGTGAACCGCGCCCTGTTCGTGGCGAACGAGCACATGCCGGATCGAATCGCGCCGGAAGAGCGCGTCATAGATCGGCAACACGGCGCCGCCGGGATAGCCGAAGATCACTTCAACGCCCTGCTCTTCCAGCGCGTCAAGCAAAAGCTCGGCGCCGGAGCGGAGCGCCGACCCCTCATCCTGAGGGCGGGCGACGCCCGCGTCTCGAAGGACTAGGGGGCGCCGCTCTTCAGGATGAGGAGTTCGCAACGCTTCTATGGCTGACCGCGCTTCCATAACGCTTAATCGTCTTTCGTGTTCGCGCCGGGTTTCAGCCACGACATGCGTGACCGGAGTTCCCTGCCAGTCGCTTCGATCGGGTGATTGAGATCGGCGTTCAGAAGCTGAGCGTAGCGCGGCTTTCCCGCCTGATTTTCCAAAATCCAGTCGCGCGCGAAGGCGCCCGTCTGAATGTCTCTCAACACTTCGCGCATCCGCTGTTTCGTTTCTGCGTTGATGACGCGCGGACCAGAGACGAGGTCGCCGTATTTCGCGGTTTCCGAAATGAAGTCATGCATCTTCGCGAGGCCGCCTTCGTAGAAAAGGTCAACGATGAGCTTCAATTCATGCATGCACTCGTAATAGGCGATCTCCGGCTGATAACCCGCTTCTACGAGCGTTTCGAAACCCGCGATGACAAGTTCCGATGCGCCGCCGCAAAGGACAGCCTGTTCGCCGAAAAGATCGGTTTCGGTTTCCTCGCGGAACGTCGTCTCGATCGCGCCGGCGACCGTGCCGCCGATGAGGCTCGCATAAGCGAGCGCACGCTCACGCGCTGTGCCGGTTGCATCCTGATGAACTGCAAAGAGGCAAGGAACGCCGCGCCCACGCTGATATTCGCGGCGGACGAGATCGCCAGGGCCCTTTGGCGCGACCATGATGACATCGACGGTCTTGGGAGCTTTAACGCGCCCGTAGAGCACGGTGAATCCATGCGCAAACAAAAGAGCGGCGCCGGGCTGAAGGTTCGGCGCGACTTCTTCGTTGAAGATTTTCTCGTGGCTCATGTCGGGAGTGAGGATCGCGACGAGCTTTGCCCCGGCCGTCGCCTTGGCGACGGATGCGACTTCAAGACCGTCTTCGCGCGCCTTCTTCGCCGTCGCGCTGCCTTCGCGAAGGCCGACGACGACGTCGCATCCCGACGCTTTCAGGTTCATCGCATGGGCGCGGCCCTGGCTGCCATAGCCGATGACGGCGACTGGCGCCGATTTGACGGCGGCGGGATTGGCGTCCTGTTCGGTATAGACTCGCATTCTACTCTCCGGTTGATCAGTCGATTGATGATTGAATGGTGACGGCGCCCTTTGACGCCGAAGAAACAAGGCGCGCATATTTGTCGAAGACGCCGCCCAAGCGCTTTTGCGCGCGCGGCGCATATGCCGCCCGGCGTGCAGCCCAATCGACATCCGCGTCGATGCGGCGCTTTTCGGCGTCGATGCGGATGACATCGCCGTCTTTCAGCAGCGCGATCGGCCCGCCGTCGGCGGCTTCCGGTGCGATATGACCGATGACGAACCCGTGCGACGCACCAGAGAACCGGCCATCTGTCAGCAGCGCGACCTTGCCGGCGAGTCCTTGCCCCGCGAGCGCTGCGGTGACGCCAAGCATTTCCCGCATGCCGGGTCCGCCTTTCGGACCTTCGTGGCGGATGATGACGACATCGCCCGCCTTTATCTCGCGGTTTGACACGGCGGCGAAAGCTTCCTCCTCGCATTCAAAGACGCGTGCGCGACCCTCGAATGCGCCATCGCCATAGCCGGCGGTTTTGAGGACGGCGCCGTCCGGGGCGACATCGCCATAGAGAATCCTCAAGCCGCCAGTCGCTTTGAAAGGCTTGCCGACGGAACCAACGACTTTTTGCCCTGCGGTCTCTTTAGCTTCGCTGAATTCAGCAAACAGCGTGCGTCCGGAAACCGTCGGCGCATCTTCGATCACGCCGCCTTCAACGAGACGCGCGCCGAAAAGGCGTACGCCTCCCGCCGCATAAAGATCGCGCGCCAAATATTTTCCGCCGGGCTTTAAATCGGTGATTACCGGCGTCTCACGCGACAGTGCGTCAAAGATATCGATTGAGAATGGCACTCCGGCTTCCGCCGCAATCGCTGCAAGGTGAAGAACCGCATTGGTCGATCCGCCGCTTGCGACGACTGCAGCCGCAGCGTTCCGCAAGGACGCCGGCGTGATGAAATCGCGCGCGCTCGTACCTTCCAGAACGCGCGCCGCAACGAGACAGCCGCAGCGTTCGGCCTCAGCGGCCTTGCCAGGATCGACAGCCGGCACATCGCCGGCGCCGATCGGCGCGAGCCCGAGGAACGCCAGCGCCATCGCCATTGTATTGGCGGTAAATTGTCCGCCGCAGGCGCCGGCGCCCGGACACGCCGCGCGCTCTATCGCATCGAGTTCCTTGTCGTCGATGGTTCCTGCCGCATGCGCGCCGACCGCTTCAAAGACATCCTGGATGGAGAGGTCCCGGCCGGCGCACCGTCCCGGCAAGATGGTGCCGCCATAAAAAACCACGCCCGGAATATTGAGCCGCGCCAGCACCATGGCGGCCGCCGGAATGGTTTTGTCGCAGCCGACCATGATGATGGCGCCGTCGAGCGAATGGCCACGCACGGCAAGCTCAATTGAATCGGCGATGACTTCCCGTGAGATCAGCGAGGCGCGCATGCCGTCAGCGCCCATGGTGATGCCGTCGGAGACCACGATCGTATTGAAATCAACCGGCGTCCCGCCGCCTTCGCGCACGCCCTTTCTCACCGGCTCGGCAAGGTCGGCAAGATGCAGATTGCAGGGCGTCACCGTCGACCAGGTGTTGACGACGGCGATCAGCGGCCGCGCCAGATCTTCATCGGTATACCCTGCGCCGCGCAGCATCGCGCGCGCCGGCGCGCGGGCCGGGCCTTTGGTGATCGCGTCTGATCGTCTTTTCTGCTCGCCTGTCATTGTCGTTTCCTGCCGGAGTTCCAAAAAGAAACCCGCTCCTTTCGGGAGCGGGTTTCCGGAGGTCTTTGTCGCTTCAAGTCCCTAGCGCGCCCGCTCCATCACCGCTCCCCTGAGGGGGCTAATAAGAAGTACGAGGACGAGAAGAAGGAGCGAGGCGAAGAACGGCCCGGCCGTCACAGCCGTTCCGTCAAAATCCGCAATCTCTAACAGCCAACGCATCGGGCTCGCTCATTTCATTGCATTGCAGCAATCGCCAGTCCATGTGGAATAAACCGTGATCCTCCGTCATGACAAGCGAAAACTGCCGATTGGGCTCATAAACTTTCACAAGCCGTCGAAAACACGACCTAAGAGTAGCATTTTCTGCTATACTGGGGCGGGCCGGCTATTAGGGCCTCACCTGCCCGGCGCCGCGGACGACTGTCTTGTAGGTGGTCAGCTCCTCAACCCCGACCGGTCCGCGGGCGTGGAGCCGCCCGGTGGCGATGCCGATTTCCGCTCCAAATCCAAATTCGCCGCCGTCGGCGAACTGCGTCGAGGCGTTGTGAAGGACGATGGCGCTGTCGACCGACTGAAGGAAGCGCTCAGCCGTCACCGCGTTTTCCGTCACGATGGTTTCGGTATGCGACGAGCCGTATCTGGAGATGTGCGCGACGGCGCCGTCGACCCCGTCAACGGCGGCGATCGACAGGATCGGCGCCAGATATTCCGTATACCAATCTTCTTCGCTGGCGGCGGCGCCCGCCGCGTCGATGGTGCGGATCGCCGCATCGCCGCGCAGCGCACACCCGGCGCCGCGGAGCGCCGCAATCACTGGCGGCGCCAAATCGGCGAGACGGGCCTTGTCGATGAGCAAGGTTTCGGCAGCGCCGCAAACGCCCGTTCGGCGCATCTTCGAATTGACGGCAATTGCTACCGCCTTGTCGATATTGGCGTCGCGATCGATATAGACATGGCAGATCCCATCGAGGTGACTGAGAACCGCAACCCGCGCATCCTGCTGCACACGCGCGACCAGCGACTTGCCGCCGCGCGGGATGACAAGGTCGACAGCCCCGTCCAGCCCGGACAGCAAGGCGCCTACCACGTCACGGTCTGTCGTCTCAATAAACTGTAACGCATCTTCGGGAAGGCCCGCGGCTTTCAGACCATCGCGAAATATCTTCGCCAGCAGTGACGACGTGCGAATGCATTCAGAACCGCCACGAAGGATCGCCGCATTGCCGGCCTTGATCGCGATAGCGGCTGCGTCAATCGTCACATTCGGCCGGCTCTCATAAATGATGGCGACGACGCCGATGGGCGTTCTGACGCGTTGAAAATTGAGACCGTTGGGCCGCGTCCATTCAGCCATCACCTTGCCGACCGGATCGTCGAGTGATGCGATGACGCCAAGCGCCGCCGTCATCTCGGCGATGCGCGCCGGATTCAGCGTCATCCGGTCTATGAAAGCTGGCGACAGGTCGCGCGCCGCGGCGATTTCCGCCGCATTGACGGTGAGGATTTCATCCGCCCCACTTTGAATTGCGCGCGCGACGGCGCGCAGCGCGTCATTCTTCGCTTTGGCGTTGGCGCGCGCCATCGCCCGCGCTGCCGGGCGGGCC